>NZ_NRRU01000126.1 GCF_016583785.1 Rubrivivax gelatinosus | reverse complement strand
TACGGCGGCGGCGGTCGCAGTGGCGGCGGCGGTGGCGGCGGCTACGGTGGTGGCGGCAGCGGCGGCGGCTATGGCGGCGGTGGCCGCAGCAGCGGCTACTGATCGTCTGCACCCGGCGCGTCTGTCGCGCCGGCACTGCTGAAGATACGAAAAGAGGGCGACGGGCCGATGGCCCGGGTGCCCTCTTTTTCTTGGTCGATCGGGTGCCCGCGGCGTGCCGCCGGCGCCAGCGAGTGCCCCCGGCACGCGGCCGGGGCTTGGTCTCAGCTGCTCTCGCCGCGGCGCGGCTTGCGGCCGCGACCGGCAAACAGCCGGTCGAAGAGCGGGTTCGGCAGCAGCCGCATCAGCTTGGCGACGACGCCCATCTGCCAGGGGATCACGCGGTAGCTGACCCCGGCCGAAATCGTACGGAACGCGCGCTCGGCAAAGACTTCGGCCGGCAGCAGGAAAGGCATCGAGTAAGGGTTCGCGGCCGTCAGCGGCGTTGCGACATAACCCGGCAGCAGCGTCACGACCGACACGCCGCTGTCCCGGCACTCGCCGCGCAGGCTTTCGCAATAGGCCACCACCGCCGCCTTGCTGGCGCAATAGGCGCCGTGTCCCGGCAGGCCGCGGATCGCGGCGACGCTGGCGATGCCCACCAGCGTGCCCGAGCGCCGCGCCCGCATCGCGGCCACGAACGGATGAAAGCTCGCGGCCAGCCCGACGTTGTTGATCGCGAAGGTCTCGCGCAACACGTCGATATCCTCGCGGCTGGCCGTGTCGATGCCGACACTGATGCCGGCGTTGGCGATGACGACGTCGGGCAGGCCCTGGCGCCGGATGCAGTCCTGCCCGGCGGCGGCGATCGAATCGATGTCCGAGACGTCGGCGCGATACGCCAGCGCCCGCTCCGGCCCCAGCCCCTGAGCCGCCAGCCAGGCCTGAATCTCGTCGACGCGCCGCGCCACCAGCGCCAGCCGCCAACCCGCCTGCGCATAACGCAGCGCCAGCGCCTGGCCGATGCCGCTCGATGCCCCGGTGATGAAAACCAGCGGCGCGCTCATTTCGAGCTGCGCGGCGCGAAGGTACCGCGCATCGGGCCCCGCAGCTCGAGTTTGCGCAGGCCGTGGTCGTACTCCAGCCCGGTCGCTTCGAACACGCTGCCGTCGGCCGAGGTCACACGCACCGGCAGGTGGCTGCGCACGCGCTCGGTGACGAGGAAAGCGTGCAGGAACTCGCCGGCCATCTGCACCTTCTGGCCGCGCTCGTCGGTCGTCGTCACGTGGGCCGCGCCGAGCAGCTGGATCTCGCTGGCGTCGCCGTTGGCAAGCGCGCGCCGCGCGTCGGCCAGCGTCACGCGGCCATCGGGTGCGATGGCGCGGATGTGCACGCGGTCGATCTCGATCTGGTCGGTCGCGGGGTAGTGGCGCATCTGCTCGCCCTCGATGCGCACCTTCAGCCGGCCGGTGGCTTCGAAACGTTCGACCGCAAAGCCGGTCATCGTGTAGTCCGGGTCCTGGCGCACCACGGCCTGATCCGGCGTGCGCGGAGCCGACGGCGTGTTCTTCACCAGCCACCAGGTCGCCAGTGCCAGCAGCGCCATCAGCAGCAGCGGCAGATAGGCCGAGAGCGCCTCGCGCAGGCGCAGCGACCAGGGCATGCGCGATGCCGGCGGCGTGTCCAGCGGCGGCTGCGCCGCAGCGCCGAGGCTGATCGGCACTTCTGGAAGATCCGGCAGATGGAGCTCGACGCTCATCGCCTCAGGCCGTGTCCAGCGAGTGCAGGTGGCCGCGCAGCAGCGCCTCGTAGCGGCCGCAGGCCACCAGCAGCAGGTCGCAGAACTCGCGTGCCGCGCCGTGGCCGCCCGTTGCCGTCGTGACGTGGTGCGCCACCGCCTTGACCTCGGCATGGGCGTTGGCCGGCGCACAGGCGAAGGCGGCGCGCACCAGCAGCGGCAGGTCGGGCCAGTCGTCGCCGATCGCGGCGAGCTCGGCCCACTCCCAGCCGCGGCGCGCCAGCAACTCGGTCGCGGCCGCGAGCTTGTCGTGCACGCCGTACACCGCCTCCAGGAGGCCGAGGTCGGCGACGCGGCGGCGCACCGCCGGCGAGTCGCGGCCGGTGATGACGACCGGCTCGATGCCGGCCTGGCGCAGCAGCTTCAGGCCGTGGCCGTCCAGCGTCGAGAAGGCCTTGACGCCCTCGCCGTCGGCGCCGATGTAGACGCGGCCGTCGGTCAGCACGCCGTCGACGTCGAAGATCGCGGCCTTCAGGCCGCCGGCCGGCCCCTGGGCCTGCAGCAGCAGCTCGGGCGGGAAGTGGAGCGCCGGCACTAGATCACCTTCGCGCGCATCAGGTCGTTCGAGTTCAGCGCGCCGACGAGGCGGCCTTCGGCGTCGACGACGAGCACGCTGGTGATGCGGTGCGTTTCCATCAGCGCGGCGGCGTCGACGGCGAGCGCGTCATCGCGGATCAGCTTCGGGCGCGCGTGCATCACGTCGCCGGCGGTGAGCGCGCGCAGGTCGGCGCCGCGCTCGATCAGGCGGCGCAGGTCGCCGTCGGTGAAGATGCCGGCCGGCCGGCCTTCGGCGTCGACGAGTGCGGTGAAGCCCAGGCCCTTGTGCGTCATTTCGCGCAGCAGTTCGGTGAAGCTGGCGTCGGGCGCCACCTGCGGCAGCGCGTCGCCGCTGCGCATCAGGTCGCGCACGTGCATCAGCAGCTTGCGCCCCAGGCTGCCGCCGGGGTGGGAGCGCGCGAAATCCTCTTCGCGGAAACCGCGGGCATCGAGCAGCGCGACGGCGAGCGCGTCACCGAGGGCGATCTGCGCCGTTGTGCTGGCCGTAGGCGCCAGGTTCAGCGGGCAGGCTTCCTGGTCGACCGCGCTGGAGACGACGATGTCGGCATGGCGCGCCAGCGTCGACTCGGGTTTGCCGGTCATGCCGACGACGGTGACGCCCAGGCGCCGGATCGTCGGCAGGATCGCGGCGAGTTCGTCGCTTTCGCCGCTGTTGCTGATCGCGAGCACGACGTCGCCGCTCATCAGCATGCCCAGGTCGCCGTGGCTGGCCTCGGCAGGGTGGACAAAAAACGCCGGTGTGCCGGTGGAGGCCAGCGTCGCGGCGATCTTGCGGCCGACGTGCCCGCTCTTGCCCATGCCCATCACGACGACGCGGCCGCGGCACTCGAGCATCGCCTTGACCGCGTTCGGAAAGCCGGCGTGCTGGCGCGCCGCCAGCCCGAGCAGGGCCTGGGCCTCGATCTCGAAGGTTCGAGCGGCCAGCGCGAGCGCGCGTTCGGGATCGAAGGGGCGCGGCTGGGTCATGGGGCGTTCGGCGTCGAATAGGATCGAAGGATTCTAGATGGCTACCACCCTCGAACTCGTCCTGCTCTACCTCGTCGCCGCGGTGCTCGGGGTCGTGGTCTGCCGCTCGCTGAAACTGCCGCCGATGCTGGGCTACCTGGTGGTCGGCGTGCTCATCGGCCCGAACGCGCTCGCGCTGGCGCAGGACAGCGCCGGCGTGAAGTACCTCGCCGAGTTCGGCGTCGTCTTCCTGATGTTCGTGATCGGGCTCGAGTTCAACCTGCCCAAGCTGCGCAGCATGCGCACCGTGGTCTTCGGCCTGGGCCTGTCGCAGGTGGCGCTGACGATGGTCGGCACGATCGCCGGCCACGTGCTGCTGGCGGCTGCCTACCAGGGCATCACCGGCCTGCCCTGGCAGATGTCGTGGCAGGGCGCGGTCGTGCTCGGCGGCGCGATCGCGATGTCGTCGACGGCCATCGTCGTCAAGCTGATGGCCGAGCGCCTCGAAATCGAAAGCGAACACGGCCGCCGGGTGATGGGCGTGCTGCTGTTCCAGGACTTGGCGGTGGTGCCGCTGCTGGTGCTGATCCCGGCGCTGAACACCAGCGGCGAGCAGCTGCTGGCCGCACTTGGTTGGGCGCTGCTGAAGGCGGCGGCGCTGCTGGCGGTGCTGCTCGTCGGCGGCCAGAAGGTGATGCGCTGGTGGCTGACGCTGGTGGCGCGGCGCAAGAGCGACGAGCTGTTCATGCTCAACCTGCTGCTGGTGACGCTGGGGCTGGCCTGGATGACCGAACACGCCGGGCTGTCGCTGGCGCTCGGCGCCTTCGTCGCCGGCATGCTGGTCGCCGAGACTGAATACAAGCACCAGGTCGAGACCGACATCCGCCCCTTCCACGACGTGCTGCTGGGGCTGTTCTTCATCACGATCGGGATGAAGCTCGATTGGCATCCGGTGGCCGAGCAGTGGCTGCTGGTGCTGCTGCTGACCACGGTGCCGGTGGCGGCCAAGTTCGCGCTCGTCGCGGCGCTGGCGCGGGCCTTCCGCTCGGCGCCCGGGGTGGCGCTGCGCACCGGGCTCTACCTGGCGCAGGCCGGCGAGTTCGGCTTCGTGCTGCTGACGCTGGGTGCCGACCACGGGCTCGTCGCGCCCGAGTGGGTCAGCCCGATCCTCGCGAGCATGGTGATCTCGATGCTGGCCACGCCCTTCATCATCATGCACGCCGACCGCATCGTGATGAAGCTCGCGGCCAGCGACTGGCTGATGCAGTCGGTGCAGCTGACCTCGATCGCCAAGCGTGCGATCCGCACCGAGAAGCACGTGATCATCTGCGGCTACGGCCGCAGCGGCCAGAACCTGGCGCGCATGCTGGACACCCAGAACATCCCGTACATGGCACTGGACCTGGACCCGGACCGCGTGCGCCAGGCCGCTGCCGCCGGCCAGAGCGTGGTCTTCGGCGACGCCGCGCGGCTGCAGAGCCTGATGGCCGCCGGCCTGGCACGCGCCAACGCGGTGGTCGTCAGCTACCCCGACACACCGTCGGCGCTGAAGATCCTGCGCCTGGTGCGCGAACACGCGCCGGCGGTGCCGGTGATCGTGCGCACGATCGACGACTCGGACCTGGAGAGGCTGCGTGCCGCCGGCGCGACCGAGGTCGTGCCCGAGGCGATCGAAGGTTCGCTGATGCTCGCCAGCCACGCGCTGGCGCTGGTGGGCGTGCCGATGCGCAAGGTGATCCGGCTGGCGCGCGACGCGCGCGATGCACGCTACGGCCTGCTGCGCGGCTATTTCCACGGCGCCGACGACGACAGCGCCAGCGACCTGCTGCAGGAACGGCTGGCCAGCGTGACGCTGCCGCCGGCGGCCGCCAGCATCGGCCAGCGGCTGTCGGACCTGGCGCTCGGCGCGCTGGAGGTCAGCGTGGTGTCGATCCGGCGCGCATCGGGCGTGTCGGCCAAACCCGAAGACGACACGCTGCTGGGCGCTGGCGACACGCTGGTGCTCTCGGGCATCCCGGAGACGCTGGCGCTGGCCGAGGAAAAGCTGCTGCGCGGCTGAGACCCGGCGCGCCCGGCGCTGCCGTCATCGCCTCTTGCTCCACGTCAATCGCCGTCATGGCACCGGACGAAGGCCGCGGCACGCACGCCTATCATCCCGCGCCATGAGCCCGGAGCAATACATCAAGACCCACATCCGGACGGTGCCCGACTGGCCGGAAGCGGGCGTTCAATTTCGCGACATCACCCCGCTGCTGTCGAACCCGCGCGTCTTTCGCGTGCTGATCGACCAGTTCGTGCATCGCTACTTCGACGTGCGCCCGTCGGCCATCGCCGGGCTGGACGCACGCGGCTTCATCATCGGCTCGGTGCTCGCCTACGAGCTCAACGTCGGCTTCGTGCCGATCCGCAAGAAGGGCAAGCTGCCCTTCACGACGGTGGAAGAGACCTACGAGCTGGAGTACGGCTCGGCCACCGTCGAGATCCACACCGACGCCGTCAAGCGCGGCGACCGCGTCGTGCTGATTGACGACCTGATCGCCACCGGCGGCACGATGATGGCTGGGCGCAAGCTGCTCGAGCGCCTGGGCGCCGAGGTCATCGAAGGCGCCGCCATCGTCGACCTGCCCGAGCTGCACGGCTCGCAGCGGCTGCGCGACTCCGGGCTGCCGCTGTTCACGCTGGTGAGCTTCGAGGGCAGCTGAGGCCGCGCTTTCAGTCGCGCCGCCTCAGGTGGTGCCAGAAGAAGGCGTAGGTGTCGGCGTTCTCGTCGAGCTGCTGCGCGCGCGTGTCGCCGATGCCGTGGCCCGAGTCGTAGTTCAGCCGCAGCAGCACCGGCGAGTCGCCGTCGCGCGCCGCCAGCAACCGGGCGCCGAACTTCAGGCTCTGCCAGACCGAGACCCGCGGGTCGTTGACGCCGTGCGTCAGCAGCACGGCCGGGTAACGCGTGCCGTCCTGCACGTGGGCGTACGGGCTCATCGCCAGCAGGCCGCGGAAACCTTCCTCGGTGCTGACCGAGCCGAACTCGGGCACGTTCGGCGGGCCGTTGGGCTCGGCCTCAAAGCGCAGCATGTCGTGCACGCCGACGCCCGGAGCGACGGCGCCGAACAGGTCGGGCCTTGCCGTCAGCACGCGGCCGGCCAGCAGCCCGCCGGCACTGCGGCCGCTGAAGCCAAGCTGGCGTGGGTTGGTCCAGCCGCGGGTGACCAGGTATTCGCCGCAGGCGATGACGTCCAGCCAGGTGTTGCGTTTGTGGATGCCCTTGCCGGCCAGGTACCAGTCGTTGCCGTAGACACCGCTGCCGCGCGGGTTGGCGAATGCCAGCACGCCGCCCTTCTCCAGCCAGGCCAGACGCTCGCGCCGGAAACCCGGCTCGATCGTGAAGCCGTAGGAGGCATAGGCCGTCAGCCAGACCGGGTTGCGGCCGTCGAGCCTGACGTCGCGGCGGTGCACGATGCTCATCGGCACCAGCGCGCCGTCGTGGCTGGGCACCAGCACTTCGGTGGTGCTCAGGTCCGCGGGTGAATCCTCGGCGGCCAGCACCGGCAGGCCGAGTTCGGCGAGGCTGCCGTCGGGCCGCAGGCGCAGGTAGCGCAGGCCCTGGGTCCAGCTCTGCAGGCCGATGATCAGGCCGTCTTGTTCGGCGGCGAAGGCGTCGCGGCCCCAGCCGGTGTCGATGTAGACCTGGCCAGCGAAAGGCAGCGCCACGGGCTCGAAGACGGCGTCGTCGCGGTAGGCGCGGCGCAGCAGCACGCCGACATTGCCTTCGCGCGCCAGCACGTAGAGCGCGTCGCGCGCGGCGATCACACGTTGCACGACACGTTCGGACGCGGCCAGCAGCACACGCGGCGGCTGCTGCGGCTGCGTCAGGTCGTAAGCCAGCACCTGCTTGCGCGGCGCGCCGCGGTGGCTGACGGCGTACAGCGTCGAGCCTCGCACGCTGTAGTCGACGACGCCGTCGGCCACGCCGACGACCGGGGTCCAGCGTGCGGCCGGGTCGCGCAGCTGCGACCAGGGTCCGGTGTGGAGCGCCAGCTCGTTGGCGACGCCGTTGCCGACCAGCACCAGCGCCTGCGCCGTGCCCGGGATGGCGCGCACCAGCACGTCGCCGTCGCGGCCGGGGTTCAGGCCGGGCCAGGCGCGGCCGGGCAGGACCTCCTCGTGTGCCGGCTGATCGCCTGCCGCCAGCGTGACGAGCACGAGTTCGGAGTCGCGGTACTTGTCCTGCGCCGTGCGGCCCGGGCCGGGGGCGTGCCGGCGACTCATCACGAACCGGCTCTCGTCCTGCCAGTTCGGAAAGCCGGCACGCGGCAGCGGGCCCAGCAGCGTGCGGCCGGAGGCCACGTCGAGCACGAACAGATGGCCGTCCTCGGACCCCGCGGCCGACACGACGACGCCGACCCGGGTCGAGCCCGGCGACGCGCTGAACAGGTTGATCGCCTGCGGCTGGCCCGATTTGGCGTCGGGCAGGCGCAGCGTCATCGGGTCGAGCAGCACACGCTCGTCGCGGCTCCCCGGCGCGCGCAGCATCAGCTTGAACTGGTCGTCGGCCTGCCCGCGCTTCAGATAGAACAGGCTGCCGTCGTTGCGTTGCTGCACGCGCGTGACGCTGTCGCTGCCGCTGCGCTCCAGCGCTTCCAGCCGGGCGCGGAACGCGGCCCGTTCGGGCAGCGCCTGCAGCACCTGGTGGGCGTGCTCGCTGTGCGCCTTCATCCAGGCCTGAACCGGAGCCGAGGCGGTGTCCTCCATGTAGCGGTACGGGTCGGCGACCTGCACGCCGTAGTGGGTCTGCAGCACCGGCTGTACTGGCGCGACCGGCAGGTCGGCCGCCACGGCCTGAAGACTGAAGAACCCGGCCGCCCAGAACCACCCGCGCATCACGATCGACATTGCCGTTGCACCTCCCGCCCGGTTCGGGCGCCGCCGTCGATTGCAGTGGCGCGGGCGAGCCGCGTCAACGTGCCGGGATGGTGCTGGCTCGTCCAGCGGAAGGAGGCCGGCGTGTTCGTTTCGGGGCGACATCGAGCCGCAGAGCCATGGCACTCCGAGCCGCGAGCGCGCGACCGCACCGCGCCCCCTAGACACGCCGATGGCATTCGTTGACGCCGACACCGCATCGAAAAAGACTCGGTGCTTCCTTCCGACCAGCCGCAGAACGTGGCGTCGCGTGCGCCGCCACGGGACCCTGATCATGAAGACCAGACAGGTGAACGACGAGTGGCAGCTGAAAGTGGCCGCGGCGCTCGGCCGCGGCGACGAAGAGGTGCTGGCGCGACGCCCCGCCTGAACGGCGATGGACACGGAGGGGCGACGCCGCGCTCCCGCCTTTGGCGCCGCCGTGGTGTTGGCTCTGCTGGCATTGGCGGCCTGGCTGCTGTTGCCGGGCCTGTTCTTCCAGGCCGGCGGCGGCGGCGCTTACCAGGATGAAGCACCGGCAACGCTGCCGGACGGGCGCGTGCGCATCATGCTGCGCGTGCTGGTGTGGGGCGGTGGCGGCCCCGCCGCGGGGCGATTCGACAAGATGCGTCTGCAACTGCGCTCAGCTGGCGGTGGGGCAGGCTGGCATGAGCTGCCGCCTGAAGCCGGGCCGGAGCCGGTGGCCGGTAGCGCGCTCGTGTTCCGCTTCGTCGTGCCGGCGGACCTGATCCGGGAGGGCGGCGGCACCGCCGCCCGCCTCGAGTACCGCTTCCGCTACACCTTCGACGGCGTCGCGCAAGAGGTCCCGGGGCGTTACTCGGCGCCGTCCGCGGCGCCTGGGTGATCCGTGGTCCATCGCGGAACGCGCCGCCCAGCGCGAACTACTTTCCGATGCAGAACCGGCCGTTGAGTCGCAAGTCCGCGCCACGACAGCGATCTCGCCGCTGGCGCGGCGCTCATGGACACAGGCGTGGACACAACTGCGGCTTGCAGCCCGGATGACGGGCGGGCAGGCAGGGGACCGTCGTCCGGCTGACAATCGCCGGCTGCCGGTCCGGCCCTGAGCGGCGGACCCGAGATCCGACGTCCCCCGCTTGCCCCATGCCCCTGACCCTCGCCCAGCTCGAACGACATCTCTTCAAGGCCGCGGACATCCTGCGCGGCAAGATGGACGCCTCGGAGTTCAAGGAATACATCTTCGGGATGCTGTTCCTGAAGCGCTGCTCCGACGTCTTCGAGCAGCACCGCGAGCAGGTCATCGCCGAGCAGCTGGCCGCCGGCTACTCCCGCGCCGAAGCCGTGGAGCAGGCCGAAGCCAAGCGCTGGTACGGCGAGTCGTTCTACGTGCCGCTCACCTCGCGCTGGCACTACCTGGTGGACCACGCCCACGACGACGTCGGCGGCCACCTGAACCGCGCGCTCGGCGGCCTGGAGAGCAACAACTCCAGCCTCTCCGGCGTGCTGGAACACATCGACTTCTCGCGCAAGGTCGGGCAGAGCAAGATCCCCGACATCAAGCTGCGCGCGCTGATCAGCCACTTCAACCTGCACCGGCTGCGTAACGAGGATTTCGAGTTCCCCGACCTGCTGGGCGCCGCCTACGAGTACCTGATCGCGCAGTTCGCCGACAGCGCCGGCAAGAAGGGCGGCGAGTTTTATACGCCCCGCTCGGTGGTGCGCATGATGGTGCGGCTGCTGAAGCCCGAGGAGGGACACAGCATCTACGACCCCTGTGTCGGATCGGGCGGCATGCTGATCCTGGCCAAGGAGTACATCGACGAGCATGGCGGCGACAGCGGCCGCGCCGAGCTGTACGGCCAGGAAGCCAACGGCACCGTCTGGTCGATCGCGCGCATGAACATGCTGCTGCACGGCATCCGCAACGCCGACCTGCGCAACGAGGACACGCTGGCAGCGCCACAGCACGACAACGGCACCGATCTCATGCACTTCGACCGCGTGCTGTCGAACCCGCCGTTCTCGATCAACTGGGGCACGGCCGATACCGACCGCAACGGGCAGCCCGTCTGGGCGCCGAAGTACCCCGAGCGCTTCCGCTACGGCGCGGTGCCGCTGGGCTCGAAGAAGGCCGATCTGATGTTCCTGCAGCACATGCTGGCAGTGACGCGCGACGGCGGCATGGTTGCCACCGTGATGCCGCACGGCGTGCTGTTCCGCGGCGGCGAGGAACGCGCGATCCGCGGCGCGCTGATTGAGGCCGACCTGCTGGAGGCCGTGATCGGCCTGCCGGCCAACCTGTTTTACGGCACCAGCATCCCTGCCTGCGTACTCGTCCTGCGCCAGCGCCGCAGCCACGAGAGCGGCAAGCCGGCGGAGCGCCAGGGCAAGGTGCTGTTCGTCAACGCCGACCGCGAGTACTTCGAGGGCCGAGCGCAGAACCACTTGTTGCCCGAGCACATCGAGAAGATCGTGCACACATTCGAGCACTTCGCCGAGCTGCCGGGCTTCAGCGCGGTCGTTCCCGCCGCCACGCTGCGCGACAACGACTTCAACCTGAACATCCGCCGCTACGCCGACAACGCGCCGCCGCCCGAGCCGCACGACGTGCGTGCCCACCTGCTGGGCGGCGTGCCCAAGGCCGAGGTGCAGGCCCAGGCGGCGCTGTTCGACGCGCACGGGCTGGACCCGATGGCGCTGTTCGTCGAACGCGACGCGGCCTACTTCGACTTCCGCGCCGAGATCACGACACGCCAGGCGATCAAGCCCGCCGTCGAGACCCACGCCGGGCTGCTGGCGCGCGAACAGGCGGTGCGCGAGGCCTTCGAGACCTGGTGGCAGGCGCACAGCCCGCGCATCACCGCGCTGGCCGGCGCCGGCACCGGCACGGCCTTCGTCGGCCTGCGTCACGAGCTGCTTAAGAGCTTCAGCGCCGCGCTGGAGCCGGTGGGGCTGCTCGGGCGCTACCCGGTGCGCGGCATCGTCGCCGGCTTCTGGGAGGACGCGAAGTACGAGTTCATGACGCTGATGGCACGTGGCGCGCTCGGCGTCGTCGACGCCTGGCGCAGCAGCATCCTGACCGCGCTGGACGACGAGCAGAGCAAGAGCGACCCGCTGGACCACAAGCTGGTGCGCTTCCTGATGGCCGACTTCGTCGCAGCGCTGGCCGAGTTGCAGGCGCGCAGGGCCGAGCTGGACGGTCAGATCAAGGCGGCGACGCCGGACAAGGCGGCCGACGACGGCGAGGACGCCGAGGCCGACGACGACGAGCCGGCCGTCGACGAGGCGCAGATCAAGGCCTGGAAAACGCAGCTCGCCACGCTGAAGAAGCAGATCAAGGCGCAGCAGAAGAGCTTCGCGCAGCGGCTGGACAAAGCCGTCGACGCACTGGACGAAGCCGGCGCGGCGGCGCTGCTGCTGCAGATCCTGCGCTACGACATGCAGGTGATCCTGGAGCGCTACGTCGCGACGCAGCGGCAGCAGGTCGTGTCGGCGCTGGAGAATTGGTGGGACAAGTACCAGGTGACGCTGGCGGACATCGAGCGCGAGCGCGCTGCAGCGGCTTCAGCGCTGCAGCGATTCGTTGGAGCCCTTGGCTATGTCTAAGTCGACCATCGGAAGCTCGGTCCAATCATGGGCGCCGTCCAAGCTCGGCCAGGTTGCGACATGCACCCTTGGAGGCACACCGTCAACCGATGTGCCCCACTACTGGGGTGGCGTTATTCCATGGATGTCCTCGGGAGATGTTCATCTTCGCAGAGTTCATGACGTTCCCGGCCGAATTACTGCAGCGGGGCTCGCCGCCTCCAATGCGACGCTAGTTCCGCCACCCGCAGTGGCCATTGCACTTGCGGGACAGGGCAAAACGAGAGGCACTGCCGCGCTCACCCTTTGCGAACTGAGTACCAACCAGTCAATCGCGTTGCTTCGAGGTGATGAAGAGCGTCTTCACACGACGTACCTTTTCCATAACCTCAATCGCCGCTACGAGGAACTAAGGGCGAGGTCGTCAGGCGGCGGACGGGGGGGCCTTTCAAAGGGAATCCTCGAATCGCTGCAGCTTGAACTACCACCTCTTGACGAGCAGAGAGGCATCACGGAGGTTCTGGACACCCTCGCCACCGCCATCCGCCAGACCGAGGCGATCATCGAGAAGCTCAAGCAGGTCAAGCAGGGGCTGCTGCACGACCTGCTGACGCGAGGAATCGACACCAACGGCGAGCTGCGCCCGCCGCGGAGCCAAGAACCGAGCCTTTATAAGGAATCGCGCCTCGGCTGGATTCCGAAGGAATGGCAGGCGTTCGGACTCGCCGACGTTGCGACGCCCGAAAGGCCCGTTTTGCGGACCGGCCCCTTCGGGTCTTCCCTCAAGGGAGAGCACTTCACGGAATCAGGCCGACCGGTCGTCACCATCGGTTCACTGGGGGTCGGCAGATTTCTGCGCGAAGAGCTCTTGTATGTGAGCGAGAAGACCGCAAGGTCTCTGGCTGACTTCGAGCTGATTCCTGGTGACATTGCCTTCTCCCGAGTAGCTGATGTCGGACGATCTGTTGTAGTCGGGGAGTCCGAGCGCGGCTGGATCATGTCCTCGAATTTCATGCGGATCTCGGTCAACTCAAATCGCATGGAACCCGAATTTCTGCAGGCCGCACTCTCGTTTGATACAAGAGTGAAGCAACAGGTTCGATCGATGGTGAATTCAGCTGGACGAGATGTCGCTAGCAGCGCCATCTTGATGGGGCTGCGATTTCCGACCCCACCCGCAGAGGAGCAGCGACGCATCGTCGCTCGCATGCGGTCTGTGGAACAGCGTATAGATTCAGAAGATCAGTACTTGGAGAAACTGAAGCTGACGCGGACAGGCCTCTCCGACGACCTCCTCACCGGCCGAGTCCGCGTCACCCCCCTGCTGGACC
>NZ_NRRU01000125.1 GCF_016583785.1 Rubrivivax gelatinosus | reverse complement strand
CCCCCCGCCCTCTCCCGCAAGGCGGGAGAGGGCGGGGGGTGAGGGCTCGCGGCACGCCACCACCCTCACCCCAACCCTCTCCCGCCAGCGGGAGAGGGGGAGGGAGCCCGTGCAGCGTGTTCCGTCAGGGCTTGGTCGCGACGACTGGCTCGTCCTTCTTGCCCTTGTTCTCCGGGATGTACGGACTCCACGGCTGCGCCTTCACCGGCCCCGGCGTCTTCCAGACCACGTTGAACTGGCCGTCGCCCTTGATCTCGCCGATGAACACGCTCTTGTGCAGATGGTGGTTCTTCTCGTCCATCTTGCTCAGGATGCCGCTGGGCGCCTTGAAGGTCTGGCCGGCCATCGCCGCGATCACCTTGTCGGTGTCGGTGCTCTTGGCCTTGGTCACGGCCTGCACCCACATGTTGAAGCCGATGTAGCTGGCTTCCATCGGGTCGTTGGTCAGCGGCTTGTCCTTGTGGCCCGGGATGTTCTTGGCCTTGGCGTAGGCCGACCACTTCTTGATGAACTCGGCGTTGGTCGGGTTCTTGATCGACATGAAGTAGTTCCACGCCGCCAGGTGGCCCACCAGCGGCTTGGTGTCGACACCGCGCAGCTCCTCTTCACCGACCGAGAACGCGACCACCGGCACGTCGGTGGCCTTCAGGCCCTGGTTGCCCAGTTCCTTGTAGAAGGGCACGTTGGAGTCGCCGTTGATCGTCGAGACCACCGCGGTCTTCTTGCCTTCGGCGGCGAACTTCTTGATCTTGGCGATGATCGACTGGTAGTCGGAGTGGCCGAACGGGGTGTACTCCTCGAGGATGTCGGCGTCGGCGACACCCTTGCTGTGCAGGAAGGCGCGCAGGATCTTGTTCGTCGTGCGCGGGTAGACGTAGTCGGTGCCCAGCAGCACGAAACGTTTGGCGCCGCCGCCGTCCTTGCTCATCAGGTACTCGACGGCGGGAATGGCCTGCTGGTTGGGCGCGGCGCCGGTGTAGAAGACGTTCTTGCTCAGCTCCTCGCCTTCGTACTGCACCGGGTAGAAGAGCAGGCCGTTGAGCTCCTCGACCACCGGCAGCACGCTCTTGCGCGAGACGCTGGTCCAGCAGCCGAAGATCACCGAGACCTTGTCCTTGCCGATCAGCTGGCGCGTCTTCTCGGCGAACAGCGGCCAGTTCGACGCCGGGTCGACGACCACCGGCTCGAGCTTCTTGCCGAGCAGGCCGCCCTTGGCGTTGACCTCGTCGATGGCCATCAGGATGGTGTCCTTCAGCACCGTCTCCGAGATCGCCATCGTGCCCGACAGCGAATGCAGCACGCCCACCTTGATGGTGTCGGCGGCGTGGGCGGAGCCGATGCCGGCCGCGGCGAACGCGGCGGCGGCGACGGTTTGCAGGACGAAGCTGCGGCGGTTGGCAGTAGCCATGTGGTGGACCCCTCCAGGTGGCCGGGCGGCCGGTTGAACTGGGGCCAGTGTCGGGAGCGGGGCTTCGCCGGCCAATACGACAGATGTCGTAGGCGGCGCGTACAGTCGCGCCCCAATGCAAAACCGAGAGAGCCCCATGTCCCTGCCCGCCCTGCTGCGCGCCGCGCCCAAGGCCGAGCTGCACGTGCACATCGAAGGCACGCTGGAGCCCGAGCTGATCTTCCGCCTGGCCGAACGCAACGGCGTCGTGCTGCCTTACGCCAGCGTCGAGGCGCTGCGTGCGGCCTACGCCTTCAGCGACCTGCAGAGCTTCCTCGACATCTACTACGCCGGCGCCAGCGTGCTGCTGAAGGAAGCCGACTTCTTCGAGATGGCCTGGGCCTATTTCGAACGCGCCGCAGCCGACGGCGTCGTGCACGCCGAACTCTTCTTCGACCCGCAGACACACACCGCGCGCGGCGTGGCGATCGAGACCGTCATCGTCGGCCTGCACCACGCCTGCCAGCGTGCGCACGCCGAGCTCGGCATCAGCGCGTCGCTGATCCTGTGTTTCCTGCGCCACCTGAGCGAAGACGAGGCCTTCGCGACGCTGGAAGAGGCGCTGCCCTACCGCCACCTCTTCATCGGCGTCGGCCTGGACAGCAGCGAACGGGGCCACCCGCCGGAGAAGTTCGCACGCGTGTTCGCGCGCTGCCGCGAACTCGGCCTGCACCTCGTCGCCCACGCCGGCGAAGAAGGCCCGGCCGAGTACATCGAGACCGCGCTCGACCTGCTGCAGGTCGAACGCATAGACCACGGCGTGCGCTGCGTCGACAAACCGACGCTGGTGCAGCGCCTGGCGGCCACGCGCGTGCCGCTGACGGTGTGCCCGCTGTCCAACGTCAAGCTCTGCGTCTACCCCGACATGGGCGCGCACCGCCTGCCCGAGATGCTGGCCGCCGGGCTGTGCGTGACGATCAACAGCGACGACCCGGCCTATTTCGGCGGCTACCTGCTGGACAACTACCGCGCCGTCTTCGACGCCCACCCGGCGCTGGGCCGCGACGCCGCCTACACGCTGGCGGCCAACAGCCTGGAGGCGAGCTTCGTGCCCGCCGAGCAGAAGGCGGGCTGGAAGCGCGAGCTCGACGCGGTGTTCGCCGCAGCCTGATCAGGCCGCAGCGCGCGGCTTGTCGCGGCTCAGCAGCTTGACGATCAGCGTCAACCCGCCGGCGGCGACGGCCAGCCCGGCGGCGCCCACGCCCCAGGCGGTCCAGACGATCAGCGGCGCGGCGCCGCCGAGCAGGCCCAGCGTGCTCTCGGTCAGCTCGAGCAGCGCCCGCAGCAGCTCCTGCCAGCCGGGAAACCAGCGGTCGATGACCGCGGCATACGGCACCTGGTCGACGAGTTCGCCGAGCTCGCCGATCCAGCCCGGCTGCGCCTGCAGCAGCGTGTAGACGCCCCAGGCGCCGAGCGACCACAGGCCCAGCAGCAGGGCGGTGACGATCCAGATCGCGGCGATCATGCGGTTTCCCCGTTTGGCGACGGCGCGACGATAGCCGCGCCGGCCGAGGCCATGGCCGCAGCGGGTGTTTTCAGCCCGCCAGCGCTTGCTCCAGGCGAGCGGCCTGCGGACCGAAGGCGTAGGCGTCCATGCCCAGGTCGCCGTATTCGATGCTGGCGTGCACGCGCCGCGCCTCGGGCGCGTCGCCGGCGGCACCGGCGGCGACGAAGAAGGGCAGCAGGTGTTCGTCCGTCGGGTGCATCAAGGCGGCGTAGGGCGCCTGCGCGCGCCAGTCCAGCAGCGCTGCCCAGTCGGCGGCCGCGCCGCGGCTGGCGAACCAGTCGCGGAAAGCCGTGCTCTCGGGCGTCGCCGGTGCGTCCACCGCGCCGGCCTGCATCGCGCCGACGATGCGGCGCAGGTTGTGCGTGATGCTGCCGCTGGCCAGCACCAGCACGCCTTCGGCGGCCAGCGGCGCGAGCGCGTGGCCGAGTGCGAACAGCTGCGCCGCGCTCCAGCCCGGCGGCCAGGCCAGCGGCAGCACCGGCAGGTCGACCTGCGGATAGGCGTGCAGCAGCGGCGTCCAGATGCCGTGGTCCAGGCCGCCGGCTTCGTCGCGGTGCACGGCGATGCCGGCGCCCGCCAGCAGCGACTGCACGCGGCCGGCGAGCGCAGGCGCGCCGGGTGCGTCGTAACGCAGCCGGTACAGCGCGTCGGGGAAACCGCCGAAGTCGTGGATGGTCTCGTGGCGGGCGCCGGCCACCAGCACCGGCACACGCGTCAGGCTGTGCGCCGAGATCGCGAGGATGGCCTGCGGCCGGCCGAACGCGGTGTCGAGGGCCGGGCCCAGGCGGTGCAGGAAACCGCCCGCGGCGCCGGGTTCCAGCGCCGTCATCGGCGAGCCGTGGGACAGGAAGAGCGGGGGCAGCGGGTTCATGTCTCGATTGCAGCAGCCCGGCCCCGCATCCGGGTTCAGCCGGCTTGCACGCGTCGTTCAAGGGCTTTCGGGTACCGTGAGGCCCATGCAAGCCTCGATTTCCGCGCTCGCCTGGCGGCAGACGCTGCGCGACTTCCGCGCCGGCGAGCTGCGCCTGCTGTTCTTCGCCGTGATGCTGGCCGTGGCCGCGCTGACGGCCGTCGGCTTCTTCGCCGACCGGCTCAACGGCGGCCTGGCGCGCGACGCGCGCCAGCTGCTGGGCGGCGACGCGCTCGTCAGCAGCGACCGGCCGACGCCCGCAGAGCTGGTGCAGCGCGCCGCGGCGCTGGGCCTGCGCAGTGCCGGCAGCGTCTCGTTCCCGAGCATGGCGCGTGCGCCCGACGCGCTCGGCGGCGCCAGCCGGCTGGTGGCGGTGAAGGCGGTGAGCGACGGTTACCCGCTGCGTGGTGCGCTGCAGCTGAAGGCGCTGCAAGGCGAGGGCCGCGAGACGCTGGCTGCCGGCCCGAAGCCGGGCACGGTCTGGGTCGACGCCGCGGTGCTGGACTCGCTGCAGCTCGCGCCGGGCCAGCCGCTGCAGCTGGGCGACGCGACGCTGACGGTGGCGCGCGTGATCCTGCTCGAACCCGACCGCGGCGCCGGCTTCACCAGCTTCTCGCCGCGTGTGATGCTGCACGAGAGCGACCTCGCCGCCACCGGCCTGGTGCAGCCGGCGAGCCGCCTGAACTACCGCTTCGCCGTCGCCGCGCCCGAGGGCCGCGACGCCGCGGTGCGCCAGTTCGTGCAGCAGGCCGAGGAGCGCATCCACGCCGCGCCGCTGCGCGGCGTGCGCATCGAGTCGCTGCAGAGCGGGCGCCCCGAGATGCGCCAGACGCTGGACCGGGCGGAGAAGTTCCTGAACCTGGTCGCGCTGCTGGCGGCACTGCTGGCGGCGGTGGCGGTGGCAATCGCGGCGCGCGACTTCGCCGCCCGCCACCTCGACGACTGCGCGCTGCTGCGTGTGCTCGGGCTGGCGCAGCGCCGCATCGCCGGCGCCTACGCGCTCGAGTTCGCGGCGCTCGGCCTGGCCGCCAGCGCCGCCGGCGTCACGGTCGGCTGGGCGGTGCACCACGTCTTCGTCTGGCTGCTGGCCGGTCTCGTCAACGCCGAGCTGCCGCCGCCGTCGCTGTGGCCGGCGGCTTTCGGTGTCGGCGTCGGCATGACGCTGCTGCTGGGCTTCGGCCTGCCGCCGGTGCTGCAGCTGGCGCAGGTGCCGCCGTTGCGTGTCATCCGGCGCGACGTCGGCGCGCTCAAGCCCGCGTCGCTGCTGGTGCTGGCCGCCGGTGCCGGCGGTTTCGCCGCACTGCTGCTGGCGGTGGCCTCGGACGCCAAGCTGGGGCTGATCGCGGTCGGCGGGTTCGCCGCTGCGATCCTGGTCTTCGCACTCTGCGCCTGGCTCGCGGTGCTGCTGCTGCGGCGCCTGGTGCCCGAAGCCGGCGCGCCGCGCTGGCTGGTGCTGGCGACGCGCCAGCTCACCGCGCGCCCGGCGTTCGCGGTGCTGCAGGTCTCGGCGCTGGCCGTCGGCCTGCTGGCGCTGGTGCTGCTGGTGCTGCTGCGCACCGACCTCGTCGCCAGCTGGCGCAACGCGACGCCGCCGGACGCTCCCGACCGCTTCGTCATCAACGTCCAGCCCGACCAGGCCGAGGCCTTCCGCCGCACGCTGGACGAGGCCGGCGTGCAGCGCTACGACTGGTACCCGATGATCCGCGGCCGGCTGGTGGCGATCAACGGCCGCGCCGTCAGCGCCGAGGACTACGCCGAGGAACGTGCGGCGCGCCTGGTCGAGCGCGAGTTCAACCTCAGCCATGCCGCCGCGCGCCCGGATCACAACGAGGTCGTCGCCGGCCGCTGGACGCCCGAGGAAGCCGACGCCGTCTCGGTCGAGGAGGGCATCGCCCAGACCCTGGGCCTGAAGCTCGGCGACCGCATGCGTTTCGACATCGCCGGCATCGAGCGCGAGGCCCGCGTCACCAGCCTGCGCAAGGTCGACTGGGGTTCGATGCGGGTGAACTTCTTCGTCATCTTCCCGCAGGCCGAGATGGCCGACCTGCCGGCGAGCTACATCAGCGCCTTCCGCGCGCCGGCGACGCCGGGCTTCGACAACGCGCTGGCACGCGCCTATCCGAACATCACCACAGTCGACGTCTCGGCCTCGATCGCCCAGGTGCAGGGTGTGCTGGACCAGGTGATACGCGCGGTCGAGTTCCTGTTCGGCTTCACGCTGGTGGCGGGCCTGGTGGTGCTGTTCGCCGCGGTGTCGGCGACACGAGAGTCGCGCGCGCACGAGTTCGCGGTGATGCGCGCGATGGGCGCCGGCAGCCGCCTGCTGGCCCAGGTGCAGCGTGCCGAGCTGCTGGGCGTCGGAGCACTCGCCGGGCTGCTGGCCTCGGTGGCGGCGATCGCGGTCGGCTGGGCGCTGGCGCGCTACGCCTTCGAGTTCGCCTGGCAGCCTTCGCCCTGGGTGCCGCTGGCCGGCAGTGCAGCCGGTGCGCTGCTGGCGCTGGCCGCGGGCTGGTGGGGCCTGCGCGACGTGCTGCGGCGCCCGGTCGTCGAGACCCTGCGCCGCGCGACGGCGGGCTAGGCGTCTGGGCGGCTTGCAGCCGCGCAGACGCCTAGCCTGCGGCTGAACGTACGGCTCCCCCGAGCCCCCTCCGGGAATGGGCTCCAGCTTGTTTGACGGCACCCTCCAGCCTCCCTCCGCGAGGGAGGCTCCAGTCAGTCTGACGATGGCTGACCGCGCTTCACCGGCGCTCGCCTGCTCGCGGTTGATACGCCGGACCCCGGGGCACGCTCTTGATCCCGCGGCATCGGCCACGGCCGGCTTCTGCCGCCCAGACTCCTAGATCAAGACGCGGCGAGCGCGCGCTCGATGGCCTCGATCAGCCGGCCCTGCTCGAGCGGCTTGGTGAGGTAGTCGGCGAAGCCGGCGGCACGTGCGGCGGCGATGCTGTCGGGCATCGCGTCGGCGCTGACGGCGAGCACCGGCAGGCTGCGGGTCTGCGGCTGGGCGCGCAGCCGGCGCAGCAGCTCGAAGCCGTCGGCGTCGGGCAGCTGGATGTCCAGCAGCACCAGCGCCGGGCGCTGGCTCGTCGCGATGCGCAGACCGGTCTGGGCGTCGTCGGCCAGCAGCAGCTCGATCTGCGGGCAGCGCGCCAGCATCGCCTGCATCAGCAGCTGGTTGACGTGGTTGTCCTCGACGTAGAGCACGGTGCGCGGCGCGGCCGGCGCCGGCCCGGCGTCGGCACGTTCCAGGCTGATCCAGAAGGTGCAGCCGGCGCCGGGCGCGCTGTCCAGGCCGATGCGGCCGTGCATCGCCTCGACCAGCCACTTGGCCAGCGCCAGGCCGACGCCGGCACCGTCGGCGGCGGCGCGGCCGCCGTCCAGGCGCTCGAAGGCCTGGAAGATGCGCGGCTGGTCGTCGGGCGCGATGCCGGGGCCGTCGTCGTGCACCTCCAGGCGCAGGCGCTCGCCGTCCTCGCGCCAGGCGATCGAGACCCGGCCGCCGCGGCGGTTGTACTTGACCGCGTTGCTCAGCAGCCCCGACAGCACCTGGCGCAGCCGGGCGCCGTCGGCGAGCACGCTGCCGGGCGAAGGCAGCGCGGGCGCCTCCAGCTGCACGCCGCGTTCGGCCGCCAGCGGCGCGACCGCGCGGCAGGCTTCGGCCACCGCCGTGCCGGCGTCCACCGCCCCCAGCCGCAGGCGCAGCGTGCCGCCGTCGATGCCGGCCAGGTCCAGCACCTCGTCGATCAGCGCCAGCAGGTGGCGGCCGCCGCGCAGCACCTGGCCGACACGTTCGCGCTGCAGCGTCGTCAGCGGCTCCGATGCCTCCGACTCGAGCAGCTGGCCGAAACCCAGCACCGCGTTCAGCGGCGTGCGCAGCTCGTGCGACATGCGCGAGAGGAAGTCGGACTTGGCGCGGTTGGCGCGTTCGGCCTCGTCGCGCGCAGCGATCAGCGCGGCCTCGGCGGCCTTGCGCGCGGTGATGTCCCAGCCGTAATGCACCCAGCCTTCGAGCTGGCCGTCGGCTGCCAGCCGCGGCACGCCGGTGTCGGCGATCCAGCCCCAGCTGCCGTCGGCGCGGCGCAGGCGGTACTCGGTCGCGAAGCTGCGGCCCGGCGCACGCGCGCCCTCGAAGGCGTTGCGGCAGGCGGCAACGTCGTCGGGGTGCAGGCGCAGGTCCCAGTCCTCGGCCAGCGCCTGGGCGGCGTCGCAGCCGGTGAATTCGAGCCAGCGCTGGTTGATCCAGTCCGGCCGGCCGGCGCTGTCGCGCACGACGACGAGCGCCGGCGCGGCGTCGGCCAGCAGGCGAAAGCGCGACTCGCTCTCGCGCAGCACCTGCTCGGCGCGCAGCGCGGCGGTGATGTCGGTGAAGGTGCGCACCACCGGCCCGCCGGGGCTGCGGAAGGTGTCGACGCGCAGCGTGCGGCCGTCGGCGTCGGTGCGCTGGTAGCCCGCGGGCAGGCGGTCGATCTCGCCGCGCAGCGCCACTTCGATGAACGCGCGCGCCTGCTGGTCCACCTCGCCCGGCGCCGGGCCGACGCGGCCGTTGTCGATCTGCCAGCGCACGAACTCGGCGAGCAGCGGCCGCCGCTGCAGAAAGGCCTCGGTCACGCCCGTCAGCTCGACCAGGCGCGGGTTCCAGGCCACGACCCGGCCCTGTTCGTCGAAGGTCA
Source organism: Rubrivivax gelatinosus (assembly GCF_016583785.1). Classification (GTDB taxonomy): domain Bacteria; phylum Pseudomonadota; class Gammaproteobacteria; order Burkholderiales; family Burkholderiaceae_C; genus Rubrivivax; species Rubrivivax gelatinosus_B. The sequence continues at coordinate 4,646 of NZ_NRRU01000125.1, read as the reverse complement.
GCACGCCCTGCGGCAGGTTCTGCAGCGTCGCCTCGAGGATGCGCGACTTCTCCTCGAGCAGCTGGCTGGTGCGCCGCTGCAGCTCGGTCGCGCGGCGCAGCTCGCCGATGTCCGACAGCACCGACACCGAGCCGGTCTTGTGCCCCGATTCGTCGTGGATCGGCGTGGCGTGGTTGACGCACCAGACCGGCGAGCCGTCGTCGCGGCGCAGCCGCAGCTCGTAGCGGCCGGCTTCGCCGGCGTCGCGGCGGCGCGCCTGCTCGCGCACGATCTCGGCCTGGTCGGCGTCGACGAAGTCGTAGAGCCGGCGGCCCAGCAGCGCCGCGCGTTCGACGCCGAGCAGCCGGCACAGCGCCGGGTTCGCGTCGGTGGTGCGCAGGTCGTTGTCGAAGAACCAGAAACCCTGGGTCGTGGCGTCCAGCAGCAGCGCCAGCATGCGGCGCTTCTCGGCGAGTGCGGCCTCGGCGGCCAGGCGCCGGCTGATGTCGACCGCGACGGCAACGAAGCCGCCGTCGGGCGTGGCGTTGCGGCGCAGCTCGATCGTGCCGCCGTCGGCGAGCGAACGCACCGTGGTGGCGTGGCCGCCGGCCTGCAGCAGCCCCATCCAGCGCGCGACGGTGGCCTCGGCGTCGCCGCCGCCGCCCAGGCGGCCGGCGCGGGCCTGGCTGGCGAGCAGCTCGCGCACCGGCGTGCCGACGCGCGCCAGCGCCGGGTCCAGCCGCGTGATCTCGGCAAAACGGCGGTTGAAAGCGCGCAGCCGCATGTCGGCGCCGACGACGGCAATGCCTTCGTCGACGTGGTCGAAGATCAGCCGCAGCAGCGCTTCGCTCTCGCGCGCGGCGTCCAGGCTGCGCTGCTCGTCGCGGCGCGCGGTGGCGAGCGCGACCCGCTGGCGCCAGGCGCGTTCGGCGGCGACGATGCCGTAGATGCCCAGCAGCGCGGCGACGGCGACGCCCAGGCTCAGCGCCTGTGCCGCCGGCTTGTCTTCGGCCAGCAGGCGCAGCGTGACCGGCAGCATCGCCGGCAGCGCGAACGCGAAACCGACGATGCGGTCGAACTGCCCCAGCACCAGCGCCGCGGTCGACATGCCGGCGAGTGCTGCCATCAGCAGCTCGAGCGCGTCGTGGTCGCCGGCGGCCGGCAGCAGCGCGATCACGCCCCAGGCCACACCGTGCACGAAGATGCTGGCCCGGAACCATGCCAGCCGCCGCCCGGGGTCGGCCGGCCGCGGCTCGCGCCGGTACTGCAGCAGCAGGCCCTGACGCAGCGCCAGTGCCAGCGCCAGCGCCAGCGTCCAGGCGCCCAGCGCCAGCGGCGCGACGCTGGCGTGGATCGCCCAGGCCACGAATGCCGCGACGCAGGCGCTGCCCAGCACCGAGAAGGTGACGGCCGAGGCGTGCTCGGCGACCTGCGCAGCTCGGATGTCGCCGGTGATGGCGACATCGGCCGCGTTCGCGGGTGGCTGTGCGGTGGGCACGTTGGTTCTTGTGATCGAAATCAGATTCTCACGCGAACTTTCGTGCTCTCGACGAGCCGGGCCCCGGTTCGCGCGGGGCCCTGGGGGCGATCAGTCGGCCGCGACGCGGAACGCGGCGACCGCCTGCGACAGCGTGCGTGCCTGTTCGCGCAGCGACTCCGACGCCGCAGCCGACTGCTCGACCAGCGCCGCGTTCTGCTGCGTCATGCGGTCCAGCGTCGCGACCGCCTCGTTGACCTTGCCGATGTCGCGGTGCTGCTCGCCCGAAGCGGCCGAGATCTCGGCGATCGTCGTGCTGACGCGTTCGACGCTGGCGACGATCTCGGCCATCGTCGCGCCGGCGTCGCCGACGAGGCGGGCGCCGGAGTCGACCTTCTCGACGCTGGCGCCGATCAGCGACTTGATTTCGCGCGCGGCTTCGGCGCTGCGCTGCGCCAGCAGCCGCACCTCGCCGGCGACGACCGCAAAACCGCGCCCCTGCTCGCCGGCCCGGGCGGCCTCGACGGCGGCGTTCAGCGCCAGGATGTTGGTCTGGAAGGCGATGCCGTCGATGGTGCCGGTGATGTCGGCGATGCGCTTGGAGCTGGCGTTGATTTCATCCATCGTCGCGACGACCTGGCCGACGACGGCGCCGCCGCGCTGGGCGACGCTGGCGGCGTTGCCGGCGAGTTCACGCGCCTGGGCGGCGGCGTCGGCGCTGTGGCGTGCGCTGCCGGCGAGCTGGCCGACGCTGGAGGCGGTCTGCTGCAGGCTGCCGGCGGTCTGCTCGGTGCGCTGGCTCAGGTCGACGTTGCCGGCGGCGATCTCCGACGACGCGGTATCGATCGACTCCGCCGACTGGCGCACGGTGCTCAGGGTCTGGCCCAGGCGCAGCCGCATCGCCTCGACGTCGCGTATCAGTTCGCCGACCTCGTCGTTGCGCGTGCTCTCGACATGTCGCGTCAGGTCGCCGGCGGCGACCGCCTCGACCGCACGCGCCAGATCCTGCAGCGGCCGTGCGACCCAGCTGCGCAGCACCTGGAACAGCGCCACGCCCAGGCCGCCGGCGGCCAGCGCCAGCAGCAGCCAGAACGGGCGCAGCGCGGCCCAGGTGGCGGCCATCGCGTGCGTCTGCGAAACCTCGGCCAGCACCAGCCAGCCGGTGGCCGGCACCTTGCGCGCGACGACCCAGGTGTCGCCCGACTGGCGGTCGACGAGGCCGGGCGAGGGCAGCCGGGTGTCGGCAGCGGCCGCGCCCAGCGCCGCCAGCAGCGGCGCGGCGGCGGGCAGGGCCTCGAGCACCTTGGCATTGGCCGCGTCGGGGTGGGCGATGAAGACGGCGTCTTCCGGCCGGCTCTTGGGGTCGACGATGACGATGCCGCCGGTGTCGGCCAGGCGGGCCTCGCCGGCGAGCCGGCGCAGGCTGGCGCGGTAGCCGCTCTGGTCGAAGCCGACGAAGAGCACGCCGACGATGCGGCCGCCGGCGTCGCGCACCGGCTCGTAGCGCGCCATGTAGGGTTTGCCGAAGAGCTGTGCCGGGCCGACGTAGGGCTGGCCGGCCTTGAGCGCGGCGTAGGCCGGGTGCTGCGTGCCCAGCGGCGTGCCGACCGCACGCGTGCCGTCCTCCTTCTTCAGCGAGGTCGAGATGCGCACGAAGTCCTCGCCCTGGGCGGCGAAGATGGTGGCGACGCCGCCGGTCAGCGCGGCGAAGCGGTCGACAGGCTCGAACACGCCGTCGAGTTCGACGCCGCCGGCGGCGAGGCCGCGCGCGCCGAGCACGTAGGGGCCGGGCAGGCTGGCGGCGAAGGAGCCGTAGAGCTTGTCGGCCATCGTGCGCGCGGCGCCATCGAAGGACTCGGCCATGTCGGCGATGGCCTGGGCGCGTTCGCCGAAACGTTCGACGTTGGCCTCGTTCGCGTTGCGCACCGTGACCCAGGTCTGCAGGCCGGCGGCAGCGCTCAGGACCACGGCCAGGCCGAGGCCGCCGGCGAGCGAGACGCGGCGCGCGATCGAGCCGGGGCGAGGGGAGCTGTTGCTCGTCATCGGGACATTCGTGTTGCGGCGCTCGGCAGGAGACGTCGCACGGGCGCCCTGGCAGCGGCCCTGCTGTCAGCGGCCCGGGCCCCTGATCGACGTGCCCGCGCCGCGAGTCGGCGGCGGGATGCGGCCTGCTGTCAGGCGTGCAAGGCCTTCCGGCCTCGCTCGTCCAGGCTCAGCTCTCGCACGTGAAATCGTGCTCGAGCCTGAGTTTCCGGCGAGCAAGGCCTTCCGGCCCTGCACGTCCGGACTCAGCCCTCGCGCGTGAAATCGCGCTCGGGCCTGAGCCAGGCGATCGAGGCCTTCCGGCCTCGTACGTCCAGGCTCAGCCTTCGCGCGTGAAATCGCGCTCAGGCCTGAGTCCGGCGAACGAGGCCTTCCGGCCTCGTACGTCCGGACTCAGTGCGTGACAGCGTCCATCAGGCCCATGTCGGCGCTGCTCATCAGCGCCTCGATGTCGACCAGGATCAGCATGCGTTCGGCGTCGCCGTTCTTCACCGCACCGATGCCGGTGATGAAGTTGGCTTCGATGCTGGAGGCGAGCTCCGGCGCCGGCTTGATCTGTTCGCGGTTCAGTTCGAGCACGTCCGAGACCGAGTCGACGACGGCGCCGACGACGCGGCCACGCACGTTGAGCACGATGACGACGGTGAAGCCGTTGTACTCGGCGCTGCCGCAACCCAGCTTCAGGCGCAGGTCGATGATCGGCACGATCACGCCGCGCAGGTTGACCACGCCCTTGATGAAGGACGGTGCGTTGGCGATGCGCGTCGGCGGCTCGTAGGAGCGGATCTCCTGCACGCGCAGGATGTCGATGCCGTACTCCTCGCCGCCGAGACGGAAGGTGAGGAACTCGCCGCCGGCCTGGCCCTCGGTGGCAGCGGCACCTCGCGAGGCGATGGCGGTGTGCGAGCGCTCGGTGCGCGCGGCGGGGGCAACTTCGGTCAGCATGTCCATGGTCTTGTCCTTCGGGAGGGCGTCGTTCCAGTTATCGGCCATGACGCCGACGAGTTGAGGGGCAGCCGTCGTGGCATGTGTCACGCGGCGTCAGAAAGTCTCCCAATCGCCGTCGTCGCGCTTGGGCGGCGGCGCGGCGGGGCGCTCGGCTTCGGCGCGGGCGCGCGGCGGCTGGGCCGGCTGCGCCGGCTTGGCG
>NZ_NRRU01000124.1 GCF_016583785.1 Rubrivivax gelatinosus | reverse complement strand
GCGGGGCGTCGGTCTGCAGGCCGACGATGAGTTCACGCTCGGCGTCGATGTAGCCGGCGTCGTGGGCGACGATGGTCGACGGACGGTCGGTCGAGACGTCGAGCACGCCCTTTTGTTGTTCCTGCTTCAGCAGGACCTGCAGCGTCTGCCACAGACCGAGGGTGCGGGGGGTGGCGCCGGCCAGGAAGGCGGCGTCGCCGGGATACGGGGTGTAATTCTTCTGAATGAAATCGCGGACGTCGACCGCCGTTTCCCAGTGACCGCCGGCAAAACCCTCCCAGGCGTCGGCGCGGCTACTGATGATGGTCATCGTGTTCATTTTTCAATCCTTCTGGCGAAAACTGCTTGTAGGCGTTTCGTGGAGGTTCCGGCCGGGTCGGCCGGAACCTTTTTTGTCGGAACGGCGTTCGACCGTTCTATCTAGTCGTCAGGCCTGCGCCGGGCTCAGGTCGGCAGGAATTGCCTTGGACGTGGCGCGCTGTTGCCAGAGAACCAGCCAGCGCTTCACCGAGGCCACCATGATGACCGCGCCGAGAACCAGCATCACCGAGGCGATAACCCCGTTGAAGACGTTGTAGCCCTTGGCTGCGCTGTTCAGGTATACGTTAGTAATCATCCAGTAACCGGCATAGTTGACGGTCACGAACAGGTACGCCAGAGGAACAAGGCAGGTCAGCACGTAGCGGCGCTTGGCCGCCATCCGCAGGACGATGGTCGCGCCGATCATCAGACCGATCGAAGCCATCAGCTGGTTGGAGACCCCGAACAGCGCCCAGACCGAGCCGATGTCACCGGACAGCAGCAGGTAGCCCCAGAGCACGCAGGCGATGACGCTGGCGGTGATCGCGGCCGGAACCGAGTCCAGCTTCTTCATCGCCGGGAAGAAGTCGCCCAGCAGGTCCTGGATCAGGTAGCGCGAGACGCGGGTGCCCGAGTCGACGGCCGTCAGGATGAACACGGCCTCGAACATGATCACGAACTGGAAGAAGTACGCGGCCAGGTCGGTGAACCACGAGATCTTCGTGAAGATGTAGGTCATGCCGACGGCGAGCGTCACGGCACCGCCGGTCCGGCCGACGAGGTCGATGCCCATTTCCTGGCTCAGGTGCGGCAGGTCCACGACCGTCATGCCCAGGGTCTTGAAGACTTCAGGCGTCGAGTTGATCGCGAAGTAGTCGGCCGGGTGCAGCGAGGTCGCGGCGATCAGGGCCATCACGGCGACCAGGCACTCGGCCAGCATCGCGCCGAAGGCCACCGTCTGGATGTCGCTCCACTTGTCGACCAGCTTGGGCGTGGTGCCCGAGCCGATGAAGGCGTGGAAGCCGGAGATGGCACCGCAGGCGATCGTGATCGAGATGAACGGCCAGACCGAACCCTTCAGGATCGGGCCACCGCCGTGGATGAACTCGGTCAGCGCCGGGAACTGGATCGTCGGGTTGATGACGACGACACCGACGACGAGCGCCAGGAAGACGCCGACCTTCATGAAGCTGGAGAGGTAGCCGCGCGGGGTGAGCAGCATCCAGACCGGCAGCGCGGTGGCGAAGAAGGCGTAGATCGGCAGCGCCCACGAAACCGTGGTCTTGTGCAGCGTCAGCCATTCGCCGAGCACCGTGCCCTGCAGATGCGGGCCGGCGGCGACGGAGGCGGCGACGGCGGCAACACCGACGTAGGTCGCCCACTTGGACGAACCGACGTAGCGTTCATACAGACCGAGCGCGATCGCGATCGGCACCGTCATGAAGACCGCGAAGGTGCCCCAGGCGTTGCGTTCCAGCGCATGCACGACGACGATGGACAAACCGGCCATCGTGATCGTGATGATGAACAGCATCGCCAGGCCAGTGCTCCAGCCGGCGACCGGGCCGAGTTCGGCCTTGGCGACTTCGGAGAGCGACTTGCCCTGGTGTTTCATCGACGCGAAGAGCACGACCGTGTCGTGCACCGCGCCGCCGACAACGGCACCGACGAGCAGCCAGATGAAACCTGGCAGATAACCGAACTGGGCTGCGAGCACAGGCCCGACGAGCGGGCCGGCGGCGGCGATCGCCGCGAAGTGTTGACCGGCATTGACCCACTTCTTCGTGGGTACGTAGTTTTTGCCGTCCTGCAGCTGGTGCGAGGGGGTGATTTCCTTGTCGTCCGCAGCAAGCACCTTGCGCACAAAGAATATCCCGTAGAAGCGATATGCCAGGGCCAAAATGCAAACTGTCAGAACAACGAAGTAGATGGCTTGGTCCATTTTTCGTCCATCCAGTGGAGTTGATCGAAGTGTCCGAGGTGTCTGTCTTACGTGTCCGACGCTTTGCATCCTAGGAGTCGACCGTGGCCCCCGCAGGGCTTTCCCGGGAGCGGTAGGCCAGCACCGGTGAACGGTGCAAACCTGGGGGTCAGTGGTTTCGACGGGAGCCCTCGAAAATCACCCAACAGATTTACCGGGGCGCACCTTGCAATAACTCAAGGGCGCCACCGAAACCTGGAACTTTGTGCCCAGCGGTCGTTTTCCGGGGGCGAGCGGTCGCCAGCGCGGGCGAGCGGCAGAGGACGCGGGCGGCAGGCGCTGCCGCCGGCCGCGGTGGCATGGGCCCGAAGCGGGTTCGCGTGCTGCCGTACCGAGGTAAGCGGGCTATTCGGGGGCGCCGGCGCCGGGAGCGGCCAGAGTTATTGATTCACATCAATTTCTAGCCCCGCGACGCCTCAGATTCCACGATGTGGACTGGCGTCACGCGCAGGTGGAATCCGCCGCTGAACGGCGCGAGGCCGGCGGCGAACGGTAAAAGGGGGCAGGCGAACGGCGGCGCCGCAGCGGCTGCCGGCCCGCCAACGGCGCAGCAAATCGACGAGCGCAGCACGCAGCGCCGACTCCAGGCCAGTTTCTGGGCCAGCAACACGCCGCGCCGCGCGCTCAGGCCGGATTGACGCGCCGTGAAGCCGACGCGTGCCTGGCCCCTAGGAATGGGCCAGCTTGAACACGGCCACGGCCTGCACGAGCTGCTGCGCCTGCGTCTTCAGGCTCTCGGCCGCGGCGGCACTCTGTTCGACCAGCGCGGCGTTCTGCTGCGTCACCTGGTCCATCTGGCCGACGGCCTCGCCGACCTGGGCGACACCGACGCTCTGCTCGGCGCTGGCCACACTGATCTCGCCCATGATCTCGGTCAGCCGCCGGACGGCGCTCACGACCTCGGTCATCGTCGCGCCGGCACGGTCGACGAGCGTGCTGCCCTGCTGCACGCGCTCGACGCTGTCGTTGATCAGCGTCTTGATCTCCTTGGCCGCGTCGGCACTGCGTTTGGCCAGGCTGCGCACTTCGGCGGCGACGACGGCGAAACCACGCCCCTGTTCACCCGCCCGGGCCGCTTCCACCGCGGCGTTCAGCGCCAGGATGTTGGTCTGGAAGGCGATGCCGTCGATGACGGCGATGATGTCGGCGATACGCCTGGAGCTGGCGTTGATGCCGTTCATCGTGTCGACCACCTGTGCCACGACCTCGCCGCCCCGGCCGGCGACTTCGGTGGCACCGACGGCAAGCGCGCTGGCCTGCTTCGCGCTGTCCGCGTTCTGCCGGACCGCGGCGCTGAGTTGCTCCATCGACGCCGCGGTCTGCTGCAGCGCGCTGGCCTGCTGTTCGGTGCGCGCCGACAGGTCGTTGTTGCCCTGGGCGATCTGGGCCGAGGCCGTGGCCACCGACTCGGAGTGCGCACGCACGTTGGCGACCACGTCCGACAGGCTGAGCTGCATCTGCTGCAGCCCCGCGAGCAGGCTGCTCGAGTCGCCGGCGCGGACCTCGATGCGGCTGCCGAGATCACCGTCGGCCACGCGGTGGGCGAAGTCGACCGCCTGCTCGGGGTCGCCACCCAGCTGCCTGAGCACGCTGCGCGTCACGAACACGCCCAGCGTGCCGATGGCGGCCAGCACCACCAGGCAGATGGCCGCGACCCGCATCGCGACCGCGTTCACCTCGGCACTCACGTCGTCCATGTACATGCCCGAGCCCACCATCCAGTTCCAGCCCGGCACGGTGCTCAGGTACTGCAGCTTGGGATAGACCTTGGCCTGCGGGTCGGTATCACCGGCCCGGGCGTAGTCGGCCTCGGTGAACGCGGTGCCGTCCTGGCTGGCGGCCATGGCATCGACGAGATGGCGCACGGTGTACACGCCCTGGGGGTTCTTCGTGTCGAGCACCGAGCGCCCCTCCTCCCAGCTCTGGGTGAAGGGGTGCATCACCGCCGTGCCATCGGTGGTGAGGATGTAGAAGTAGTCGCTCTTGCCGTCGGCCCCGCCGTAGCGCGAGAGCCGGATGGCTTCGCGCGCCGCCTTCTTCGCCTCGTCCTGCGTCATGGTGCCGGCTGCCGCCTGCGCCTGATAACCGGCGGCGATGCTGGCCGCCGACTGCACCGCGTTGCGCAAGGCCGCCCGGCGCCCGTCGACGATGTCGGTGCGCGCCTGGATCACAGCCAGCGCGCTGACCGCCGCCGTGCAGACGACGGCGCTGGCCACCAGCAGGCTGATCTTGTGTTTGAAACCGAGGGCCCTGAGCATGTGGTTCTTCCTTGTCGTGGACGGCAAAAGGATGGGCGAGGCTGGTGCGCTGCAGTTCGCGAGCAGCGGCCGCGCCGCACCCGACATCGGCCCGGCTGGGCCCTGGACACAGGCCGCGACGGCCACGCAGACGACCGGCGCGGCCAGCGCGTGCTGCGCGGGCCACGAAGGGCGGCGGAACGTGGCATCCGCCGCATCACCGTGGCCGCGGCCGTGACCAAGGGCACGCGCAGCGCCGCAGCGCCGCAGCGCCGGCGCCGCGGGCACGCGTGTTCAGTCGGCAGCCAGGCGCCCGAGACCGGCGGCGACCACGGTCTTCAGCAAGCCCGGGATCTCGCCGGCCGGCCGCGCCGGGCTGAACAGGAAACCCTGCACCTCGTCGCAGCCTTCGCGCCGCACGGCGTCCAGCTGCGCCGCGGTCTCCACGCCTTCGGCGGTGACGGCCATGCCCAGGCTGTGCCCCAGGCCGGCGATGGCGCGCACGATGGAACGGGCGTCGGCGTGGGTGTCGACATCGCGCACGAACGAGCGGTCGATCTTGATGCGGTCGAACGCGAAGCTGCGCAGCAGCCCGAGCGAGGAGAAGCCGGTGCCGAAGTCGTCCATGGCCACGCGCACGCCGTGGCGCCGCAGCTGGGCCAGCAGCTCGACGGCTCGCGGCGTGTCTTCCATCATCACGGTCTCGGTGATCTCGATCTCGAGGCGGTTGGCCTCCAGGCCCGATGCCTTGAGCGCGGCGAGCACGTCGCGCAGCAGCGAGCCATGCCTGAACTGCAGCGGCGACACGTTGACGGCCACGTGCACCGCGGACGGCCAGTTCCTGGCGTCGGCGCAGGCTTTTGCCAGCACCTGACGGCCGATGGCGAGGATCAGGCCGGTCTCCTCGGCCACCGGGATGAAGTCCAGCGGCGAGACCCAGCCGCGTTTCGGGTGATGCCAGCGCAGCAGCGCCTCGACGCCGGCGACCACGCCATCGGCCAGATGGATCTTGGGCTGGTAGTGCAGCTGCAGCGAGCGCTCGGCGACGGCCTGCCGCAGGTCGGCTTCGAGGCTGAGCCGCGCCTGGGCGCCGGCATCCATGCCCGGCTCGAAGAAACGTGAACCGCCGCGTGCATCGGCCTTGGCTTGGCACAACGCCAGCCCGGCCTGGCGCAGCAGCGTCTCGGCGTCACGCCCCTGGAATGGCGCGACCGCGATGCCGGCGCTGGCGCCCAGGTGCGCGCGGCCGCCGGCGAGCTCGAACGGCCGGGACAGGACGGCAATCATGCGTTGCGCCAGGGCCTTGGCGCTCGCCGGTTGTTCCGCCCCGCTCTGCAGCACCGCGAACTCGTCGCCACCCAGGCGCACGATCAGGTCGGTCCGGCGCGTACAGCCGCGCAGCCGCTCGGCGGCCTCGCACAGCAGCTGATCGGCTGCGGCATGGCCGAACTGGTCGATGACGGTCTTGAAGCGGCCCAGGTCGAGGCAGATCAGCGCCAGATCCTCGGCTCCGGTGCCGCGCGCCAGCAGGCGCTCGAACTCCTCGTACAGCGCCGCACGTTTGGGCAGCCCGGTGAGTTCGTCGTGACGGGAGAGATGGGCGACCTGCGCTTGGACCTGGCGCTGGCCGGTGAGGTCCTCGACCAGCGCCATCCGCCCGCCTGCGGGCAGCCGGGTGAGGTCCATGCCGATGCGCTGTCCATCGTCCCTCAGCCATTCGCGGCGCGGCACGGCGTCCGCCAGCGCCGCGTCGCCGCAGCTGCGCTCGCAGCCCGGCGCCGCGGACAGGATCGCGGCCAGCGCCGTGCCCGGCAGCGCCAGCCCGGGCGGCAACTGCCAGAGCTCGATGTAGCGCCGGTTGGCCAGCACCAGGCGATCGTCAGCATCGAACACGCACACCCCGTGGGGCAGGTGCTCGAGTGCCGTGCGCAGCAGCGCGTGCTGCGCAGCCGGCACCGCGGCGGCGAGCCCCGAAGCGCGTCCCGCGGAGCTCTCCTGGCGCGCCGTATCGGCGTCTCCACTGCCCGCCTCGACCGGGTGGGCACTCATAGGCGGGCCCCGGCGGCCGCAGGCAGGCCGGCGGCGCCTGGCGGGGCCGGCACGGCGGCGGGCTCGTGGGCGAGCGTCGGAACGGCAAGACTCATGGGGTGTCGACTCCACGAAGCAGGATCGGAGGGAGAGGCGGCACGGCCGACCGGCCACCGGCCGGGCAGGAACGTGCCCGGCCCGGTCGAGCCGGAGGCCGAACGGTCGCCACACCTCCAACGGCGAGGTGCCGGCACATGGTTTGATGTTCGGCGCGGCAGGGCTGCGGCGCAGGACCTGCAAGGCCAATCGCTGGACCGGCACGGCCGATCGCAGCCGCCGGTTGGACCGGTGGCGCGCAGCGCCGGTTGCAACGCAGCCGTCGCGCGTGAAATCGCGCTCAGGCCTTGGTCAGGCACACGACGCCTTCCGGCGTCCTGCGGCCGGTCTCAGTCGTCGCCGGCCGGGGCCTGCACGGCGAGCGCGGCAGGCGCCGCGCCACGCAGCGTGGACGGCGGCTTGCCGGTCCAGCGCTTGAAGGCGCGCGAGAACGCACGCACGTCGGAGAAGCCGGTCTGGAGCGCGACTTCGGTGAGCGAGCGCCTGGCGCCGGACATGAGTTCCAGTGCCCGCGCCTTGCGGGCCTGGTCGAGCAGGCTCCGGATGCTCAGGCCTTCCTGCGCCAGCTTGCGGCGCAGGCTGCGCTCGCTCAGGTTGAGCGCGCTGGCGAGATCGGCCGGAGCCGCCGTCAGCGGCAGCGCACGCCGGATCGCCCGCTCGACCGCCAGGCCGAGCACCGACGGGCTGCCGGTGCGTTCGAGTTCCCGCTCCAGCAGTTGCCGCGACAGGCGATAGGCCATCGTGTTGGCCATCGGCAGCGCAAAGTCGAACCCCGACAGCTGCGACGTCAGCACGTTGCGGCTGCAGCCGAAACGCACCGGGCAGGCAAAGTGCCTTTCGTAGGCCGCGGCGTTGGCCGGCCGTGCACGCACCAGTTCCACCGACACCGGAGCGTAGTTGGACTCGGTGACCTGCCGGCGCAGGCGCACGGTGCCGGCGAACATGATGTCGACCAGGAAGGGTGCGATGTCGACGTTGCCCGGCGTCGGCTCCGCCACCATCCGGTGCAGGCCTTGGCCGCGCTCCTCGTGCACCGCCAGCAGGTAGCCGGCGCTCTGCGGAAACCGCAGTGCCAGCGCGATGGCGTCACCCAGCGTCGCGGCGGCCAGCAGGCCCAAGGCCATTGCGCCGCGCTCGGTGATCCGGGTCTGAATGCCCAGCGACAGGCCGAGATCGGGTGCGTCCAGCAGGCGCAGGGCCCGGCGCACCACGGTGTTGGCCTCGTCGGGCGAAACCGTGAGGCCGGGAACGGCCAGATCGCCAGCGGTCAGGCCCAGACCGTGGAACAGGCGGTCGCTGTCGAATCCGTCCTGTTGCAGCGCGGCCAGCAGCGGGATCAGGTACACCGGCGCGATGCGGGTGCTCGCAGCCCGGCTGCCGTGGGCCGATTCCGGCGGCGCGGGGGCGTCCGAAGACTGTTTCACGTACGACTCCAACTCATCTGGCGAATGCGCAGCCGTCGCACACGCGGCTGGCTCCGGTCCTGGGTCGCGAGGACAGGCGTCTGGATACGGATTGGCCAAGGCGGCTGTCGGGGCGGCGCTGCACGAGCCCGCGCGCACGCGGGGCTGGCGCCCGCTGCCTCCCCTCGCGAACTGCGCCGGCTAAGACTCCGCAGGGCGCGGATGCGGGACGGCGGGCCTTGCAAGCTGCGCCGTCGGCGGCGCGAAGCGGCGCCGACGGCCGGCAAACCTGCCCGGGCAGCGGGAGAGTTGCTCCCGGATCAACCGTCGGGAACGAACCGGAACCGGCACCAGGTGGCCGACGGCCGCGCCGGGGCGCGAAGACCGGTGCGGCTCATTCCCACTCGATCGTCGCCGGCGGCTTGCTGCTGACGTCGTAGGTGACGCGGTTGATGCCGCGGACCTCGTTGATGATGCGGCCCGAGACCTTCTTCAGCAGCGCGTACGGCAGCTCGGCCCAGTCGGCGGTCATGAAGTCGCTGGTCTGCACCGCGCGCAGTGCGACGACGTAGTCGTAGGTGCGGCCGTCGCCCATCACGCCGACGCTCTTGACCGGCAGGAAGACGGTGAAGGCCTGGCTCGTCAGGTCGTACCAGCTCTTGCCGCTGGCTTCGTCGCGGAAATTGCGCAGCTCTTCGATGAAGATGGCGTCGGCGCGGCGCAGCAGGTCGGCGTATTCCTTCTTCACTTCGCCCAGGATGCGCACACCCAGGCCCGGGCCCGGGAACGGATGACGGTAGACCATCTCCGGCGGCAAGCCGACTGCGACGCCCAGCTCGCGCACCTCGTCCTTGAACAGGTCGCGCAGCGGCTCCAGCAGCTTCAGGCCCAGCTGCTCGGGCAGGCCGCCGACGTTGTGGTGGCTCTTGATCGTCGTCGCCTTCTTGGTCTTGGCGCCGCCCGACTCGATGACGTCGGGGTAGATCGTGCCCTGCGCCAGGAAGCTGGCGCCCTTGTGGCCGCCGCTGCCGGCCTTGAGCTTCGCAGCCTCGGCCTTGAAGACGTCGACGAAGAGCCGGCCGATGATCTTGCGCTTGGCCTCGGGGTCGGAGACGCCGGCCAGCTCACCCAGGAACAGCTCGCTGGCGTCGACGCGGATCACGCGTGCGTGCAGCTTGCCGGCGAACATGTCCATCACCATGTCGCCTTCGTTCAGGCGCAGCAGGCCGTGGTCGACGAAGACGCAGGTCAGCTGCTCGCCGATGGCGCGGTGGATCAGCGCCGCGGCGACGCTGGAGTCGACGCCACCCGACAGGCCGAGGATGACTTCCTCGTCGCCGACCTGCTCGCGGATGCGGGCCACGGCTGCTTCGACATGGTCGCGCATCACCCAGTCGGGCCGGGCGCCGGCGATCTGCAGCACGAAACGCTCGAGCAGCGCCCTGCCCTGCACGGTGTGCGTGACCTCGGGATGGAACTGCACGGCGTAGTAGCCGCGCGCCTCGTCGGCCATGCCGGCGATCGGGCAGCTCGGCGTGCTGGCCATCAGCTTGAAGCCCGGCGGCAGCGTGGTGACCTTGTCGCCGTGGCTCATCCAGACCTTCAGCATGCCGTGGCCTTCGGCCGTGGCGAAGTCCTGTATGCCTTCGAGCAGCCTGGTGTGGCCGTGGGCGCGGACTTCGGCGTAGCCGAACTCGCGTGTCTTGCCGCCTTCGACCGCGCCGCCCAGCTGCGCCGCCATCGTCTGCATGCCGTAGCAGATGCCCAGCACCGGCACGCCCAGGTCCCACACCGCCTGCGGCGCGCGCAGGTCTTCGGCTTCGTAGGTGCTGGCGTGGCTGCCCGACAGGATGATCGCCTTGGGGGCGAACTCACGCACGAAGGCGTCGCTGACGTCGTTCGGGTGGATCTCGCAATAGACGTGGGCTTCGCGCACGCGGCGTGCGATCAGCTGGGTGACCTGCGACCCGAAGTCGAGGATGAGGATCTTGTCGTGCATCGTCAGGCTCTGGAGAGTTGAAGGCCCGCCGCGCGCACCCGACCGGCAGGTCGTGGCGGCGAGGCGGGCCGGGGGATCACGCGGCGTTGGCGGCCAGCCGCGCTCGGCGCTGTTTGCGGAAATGGGCGATCGCGAAGGCCAGCGCCAGGGCCTGCAGTGCCGCGGAGAAGAACATCGGCGTGCCGATGCGCCAGTCGCCCTGCGGCAGGTGCGACACCAGCCCCAAGAGCGGCGCGGCCAGCATCGGTGCGACAACCGCCATCAGGCTGTTGAGCGAGCTCACCGAGCCCATGGTCTGGCCCTGGTTGTCGTGCTGCGCGGCACCCGACACCAGGCCCTGCAGCGACGCGGTGATCGTGTTGCCCAGGATGTTGGCGGCGATGACGACGTACATCATCCAGCCCTCGGTGACGAGGCCGAAGGCGACGAAGGCCAGCGTCGACGACAGCAGCCCCATCACCGCCAGCCGCTTGGCACCGAACTGCTTGAGCATGCGGCCCAGCAGCCCGCCCTGCACGATCGCCGACACCAGGCCGATCGCGAACAGCGACCAGCCGTTCTGCGCCGGCCCCCAGCCGAACTTGAAGGTCGTGTAGAGCACCCAGGTCGTGTACAGCGAGAACTGCGCCAGCGCCGCGCAGCCGAGCACGGCGACGAGCGCGCCGACACCCTTCAGCTGCGCCAGTTCCTTCAGCGCCGAGAACGGGTTGGCGCGCTTCCACGCGAAGGCGCGGCGGCGTTCCAGCGGCAGCGACTCGGGCAGCACGAAGTAGCCGTAGGCCAGGTTCAGCAAGGCCAGCGTGCCGGCGACGAAAAACGGCAGATGCGGGTCGACGCCGCCGAGGATGCCGCCGATCACCGGCCCGAGGATGAAGCCGATGCCGAACATCGCGCCCAGCATGCCGAAACGTTTGGCGCGCTCCTGCGGCGGCGTGATGTCGGCGACGTAGGCGTTGGCGACCGCGGCGTTGGCCTGCATCGCGCCGCCGACGATGCGCGAGGCGACCAGCATCCACACCGAGGTGGACAGCGCGGTCATGAAGAAGTTGAACGCCAGGCCGCAGAAACCCAGCAGCAGCACCGGGCGTCGGCCGTAGCGGTCGGACAGTGCACCCAGGATGGGCGCGCCGACGAAACACGCCACCGCGTACGAGAACGCGACCACGCCGTACCAGTAGGTCTGCTCCGACGGGCTGGTGGTGAAGACACCGACCAGCGCCGGCAGCACCGGCGAGATGACGCCCACCGCCAGCATGTCGATCAGGACGACCAGCATGATGAAGCGCATCGCGGCCGGCCGGCCGCCCGGATGCACCGGCGCGGGGGACGTCGGGTCGCCGCTCATTCCATGCGGTAGTTCGGCGCTTCCTTCGTGATCTGCACGTCGTGCACGTGGCTCTCACGAATGCCGGCAGCGGTGATCTCGACGAACTCGGCCTTGGCCGCCATCTCCTCGATCGTCGCGCAGCCGCAGTAGCCCATCGAGGCGCGCAGGCCGCCGGCCATCTGGTAGACGATGGACAGCATCGAGCCCTTGTAGGGCACGCGGCCTTCGATGCCCTCGGGCACGAGCTTGTCGGCGTTCGGGTTCGCGGACTCGTCGTTTTCCTGGAAGTAGCGGTCGGCCGAGCCGGCCTTCATCGCGCCGATCGAACCCATGCCGCGGTAGCTCTTGTAGCTGCGGCCCTGGTAGAGAATGACCTCGCCCGGGGCTTCCTCGGTGCCGGCGAACATGCCGCCCATCATCACGGTGCCGGCACCGGCGGCGATGGCCTTGGCGATGTCGCCCGAGTAGCGGATGCCGCCGTCGGCGATCAGCGGCACGCCGCTGCCGCGCAGCGCGGTGGCGACGTTGTCGATCGCCATGATCTGCGGCACGCCGACACCGGCGACGATGCGCGTGGTGCAGATCGAGCCCGGGCCGATGCCGACCTTGACGGCGTCGGCGCCGGCTTCGACCAGCGCGGTGGCGGCGGCGCCGGTGGCGATGTTGCCGCCGATGACGTCGACCTGCGGGAAGTTCTTCTTCACCCAGCGCACACGTTCGATGACGCCGGCGCTGTGGCCGTGCGCGGTGTCGACGACGAGCACGTCGACGCCGGCCTTGACCAGCAGCTCGACCCGTTCCTCGGTGCCCTCGCCGACGCCGACCGCGGCGCCGACGCGCAGCTTGCCGTGGCTGTCGCGTGCGGCATTCGGGAAGTCGGTCTGCTTGGTGATGTCCTTCACCGTCATCAGCCCGCGCAGCTCGAAGGCTTCGTTGACGACGAGCACGCGCTCCAGCTTGTGGCGGTGCATCAGCTCCTTGGCTTCGTCGAGCGAGGCTTCCTCGCTGACCCAGACCAGGCGATCGCGCGGCGTCATCACCTCGCGCACCGGGGCGTCCAGGCGGACCTCGAAGCGCAGGTCGCGGTTGGTGACGATGCCGACGACCTTGGCGCCTTCGAGCACCGGGAAGCCCGAGAAACCGTGCTGGCGCGACAGGTCGCGCACCTCGCGCACCGTCGTGTCAGGCGTCACCGTGATCGGGTCGCGCAGCACGCCCGACTCGTAACGTTTGACGCGTGCGACTTCGGCCGCCTGCTGCTTGGGCGTGAAGTTCTTGTGCACGATCCCGATGCCGCCCTCCTGCGCGATGGCGATCGCCAGGCGCGCTTCGGTCACCGTGTCCATCGCTGCCGATACGAGCGGCAGGTTCAGGCTGATGTTGCGGGAAAGACGGGTCTTGAGGCTGGTGTCGCGGGGCAACACCTGGGAGTACGCCGGCACCAACAACACATCGTCGAAGGTGAGCGCTTTGCCGAGTAGGCGCATGCTGAGGAAAGCTCCAGACGCAAAAGCGGATTATAGGGAAGAGTCGACACCTGACGCCGGGTGCACGGCTCTGTCAAATCCGGCGCTGGCGCGCAGCACTACACTGATTCGATGCACATGCCCCGCCTGTCGTCGCTACGCCCGTTCGCCGTCGCGGCCTGCCTGCTTGCCGTCGCCGGCGCGGTGCAGGCGCAATGGATCTGGCGCGACCGCAACGGCCAGATCACGGCCAGCGACCTGCCGCCGCCGCGCGAAGTGGCCGACAAGGACATCCTGCAGCGCCCGGCCAGCGCGCGCCGTGCCGCGCCGCCGCCGGCTGCCGCGAGCGCCGCTTCGGCGCCGGCCCGCC
>NZ_NRRU01000123.1 GCF_016583785.1 Rubrivivax gelatinosus | reverse complement strand
GTTCGGGGGGCGAGGCGGCGGCGCCGCCTTCGGGTGCAAAGGCCGGGCGATTATTCCAAAGCGGGCGGGCGCCGTCCGACAGGCCCGCGCGGATGCGGTCGATAGAATTCCCCGTTGGCCGCCGCACGCCGTGGCGGCCTCTTCCCCGCACCGCCCTCCTCCAGCCGCATGGCCCACGACCCGACTCCCACCGACGCCCCCAAGCCGAGCAACTTCCTGCGCGGCATCATCGAGCGCGACCTCGAGGCCGGCACCTGGAGCCAGCGCCGCTTCGGTGGCAGCCCGGGCGACGGCGCGCACCACCGCGCGGGCCAGCCGGACCCGGCGAAGATCCGCACCCGCTTCCCGCCCGAGCCCAACGGCTACCTGCACGTCGGCCACGCCAAGAGCATCTGCCTGAACTTCGGCCTGGCGCGCGACTACGGCGGCGTCTGCCACCTGCGTTTCGACGACACCAACCCCGAGAAGGAAGAGCAGGAGTACGTCGACGCCATCATCGAAGCCGTGCACTGGCTGGGCTTCGACTGGGAAGCCAACGGCACGCGCCACCTCTACTGGGCGAGCGACTACTTCGACTTCATGTACCGCGCCGCCGAGGCGCTGATCGAAGCGGGCCTGGCCTACGTCGACGAACAGAGCGCCGAAGCGATGCGCGCCAACCGCGGCGACTTCACGACGCCGGGCACGGCCAGCCCTTTTCGCGAGCGCACGCCGGCCGAGAACCTGGCGCGTTTCCGCGAGATGCGCGACGGCCAGCACGCCGACGGCGCGATGGTGCTGCGCGCGAAGATCGACATGGCCTCGCCCAACATCAACCTGCGCGACCCGACGCTCTACCGCATCAAGCACGCGACGCACCACAACACCGGCGACAAGTGGTGCGTCTACCCGATGTACACCTTCGCGCACCCGATCGAGGACGCGCTGGAGAACATCACCCACAGCATCTGCACGCTCGAGTTCGAGGACCAGCGCCCGTTCTACGACTGGCTGCTGGACCAGCTGGCGACACTCGGCCTGCTGGAGCGCCCGACGCCGCACCAGCACGAGTTCGGGCGCCTGAACCTCAGCTACGTCATCACCAGCAAGCGCAAGCTCAAGGCCCTGGTCGACGAGAAGATCGTCGAAGGCTGGGACGACCCGCGCATGCCGACGATCTTCGGCATGCGCCGCCGCGGCTTCACGCCGGAATCGATCCGCGCGATGGCCGACGGCTCGGGCGCGAGCAAGACCAACATCTGGCTCGACTACTCGGTGCTCGAAGGCTGTCTGCGCGAAGACCTGGAAGGCAAGGCCGGGCGCGCGATGGCCGTGCTGGACCCGCTGGCGCTGAAACTCGTCAACTGGGACGAGGTCTTCGGCGCCGGCCACCAGGAGCCCTGCCACGCGCCGGTGCACCCGCACCAGCCCGAGCTGGGCGAGCGCCACTTCGGCCTCGGCCCCGAGCTGTGGATCGAACGCGACGACTTCGCCGAGACGCCGCCCAAGGGCTTCTTCCGCCTCTTCCCCGGCAACAAGGTGCGCCTGAAGTACGGCGTCGTCGTCGAGTGCTGCGGCTGCGAGAAGGACGCCGACGGGCGCGTCACCGCGGTGCTCGCCAAGGTCGTGCCCGACACCAGGAGCGGCACGCCGGGCGCCGACGCGGTCAAGGTCAAGGGCACGATCACCTGGGTCGCGCAGCACGACGCCGTCGCCGCCACCGTGAACCTGTACGACCGTCTGTTCACCGAACCGCAACCCGACGCCGCCGGGCGCGACTTCCGCGAGGTGCTGAACCCCGACAGCAAGAAGGTGGTCGGCGCCTGGGTCGAACCGTCGCTGGCCGGCCTCGCCGCCGAGACCCGGCTGCAGTTCGAACGTCACGGCTACTTCGTCGCCGACCGTGCCCTCCACCGCGCCGACGCGCCGGTGTTCAACCGCATCACGACGCTGCGCGACAGCCGCAAGTGACACCGCGGCGGGTGATGGAACCCGTGCCGGCGCTGGCGCCGGCGTGGATTCCGTGCCAGATTGTTCGTCTCTTTGCCACCCCGTGGAGCTTCTCCATGACGAATCGATCCTGCTCCCGCCGCGCGGCCTTCGCCGCTGCCGTCATCGGCCTGGCCTGCGCTGCCGGCAACGCCGCCGCGGCCGGCCAGGTCGAGCTGAAGTTCGTCGAACCCGCGCGTTACACCGACGCCGGTTTCGGCAGCTACGAGACCGAACGCACGACCAAGCGCCTGGAGGCGGTCTTCCAGCGCCTGGCCCAGCGCCTGCCCGACGGCAGCAAGCTCGCCATCGAGGTGCTCGACGTCGACCTCGCCGGCCGCGTCGTGCCGTCTTCGGTGCAGGACCAGCGCGTGCTGACCGGCGGTGCCGACTGGCCGCGCATCACGCTGCGCTACACGCTGCAGGCCGACGGCCAGACCCGCAGCGGCGAAGACCGGCTCTCCGACATGAGCTACCTCGACACCCCGCTGCGCGGCGCCGCCGCCAACGAGCCGCTGGCCTACGAGCAACGCATGATCGAACGCTGGTTCGACGACCGTTTCGTCGCCGCGCACTGATCCACCACCCCGAAAGACGCCCTTGACCTTCTCCCGCCTGAGCCTGCTCGCCGCCGTCGCCGCGGCCGTCGCCGCCCCCGCTTTCGCCGCCGCCCCGGCCGACCCGCTGAAGGCCGCCGCCGCCGAACCCGGCGCCGTCGTCACCGCCAGCGGCCTGGTCTACCGCTCGCTGAAGGACGGCAGCGGCGCCAGCCCGGCGGCCACCGACACGGTGCGTGTGCACTATCGCGGCAGCTTCCCCGACGGCAAGGTCTTCGACAGCTCCTACCAGCGCGGCGAACCCACCGAGTTCCCGCTGAACCGCGTGATCCCGTGCTGGACCGAAGGCGTGCAGAAGATGAAGCCCGGCGGCAAGGCCAAGCTCACCTGCCCGAGCACGATCGCCTACGGCGAACGCGGCGCCGGCGGCGTGATCCCGCCGAACGCGACGCTGCAGTTCGAAGTCGAACTGCTGGGCATCCGCAAGTAATTCAGGCCGCTGCCGGGCGGCCGAAGAGCTTGCGCAGCAGCGTCACGCCGGCCAGCACCACGGCGCCGGCGGCCACGCCCAGCAGGCCGTTGGCCAGCGCCGGCAGCAGCGCGCCGAGCAGGCCGCCGAAGCCGGCGAACGCGTGTTCGATCGCCTCGGCGACCGGGTGCACGCCGTGCACCAGGATGCCGCCGCCGACGAGGAACATCGCCGCGGTACCGGCCACCGACAGGAACTTCATCAGCCAGGGCGCCGCCGCCAGGATGCCGTCGCCGATCGAGCGCACGGCGGCGCTGCCGGCGCGCTGCAGGCGCAGCCCCAGGTCGTCGAGCTTGACGATGCCGGCGACGACGCCGTAGACGCCCACCGTCATCAGCACCGCGATGCCGGTCATCACCAGCACGCGGGTCATGAAGTCGCTGTCGGCCACCGTGCCCAGCGTGATCGCGATGATCTCGGCCGAGAGGATGAAGTCGGTGCGGATCGCGCCCTTGACGCGCTCCTTCTCGAACGCGACCAGGTCGACATCGGGTTTTTCGATCGCGGCGCGCAGTTCGGCGCGGTGTGCGTCTTCTTCGCCGCCGCGGTGCAGGAACTTGTGCGCCAGCTTCTCGAAGCCTTCGTAGCAGAGGAAGGCGCCGCCGACCATCAGCAGCGGCGTCACCAGCCAGGGCGCGACCGCGCTGATCGCCAGCGCCGCCGGCACCAGGATGGCCTTGTTGACGAAGGAACCCTTGGCGACGGCCCAGACCACCGGCAGTTCACGTTCGGCGCTGACGCCGGTGACCTGCTGCGCGTTGAGCGCGAGGTCGTCGCCGAGAACACCCGCGGTCTTCTTCGCGGCGAGTTTGCTGAGGAGCGCGACGTCGTCGAGGACGGTCGCGATGTCGTCGATCAGGGCAAGGAGACTGCTGGCGGCCATGGCGCGCATTCTCGCCGCGAAGCGGCGGCGTTCCCGCCGGACCTCCTGCGGCCGGGCGATGCGCGGCGTTCAGCCGAGTTCGCGCACCACAGACGGCGTCGCGAACTCGCGGCCGACGACGGCGCGCGCATAGAGGTAGTTGCAGCGCGCACGTTCGCTCAGGTCGTCCATCGGCACATGGCCCTGGGCATCGCAGGGGAAGGCCAGCGCCCGGCCCTGCTGGAACAGGGACTGGAAGCGCAGCTGGAAGCGGCCGGAAACGGCGACGTCGGCGAAAGTGCTCATGTTCACGACCCCTGGTGGCGTCCTCGATGATGAGAAAGTTAGTCGGCCGCGGCCGCGGCCGCCTTCGGTGGGGCGCCATGACCAGCGTCGGACAGGGACCGCTCTCGCTGTCGGAAGATGGCTGACGCAGCGCAAGCCGCACATGGGCGACAACACGTGGCGCTTCAGCCCGGCGCCGAACGGCCGATAAACGACCAGACGCGTCCCTCCTCCGCCATGACAGCCACCGCCGCTCTGCCTGCCTCGAGTTCCGATACGACGCGCACCGCCGCCATCGAGCGTGAAATCGAACACGCCCGTACCCGCGGCTCGCTGCAGCACATCGTCGTGCCGCCCTGCCCGGCGCTGCTGGCCCGGCTGCAGGCGGTGATGGACGCGGCCGAACCCGACCTGAACGAGGTCGCGCGCATCGCCGCCAGCGACGTCGCGATGTCGGCGACGCTGATCCGCAACGCCAACGGCCCGCTGTACAACGTCGGCCAGCCGGTGCAGACCGTCGGCCAGGCGATGAACCGCCTGGGCCTGAAGCAGACCGCGGCGATCATGACCGGCTTCCTGG
The DNA here is from genome assembly GCF_016583785.1 of Rubrivivax gelatinosus. GTDB lineage: Bacteria > Pseudomonadota > Gammaproteobacteria > Burkholderiales > Burkholderiaceae_C > Rubrivivax > Rubrivivax gelatinosus_B. Next base: position 8,460 of record NZ_NRRU01000123.1, on the reverse strand, counting down.
TGCGCAACGCGATCCTGGTCGACAACCGCCATCTGCGCCGTTTCTGGGAACGCTCGGCGCAGCGCGCGATCGCGATGACCTTCATCGCGCGCCAGCTGCCGGGGCTGTCGCCCGACCTGGCGCACACCTACGGCCTGTTCTGCCACGTCGGCATGCCGGTGCTGCTGCAGAGCGTCAAGGGCTACGGCTCGACGATGGTCGAGGCCGCGGCGCGCATCGACCGCAGCTACGTCGCCACCGAGAACTTCAACCACCGCACCGACCACGCCGTCGTCGGTGCGCTGGTGGCGCGCGTCTGGCGCCTGGCGCCGGCGGTGATGGCGGCGATCCGGTTGCACCACGACCTGGAGTCGCTGGGCGGCGAGGAGACCGAGTCCGAGGTGCAGACGCTGATCGCCGCCGGCCTGGTCGCCGAGCACCTGGTGCGGCGCCAGGAGGCGCAGCTGCCGGAGCGCGACTGGACCGATCACGCGCCGGCCGCGCTGGCCTGGCTGCAGGTCGACGAGGGCGAGGTCGCCCAGTGGGGCGAGGACCTCAGCGCTTCGCTGAACGCTTTCTAGGCTTGGTGATGCCCTCGTAGAGGGCGATGAGCTGCTGCGTCAGCTTGTGGCCGGGGTCCAGGTGGATCATCGGCCGAGCCTGTTCGTGCGACTCGCGGATCCTCACGCTCGCCGACAGATAGGGCTCGAGCACCGGCAGGCCTTCGTCCAGCAGTTCCTGCACCGTGCGCTGCGGCAGGCTGGCGCGCGGCTGGAACTGGTTGACGACGATGCCCTCGACGACCAGCTTGTCGTTGTGGTCGGCGCGGATCTCCTCGACGCTTTCCAGCAGGCCGTAGAGCGCGCGGCGCGAGAACTCGTCGCAGTCGAACGGGATCAGGCAGCCGTCGGCGGCGATCAGCGCCGAGCGCGTGTAGAAGTTCAGCGCCGGCGGCGTGTCGATCCAGATCTCGTCGTAGGTGTCGGCGAAATCGGCGAGCGCGTCGCGCAGCTTGTAGATCTTGTAGCGGCTCTCCAGCTTGGCGTGCAGTTCGTCCAGCGCCGGGCTGGCGGCCATCAGGTCCAGCCGGTCCCAGGGCGTGGTGCTGACGAAGTCGGCGGTGGAGGTCGGCCGCACGCTGAACTTCAGCGTCGCTTCGAAGAACTCGGCGGCGCCAGGGCGCGGGTCGACGGCAGCTTCACCGAGCAGGTAGTGCGTCGAGTTGGCCTGGGTGTCCAGGTCGATGAGCAGCACACGCCGCCCGCGGGCGGCCGCGATCGCTGCAAGATTGCTGGCGATGGTGGACTTCCCGACCCCGCCTTTCTGGTTGAAGACGACGTGCCGCATCGGAGCGCTCCGTGGAAGGACGGGCCATTGTGCATCGCAGCACTGGAGACGGCGCCCTAGAGTCGGCCGCGGCGTCCTCCACCCGCGCGAGTGCGGGCCGCGCTCCGGCCTCATCCGTCGCGCGTGACATCACGCGTCCGCCTCAGACCAGTGAGCCGAGCGTGCGCAGCGCCGCCGCCAGCGTGGTGTCGGGTTCGCGCCCGACACCCAGACGCACGAAACCGTCGTAGCGCGCGCCGGTCGAGAACATCGAACCGGGCGCGATCTTGATGCCGCGCTGCAGCGCCGCCGCGAACAGCGCGTCGCCGCTGGCGCCGTCGGGCAGCTGCAGCCACAGCAGCAGGCCGCCGTCGGGCAGCGTGATGCGTGTGCCCGGCGGGAAATGCGCCGCCACCAGATCGGCGTAGGCGTCGCGGCGCACACGCAGCAGCTCGCAGAGCCGGCGGCGGTGGCGCTCGTAGGCGGGGCTGGCGAGGTACTCGGCGGCCACCGACTGCGGCAGTTCCTCGGGGAAGCGGCTCTGGGTGTACTTCAGCATCTCCACCCGCGCCTGCCAGCGCCCGGCCAGCATCCAGCCCAGCCGCAGGCCCGGCGCCAGCACCTTGTTCAGCGAGTTGCAGTGGATCACGTTGCCGTCGCCGTCCCAGGCCTTCAGCGGGCGCGAGGGCTGCGCCGTCATCTCGCCGTAGATGTCGTCCTCGATCAGCGCGACGCCGCGTGCCGCGCACAGCGCCACCAGTTCGGCCTTGCGCTCGTCGGGCATGGTGCAGCCCAGCGGGTTGTGCAGCGTCGGCTGCACGACGACGGCCCGGATCGCGGCGTCGGTCTCCAGTGCGAAGGCCAGCGCCTCGATCGACAGCCCGGTCTTCGGGCTTGTCGGCAGCTCGATCGCGCGCAGGCCCAGCGCCTCGACGATCTGCAGCAGGCCGTAGAACGTCGGCGACTCGACGGCGACGGTGTCGCCGGGCTGGGCGACGGCGCGCAGCGCGAGGTTCATCGCCTCGGTGCAGCCCTGGGTGACGACGATCTGCTCCGGCGCCGCAGTGACGCCGCGCTCGAGCGCGCGCCGCGCCAGCGCCGCGCGCAGCAGCGGGTGGCCGTGGCGGCGCGTCATCGTCGTCAGCACCTGCGGCGCCAGGCGCAGCCGGCGCTGCATCGCACGCGCCAGCGCCTCGGCCGGGTACAGCGCCGGCGGCGCCACCGCCAGCGCCAGGTTGAGTTCGACCGCGTGCTGCTGGCCGCGCGCCAGGATGCCGGAGATGTGCTCGGAGATGCCGACGTAGGCCGCCGGGTCGATGGCGCGCGGCGCGGCCTCGGTCGCCGGCGGCAGCGCCGCACGGCGCGCGTGGCGCACGAAATAACCCGAACGCGCCCGCGCTTCGAGCAGGCCGTCGTCCTCGAGCCGGCGGCAGGCCTGCAGCGCGGTCGACAGGCTGACCTCGTGCACCCGCATCAGCTGGCGCACCGACGGGAAACGGTCGCCGGCGCGCAGCGTGCCGGCGTCGATGGCGCCGCGGTACTGGTCGGCGATGCGGTGGTACAGCGTGTCCATGGGCGAGGCCGATGATGCCGCCGGCGCCGGCAGCACAACAGATACAGAGACCCGATGGCTGCACCGGAACAGACGCGCCGCGGCGCCGCTGTATCGCCCGGCGGCGTTCGCCGCTGTGGCTGCCGGCCGCCGGCGCCGGCCCGCACAGTGGCGGCATGACGACCGAGACCCTCGAGCTGGCCGCCGGCCAGGCCCTGGCGCTGCAGCTGCGGCGCGGCGACGAACTGGTGCTGCTGCGCGGCACGCTGGAGCTGCGGGCACCGGCGCTCTGGCTGGCGGGCACGCTGCACCAGGCTGTGCAGCCGTGGCACGAAGGCCAGGCGCTGCGCGCCGCCGAAACCGGCGTCTGGCAGGGCCGGGCGCTGAGCGCCGCCACCTTGCTGCTGCAGCGCCGCGAACCGGCCTGGCGCCGGTGGCTGGCAGGGCCCGGCCGGCACCGGGAGCGCAGTGCCTGGGCCTAGACTGGCCCGATGCGCGACCTCTTCCTGCTCGACCCCGAACTCGTCTTCCTGAACCACGGCTCCTTCGGCGCCTGCCCGCGCGAGGTGATCGAGGCCCAGCAGCGCTGGCAGCTCGAGATGGAGCGCAACCCTGTCGACTTCCTCGGCCGGCGCTCGGCCGCTCTGCTGCTGCAGGCGCGCAGCGCACTCGCCGCCGAACTGGGCGCCGACCCGGAGCACCTGGTCTTCGTGCCCAACGCAACCACCGGCGTCAACGTCGTGACGCAGTCCTTCGTGCTGGCGCCGGGCGACGAGGTGCTGAGCACAAACCTGGAATACGGCGCCTGCGACGCCGCCTGGCAGCACGTCTGCGCCGCGCAGGGTGCGAGTTATCGCCGCGTGGACATCCCCCTGCCCTTCGACGCCGACAGCTTCGTCGAGCGCCTGCTGGCCGCGGTGACGCCGCGCACGCGGCTGATCTACGCCAGCCACATCACGTCGACGACCGCGCTGACGCTGCCGGTGGCCGCGCTCTGCCGCGCCGCACGCGAGCGCGGCATCACGACGCTGATCGACGGCGCGCACGCGCCGGGGCAGATCGCGCTCGACCTGGACGCCATCGGCGCCGATTTCTACGTCGGCAACTGCCACAAATGGATGTGCGCGCCCAAGGGCGCCGGTTTCCTGCACGCGCGGCCCGAACACCACGCGCGGCTGGACGCGCCTGTGATCAGCTGGGGCTACGCCGAAGGCACCGGCGGCCACACCGGCTTCGACGCCTACCTCGGGCGCACGCTGTTCGAGCGCCGCATGCAGTGGCAGGGCACACGCGACCTGTCGGCCTGGCTGGCGGTGCCGGCGGCCATAGCCTTCCAGCGCCGCCACGACTGGCCGGCCGTGCGCGCGCGCTGCCACGCTCTGGCACGCGAGGCGCTGGACGCGCTGACGCAGCGCCACGGGCTGCAACCGATCGCCCGCGACGCGGACTGGGCGCAGATGGTGGCGATCCCCGTGCCGGCCCAGGACCCGGAGGCCTTGCGGCAGCGGCTGTACGCCGAGAGCGGCATCGAGCTGCCGGTGACCGCGCACGGCGGCCGGACCTTCGTGCGCATCTCGGTGCAAGGCTACACACGGCGCGGGGAGATCGAGCGCCTGCTCGCGGCTCCGGCGCTGTGCTGAACTAGCCTGCGGATCAGCGCCGGCGACGATCTGGCGGGAATGCCGGTGGCTCAAACCGGCACCGGCCGGACCGTCGCCGCGGCGCCCTTGCCCCGCCACTCCCGCAGGCCCCGATGCCCGACTTCCCCGACGCGCTGCTGCTGGCCCGCATCCAGTTCGCCTTCACCGTCAGCTTCCACTTCCTGTTCCCGGCAGTCACGATCGGGCTGGCCAGCTACCTGGCCGTGCTCGAAGGGCTGTGGCTGAAGACCGGGCGCGAGCACTACATGGATCTGTTCCGCTACTGGATCAAGATCTTCGCGCTCGTCTTCGGCATGGGCGTGGTCTCGGGCATCGTCATGTCCTACCAGTTCGGCACCAACTGGGCGGTGTTCTCCGACCGCGCCGGGCCGATCATCGGCCCGCTGATGGCCTACGAGGTGCTGACCGCCTTCTTCCTCGAAGCCGGTTTCCTCGGCGTGATGCTGTTCGGCATGCGCCGCGTCGGCAAAGGGCTGCACTTCACCGCGACCCTGATGGTGGCGCTGGGCACCTTCATGTCGGCGTTCTGGATCCTGTCGGTCAACAGCTGGATGCAAACGCCCGCCGGCTACGCACTCAACGCCAACGGCCAGTTCATCGCCGCCGGCAGCTGGCTGGCGATCGTCTTCAACCCCAGCTTCCCGTACCGGCTGGTGCACACGCTGTCGGCGGCCTACCTGACGACGGCTTTCCTCGTCGGCGGCGTCGGCGCCTGGCACCTGCTGAAGGACCGCGAGAACCCGCGCGCGCGGCTGATGTTCTCGATGGCGATGTGGATGGCAGCCATCGTCGCGCCGCTGCAGATCGTGCTGGGCGACCTGCACGGCCTGAACACGCTGCAGCACCAGCCGGTGAAGGTGATGGCGATGGAGGGCCACTTCGACAGCCACCCCGAGGGCGCGCCGCTGATCCTGTTCGGCATCCCGAACAGCGCCGAGGGCCGCATCGACCATGCGCTGCAGATCCCCAAGCTGTCCTCGCTGATCCTCAAGCACGACCTGGACGCGCCGCTGGCCGGCCTGGACACCGTGCCCGCGGCCGACCGGCCGCCGGTGGGCATCGTCTTCTGGTCCTTCCGCATCATGGTCGGGCTGGGCCTGCTGATGGCCGCACTCGGCGCCGCCAGCCTGCTGGCGCGCTGGCGCGGCCGGCTCTACGACTGGCGCTGGCTGCACCGCTGGGCGCTGCTGATGGCGCCGTCGGGGCTGGTCGCGGTGCTGGCGGGCTGGATCACGACCGAGGTCGGGCGCCAGCCCTGGACCATCCACGGGCTGATGCGCACCGCCGACTCGGTCTCGCCGCTGGCCGCACCGGCGGTCGCGGCGTCGCTGGTGGCCTTCGTGATCGTCTATTTCGCCGTCTTCGGCACCGGCGTGCTCTACATCCTGAAGCTGATGGCGAAACCGCCGCTGCTGCACGAGCCGGCCGAACCCAGGATCCCCGAACGCGCCGCCGGCACCACGCCCGCGGCCGCGCTGCAGACCGACGGCGGGGCGCCGCGATGAGCACCGGCTTCGACTGGGACCTGACGGTGGTCTGGGCCGTCATCATCGCGGCGTCGGTCTTCGTCTACGTCGTGCTCGACGGCTTCGACCTGGGCATCGGCATCCTCTTTCGGCGCTTCCCGGTGGGCGCCGAGCGCGACACCGCGATGAACAGCGTCGCCCCGGTCTGGGACGGCAACGAGACCTGGCTGGTGCTGGGCGGCGGCGGGCTGCTGGCGGCGTTCCCGCTGGCCTACGGGCTGATCTTCTCGGCGCTGTACGCGCCGATCATCGCGCTGCTGCTGGCGCTGGTCTTCCGCGGCGTGGCCTTCGAGTTCCGCTGGCGCGACCCGGCGCACCGCGGCTTCTGGGACCTGGCCTTCAGCGGCGGCTCGCTGCTGGCGGCGCTGGCGCAGGGCGTGGTGCTGGGTGCGCTGCTGCAGGGCGTCGCGGTTCAGGGCCGGGCCTATGCCGGTGGCTGGTGGGACTGGCTGACGCCGTTCAGCCTGCTCACCGGCGTCAGCGTCGCCGTCGCCTACTGCCTGCTGGGCGCCACCTGGCTGGTGATGAAGACCGAGGGCCGGCTGCAGCAGCAGGCGCGGCGCCTGGCCTGGGGGCTGGGGGCGGCGACGCTCTTGGCCATCGTCGCCGTCAGCGCGGCCACGCCCTTCCTGAGCGGCGCCTACTTCGACCACTGGCTGAAGTGGCCCGGCCTGCTGTACGTGGCACCGGTGCCGGTGCTGGTGGCGCTGACCAGCCTGGGCTTCGTGCGCAGCCTGAAGGCAGGGCACGAGGTCGCGCCCTTCGTGCTGACGCTGGCGGTGTTCGCGCTGTGTTTCGTCGGGCTGGGCATCAGCGTCTTTCCGTACGTCGTGCCGGGCGCGGTGACGATCTGGGACGCGGCGACCGACCGCAGCAGCCAGGTCTTCATGCTCTGGGGCACGGTGATCGTGCTGCCGATGATCCTGGGCTACACGGCCTGGTCCTACTGGGTGTTCCGCGGCAAGGTCGACGCCGACGGGTATCACTCATGAAACGCCTGCGCTGGCCGGCGATCCGCTCGCCGGAGCCCGGCGCACCGACGCCGCCGCTGTGGGTGCGGCTGGCCTGGATGGCGGCAATCTGGGGCGCCAGCGTGGGCGCGCTGCTGCTGGTGGCGCTGCTGCTGCGCTGGGTGCTGAAGGCTTAACGGCCGGCTCAGCCGCAGACGGCGCGGTTGCGGCCCAGTTGTTTGGCGTCGTAGAGGCGCCGGTCAGCCTCGCGGAACAGCGACTGCGGGCTGTCGCCGGCATTCGGCACCCGGATCACCGCGCCCAGCGACACCGTCAGCGTGCGTTCGACGTCGCTGGCGACGTTGGCGATGGCCAGCGCCGCCATCTCGCACCGGATGGCCTCGACGAAGTCGGCGCCGCGCCCGCTGGGGCTGTTGCCGCAGGCCAGCAGCGCGAACTCCTCGCCGCCGAGGCGGAAGGCGCGGTCGCCGGCGCGGCGGCAGAACTCGCGCAGCTTGGCGCCCACGCGCACCAGCGCCTCGTCACCGGCGATGTGGCCGTAGGTGTCGTTCAGGCGCTTGAAGTGGTCGATGTCGAGCAGCACCAGCGTCAGCGTCGTGCCCTCGCGCCGCGCGCGGCCGATCTCGGTGGCGAACACGGCGTCGAAATGGCGGCGGTTGAACAGCCCCGTCAGCTCGTCGGTCAGCGTCGTCGCTTCCAGGCGGCGGTTGGCGGCTTCCAGGTCGTGGTAGGCCTGGACCAGCTTGCGCTCGGCCTCGACACGCGCGCGGCGCTCGCGCAGCAGGTTCAGCGTGCGCGTGGACAGCCCGTCGTACATGTCGAGCACGGTGTCGATCAGCAGCCGCACCGAAGACGCCCCCATCTCGTGGTCGGCCTTGAGCTTGGCCTCATCGACCGGCATGCCGCGGCGCACCTCGGCCGCCGCGAGCGCAAATCGTTTGTCCTCGACGATGATGTGGAAAGCCAGCCAGCGGATCAGGAACTTCACGACGCTCTCGACCACCTGGTAAAGCGGCTGGCCGCTGCCTTCGCGCTTGAGCTCCTGCAGCCCGGGCAGGAACGCCGCGTGCGCCGCCTCGTGGTTGCGCCGCCAGAGGTCGTCGCCGAAGCAGTCGGCCCAGATCTGTTCCTCGGCGCTGAAGTGGTAGTCGGTGTAGGCGGTGAGTTCGGCGAACGCGGCCTCGACCTCGCATTCCAGGCTGCCGACCAGCGTGCCGGCGAGCCGGTTCAGCAGGTCCACCAGGCGCTGGTGCTGCGAGTCGATCAGCGCATTGCCGGTGCTGAAGTTGTCGTTCCAGGGGAAGACCTCGAACTGGAGCAGGCCTTCGTCGCGCTGCGGCGCAGCGAGCAGGTCGAGGGCAGGCGCGGGAGTCAGCAGTTCCATGGGTTCATCGTCGTCTGAACCCGGAGGCAGCACGCCTGGCGCCAGCCCGGGCGGGCGCCAG
>NZ_NRRU01000122.1 GCF_016583785.1 Rubrivivax gelatinosus | reverse complement strand
CCCGACGATCATCAGCGCCCGCTCCTGCGCGCCGACACGGGAAGACTACCCGCCGGCTGCGGTGCGCGCCGAGGCCACGGGTATGACCCGCGTCCGGTTCAACGTCGACGCCAGCGGCCGGGTCTCCGGCTCGGAGCTGGTGCGATCGGCCGGCCCGTCGCGCGAGCACAAGCTGCTCGACCGCATCGCGATGTCCAAGCTCTCGCAATGCCAGTTCAAACCTGGCACCGACGAGCATGGCAATCCGGTCGGTGGCCAGGCCACCGTCGAATACGTCTGGAACCTCGAGTAACGAGGCTCCCTGTCCTTGCGCCTCGCCGCCACCCGCGCGGCGACGCTCTTACCCACGTGCGGCGCAGCGCCGGCGTTCTTTCCCCCTTGGAGGCACGATGTCCTTGATGAAACTGATGCGATCGTCGCTCGCGGCGATGATGGTCGCGCTGGTCGCCACCTTTGGCACCCAACCCGCCCTCGCCCAGGCCGATACCGCCGCCCCGCCGGCGGCCACGGCACCGGCGGCGGCGGCCGAACACGAAGCGATCGACAACCCCTACGGCCTGCAAGCCCTGTGGCTGCAAGGCGACTTCGTTGCCAAGGGCACGCTGATCATCCTCGTGATCATGTCCATGGGCAGCTGGTACGTCATCTTCACCAAGCTGTATGAGCAGCGCGCGATGATGAAGAGCGCGCGCCAGTCGACCGACACCTTCTGGAAGGCCAGCACCGTCAAGGCCGGCCTGAGCTCGCTCGAAGAAGGTTCGGCCTTCCGCTACATCGCCGAATCGGGCATCAAGGCCAGCGATCATCACGAAGGCACGATGGTCGAGACCATCGACAAGCACACCTGGGTGACGATGAGCGTGGACCGCGCCGCCGGCAACATCCAGAGCCGCCTGACCGACGGCCTGGCCGTCCTGGCGACCGTCGGTTCGACCGCGCCGTTCGTCGGCCTGTTCGGCACCGTCTGGGGCATCTACAACGCGCTGGTGCGCATCGGCATCAGCGGCCAGGCCTCGATCGACAAGGTCGCCGGCCCGGTCGGCGAAGCGCTGATCATGACCGCCATCGGTCTGGCCGTCGCCGTGCCGGCCGTCATGGGCTACAACTGGCTGATCCGCCGCAACAAGGCGGTGCTGGACCAGATCCGCGCCTTCAGCGCCGACCTGCACAACGTGCTGATCGCCGGCAAGCGCTGACGTGATGCCGACCGGCCGCCGCGGCGCCTGCCGCCCCGCCTTGCCGCGGGGTGAACATGCCGGCGTCGCGCGGCCGTCGTCCTCCAGGAGATCGCGATGGCGATGCAAGTAGGCCCTGCCGACAACGGCGGGGAGGAGCAGCTCAACAGCTCGATCAACACCACGCCGCTGGTGGACGTGATGCTGGTGCTGCTGATCATCTTCCTGATCACGATTCCCGTGGTCACCCAGTCGATCAAGCTCGAGCTGCCCAAGGAACGCAACATCCCGCTGCAGACCAAGCCCGAGAACATCGTCATCGCGGTCAACCGCGACGGCGAGATCTTCTGGGGCATCGAGCGCCTTCCGGACATCGAGGCGCTGGTGAAGCGGCTGAAGGTCGAATCGGTGAAGGAACCGCAGCCCGAGGTGCACATCCGCGGCGACGGTGACGTCCGCTACGAGTCGGTCGGCCGCGTCGTCGTGGCCTGCCAGCGCGCCGGCATCTTCAAGGTCGGTTTCATCACCGAACCGCCGGCCGGCGCCGTGGCGCGCTGAGGAGAGCAACCATGTCCATGCAAGTAGGTAACTCCAGCGACGAAGACGACGTGATGGTGGACATCAACACCACGCCTCTGATCGACGTGATGCTGGTGCTGCTGATCATGTTCATCATCACCATCCCGATCCAGACGCACGCGGTGAAGATGAACATGCCGACGCCGAACAACTCGGCGCCGCCGCCGCAGCCGCCGGAGATCATCCGCATCGACGTCGACTTCGACGGCACCATCGGCTGGAACGGCGAGATCGTGCCCGACCGCGCGGCGCTCGAAGCCAAGCTGGCGACGGTCGCCGCCGCGGCCGACCAGCCCGAGGTGCACCTGCGCCCGAACAAGCTCGTGACCTACAAGGTCGTCGCGATGATCATGGCCAGCGCCCAGCGCCTGGGCGTGACCAAGATCGGCATCGTGGGTAACGAGCAATTCATGAACTGACCCACCCCCGTAGCGGCTGCGCCGCTCCTCCCCCTCGAGGGGGCGACGCCAGCGGCCGGGCAGAGCCCGGCCGCGGCGTTTGCTTCACGCGGAGCTGCATCGGGCCTGCGGTTTGCTGGACGGCGTTTCGCCGAGGAACCCAAGAGATGAAGATGAAGCTGCGTACCCTTGCCCTGTGCCTCGTCGCTGCCGGCTGGCTGTCCGTCGCCGGGGCGCAGGGGATGCGGGCGGAGATCGGCCGGCCGCTGCAACAGGCCGGCGAACTGCTGAAGGCGGGCAAGGCGCGCGAAGCGCTGGCCAAGGTGCGCGAGGCCGAAAGCGTCGGTGGCCGCAGCGCCGCCGAGCAGCAGACCATCGACCGCATGAAGGCCGCCGCCGCCCAGCGCGCCGGCGACTACGCCGTCGCGGCGCAGGCGCTGGAAGCACTGGCCGCCAAAGCCAGCGGCAACGAGCTCGGCCAGTACGCCGAGCAGCTCGCCGCCGCCTACGCCCAGCTGCGCAACAACGCCAAGGCCACCGAGTGGCTGAACAAGGCGGTGGCCGCGGGCAACAACAGCGCGACGATCAAGCAGCTGCAGGGTTATCTGCAGTCCTCCAGCGGCGACTACAACGCGATCGCGCGCGACGCCGGCGCGGCCGTTGCCGCCGCCGAAGCGGCCGGCCGCAAGCCCGAGGAAGGCGACCTGCTGCGCCTGGCCGACGCCCAACAGCGCACCGGCAACACCAACGGCTACGTCGGCACGCTCGAGAAGCTGGTCGCCCACTATCCGAAGAAGGACTACTGGACGGCTTTCCTGGGCCGGCTGCCGCGCAAGAGCGGCTTCGCCGACCGCTACGCGCTCGACGTCATGCGGCTCAAGCTCGCCGTCGGCACGCTCGGCAAGACCGACGAGTACATGGAGATGTCGCAGCTCGCGCTGCAGGCCGGCCTGCCGGCCGAGGCGCTGCGCATCGTCGAGCAGGGCTACAAGTCGGGCGCGCTGGGCACCGGCGCCGAAGCCTCGCGCCACCAGCGCCTGCGCGACCTGGCGCAGAAGCAGCTGGCGCAGCAGAAGACCGACATCGCCAAGCAGGCCACGGAAGCCGCCGCCGACAAGAGCGGCGACGACCTGGTCAAGGTCGGTTTCGCCTATGCCTCGCTCGGCGAGGCCGACAAGGGCGTGGCGCTGATCGAGAAGGGCATCGCCAAGGGTGGCCTGCGCCGTCCGGAAGAAGCCAGGCTGCGCCTGGGCCAGGCGCAGGTGCAGGCCGGCAAGAAGGCCGCCGCCGCGCAGACGCTGCGTGCCGTCAAGGGCAACGACGGCGCCGCCGACATCGCCCACCTCTGGATCGTCGCGCACTGAGTGACGAGCGGCCGCGGCATGCCTGCCGCGGCCCTGTGCGGGAGACGGCCGGGCCGATGAAAATCGGCGGATGACCGCTCCCGCCCTCCCCGCCTTCGTCGAGCCCTGCGGGCACGACATCTACGCCGTCGACACCGGCTTCCACCGCCCGCGCTTCGACGCTGCCTATCTCGTCGTCGACGCCGGCCGCGCCGCGATCGTCGACACCGGCACCAACTTCTCCGTTCCCCGGCTGCTCGAAGCGCTGGCCGCGCTCGGCCTGGCGCGCGACGCCGTCGACTGGGTCATCCCGACCCACATCCACCTCGACCACGCCGGCGGCGTCGGCCTGCTGATGCAGGAGTTGCCGGCCGCACGCGTGATGGCGCACCCGCGCGCCGCGCGCCACCTCGTCGACCCGTCGCAGATCTGGGCCGGCGCCAGCGCCGTCTACGGCGAAGCCGAGATGCTTCGCAGCTACGGCACGCTGCTGCCGGTGGCCGCCGAGCGCGTGCTGACCAGCACCGACGGCGGCCGCATCACACTGGGCGGGCGCGAACTGGAGTTCGCCGACACGCCCGGCCACGCGCGCCACCACCACTGCATCTGGGACGAACGCTCGCGCGGCTGGTTCACCGGCGACACTTTCGGCCTGTCCTATCGCGAGTTCGACAGCGAACGCGGCGCCTGGGTGATGCCGACCTCGACGCCGGTGCAGTTCGAGCCCGACGCGCTGCGCGCCTCGGTGCAGCGCCTGCTCGCGCGCGCGCCGCAGGCCATGTACCTGACGCACTACGGCCGCGTCGGCGAGGTGGCGCGCCTGGGTGCGCTGCAGCTGGAACTGCTGGACGGCATGGTCGCGCTCGGCCGCCGCCTGGCCGGCAGCGCCGAGCGCCACGCGGCGCTCTGTGCCGGGCTGTCGGCTCTGCTGCGCGACAGCCTCGCCGCCCACGGCTGCCACTTGCCGGCCGACGACGTGGACCGCCTGCTGGCGCTGGACGTCGAACTCAACGCCCAGGGCATGGAAGTCTGGCTCGATCGAGAGGCCCGCCCACGCGGCGCCCAGACGTAATGACACGCAACAATGCTCAAGCTGCAGCCTGCTTGTCCGAGGCCTTGTCGCATTCGATATTTACGCGCATCACAAAACGAAGAGACTAGCGTTTCGTTCATTTTTCCGCACTGACGGCAGCGGGGTTTCTTTATCGTTCGGCAGTCCGGACCGATTCCAGACACCTGAGCCGCAAGCAGTGGAGGAGTCAACGATGCGAGTCAATCTGCCCGTCAGCGATATCGAGTTCCCGTTCCCCAAGGGCGAGACCCTGGTCTCCACGACGGACCTGAAGGGCCGCATCCTGTACTGCAACCCGGCGTTCATCTCGGTGAGCGGCTACACCAAGGAAGACCTGCTGGGGCAACCGCACAACCTGATCCGCCACCCGGACATGCCCGAGGAGGCCTTCCGCGACATGTGGCAGTGCATCGCCTCCGGCCAGCCCTGGTCGGCGCCGGTGAAGAACCGGCGCCAGGACGGGCAGTACTACTGGGTGATGGCGAACGTGACGCCGCTGATGCGCGACGGCCATCCGGTAGGCTTCATGTCGGTGCGCACCGAACCCACGCGCGACGAGGTGCGCACCGCCGAGGCGCTCTACGCCCGCATGCGCAGCGAGAAGGAGAGTGGCCGCGCGACGCTCAAGCTCGATGCCGGCACGCCGTATCGCGCCACCGTCTGGGGCCGGATCCGGCGCCTGGCGCGCTTGCGCCGGCACCTGCCGCTGATGCTGGCCACCGCGCTGCTGGGCGGCGGCTGCGCCCTCGTCGGCCACTACCTCGGCTGGTACGCCGTGCTCGCCTGCGTGCTGCTGGGCAGCACCGCGGGGGCGGCGCTGTTCGCCCGCCTGGTGATGGCGCCGCTGGCGCCGCTGCTGGGTTTCGCCAACCGCATGGCCGCCGGCGACCTGACCGAACGCCTGCCGGCGCAGGGCGACGACGGCTTCGGCCAGCTCGCCAAGGCGCTGAACCAGCTCAACGTCAACCTGCGCTCGATCGTGCGCGACGCACGCACCGAGGTCGAGCACATGCGCGACGCCACCTGCGAGATCGCCACCGGCAACCAGGACCTGTCGGTGCGCACCGAGACCCAGGCCTCCAACCTGCAGGAGACGGCCTCGTCGATGGAGCAGATCACGAGCACGGTGCGCCAGAGCGCCTCGGCCGCAGCCGAGGCCGCCAAGCTCGCCGAAGAGGCCTCGGCCGTCACCCGCCGCGGCAGCGAGGCGGTCGACCAGGTCACGCAGACGATGCAGGTCATCAGCGACTCCTCGCGCCGCATCGGCGAGATCATCCAGGTCATCGACGGCATCGCCTTCCAGACCAACATCCTGGCGCTGAACGCCGCGGTCGAAGCGGCGCGCGCCGGCGAACAGGGTCGCGGCTTCGCCGTGGTGGCCGGTGAGGTGCGCGCGCTGGCGCAGCGCTCGGCCACCGCGGCACGCGAGATCAAGCAGCTGATCGTCGACTCGTCCGAGAAGGTCGAGGCCGGCAACCGGCTGAGCGCAGCGGCGCGCGAGACCATCGCCGCCGCCGTCGGCACCGTGCAGCGTGTCGGCAGCGTCGTCTCGGGCATCAGCCATGGCGCCGACGAGCAGCTGCAGGGCATCTCGCAGATCAACACCTCGGTCGCACGCATAGACGGCATCACGCAGCAGAACGCCGCGCTGGTCGAGGAGATCGCCGCCGCTGCGCAGCAGCTGCGCGCCAAGGCCGACGCCGTGACCGAAGCGGTGCAGCTGTTCCACCTCGATGCCGGCCGCGGCGCCGCGGCCGCGCCCGCCGACGCCGTCTCGCTGCGCCGCACCGCGCGCACCGGCGCGCACGCGGCAGCGGTCGCGTAGGTCGTCTGCCGGGGCGGCGCCCCGAGGGGCCGCAGCCACCGCGGGCACAGGGGTCGACGCGCCAGCCGCGCAAGGCCTGCTTACACTGCGGGCCCGTCGAACCCGTCGCGGCCATGCCGCCCCTCACCATGCAGCAAGGCGTTCATTTCGGCCTCGATGGCCGCGTCGTCGTCATCACCGGCGCTTCGCAAGGCATAGGCGAGGCCTGCGCCCGCCGCCTCGTGCGCGACGGCGCCGCGGTCGCGCTCTGGGACGTGGCAGACGAAGCCGGCGAACGCCTGGCGGCCGAGCTGACGGCCGCCGGCCACCGCGCCGTCTACGCCCACTGCGACGTCTCGAAGAAGGCCGAGGTCGACGCCGCGCTGGCGGCGACGCTGGCCGCCTTCGGCCGCGTCG
This sequence comes from Rubrivivax gelatinosus, assembly GCF_016583785.1. Taxonomy (GTDB): domain Bacteria; phylum Pseudomonadota; class Gammaproteobacteria; order Burkholderiales; family Burkholderiaceae_C; genus Rubrivivax; species Rubrivivax gelatinosus_B. Next base: position 6,489 of record NZ_NRRU01000122.1, on the reverse strand, counting down.
ACGGGCTGGTCAACAACGCCGGCATCTTCAAGGCCGCCGACTTCCTCGAGGTCACCGAAGCCGACTGGGACGCGGTCATCGCCATCAACCTGAAGGGCTCGTTCCTCGTCGGCCAGGCGCTCGCGCGCGAACTCGTCAAGGCCGGCGGCGGCGCGATCGTCAACATGAGCTCGGTCAACGGCCGGCTGACCATCCCGTCGATCGCCAGCTACAACGCCAGCAAGGGCGCGATCGACCAGCTCACGCGGGTGATGGCGCTGTCGCTCGCCGACCGCGGCGTGCGTGTCAACGCGGTCGCGCCGGGCACCATCGCCACCGAGCTGGCGAAGAACGCCGTGCTGACCAGCGACGAGGCCAAGGCGCGCATCATGAGCCGCACGCCCATGAAGCGCCTGGGCGAGCCCGGCGAGGTGGCCGACGTCTGCGCCTGGCTGCTGTCGGACGCGGCCAGCTACGTCACCGGCGAGATCGTCGTCGTCGACGGCGGCCGCATGACGCTCAACTACACCGTGCCGGCCTGAGGGGCGCAGCGGGCTGCGGGACAATCCGCGCCATGAGACTGCTCCACACGATGCTGCGCGTCGGCGACCTGCAACGGTCGATCGACTTCTACACCCAGGTCATGGGCATGACGCTGCTGCGCACCAGCGAGAACGCCGCCCACGGCTATTCGCTCGCCTTCCTCGGCTACGGATCCAACCCCGAGCACGCCGAGATCGAGCTCACCTACAACCACGGCGTGACGTCGTACGACCTGGGCAGCGCCTACGGCCACATCGCCATCGGCGTGCCCGATGCCTACGCGGCCTGCGACAAGATCCGCGCCGCCGGCGGCAACATCACGCGCGAGCCCGGCCCGGTCAAGGGCGGCTCGACGGTGATCGCCTTCATCACCGACCCCGACGGCTACAAGGTCGAGCTGATCCAGCGCGCCGAGGCCGGCGCACCCGAGGACTCGCTGCGCGCCTGACGCCCGCGCCGGCGGCCGGGAGGCCGCCGGTCTTCGATCTCAGGCTTCGCGCAGCGCCTGCGCGGCGCGCGCCAGGTGGGTGATGTGCGCCCAGTCGCCAGCGTCTATCGTCGCCTGCGGCGTCAGCCAGGAACCACCGCACACCAACACGTTCGGCAGCGCCAGGTACTGGCGCGCGCTCTCGGGCGTCAGGCCGCCGGTCGGGCAGAAAGCGATGTCGGGGAAAGGCCCGGCCAGCGCCTTCAGCATCGGGATGCCGCCGGCCGCGGCCGCCGGGAAGAACTTCAGGAAGTCGTAGCCGTCGGCCATCGCCGCCAGCACCTCGCTCGAGGTCGCGACGCCGGGCAGCAGCGGCAGCTCGATCTGGCTGCAGGCGCGGCCAATCTCGCTGGTGTAGCCGGGGCTGACGGCGAACACCGCACCGGCATCGCGTGCCGCCTGGGCGTCGGCGACGCTGCGCACCGTGCCGGCGCCGACCAGCGCCTCGGGCAGCTCGCGCGCGATCAGCCGGATCGCCTCCAGCGCCACCGGCGTGCGCAGCGTGACCTCGAGCACGCGCACGCCGCCAGCGAGCAGCGCCTGGGCCAGCGGCAGCGCGTCGGCGACGCGGTGGATGACGATGACCGGGATCACGGGTCCCGGGGCGGCGAGTGCTTTCGGTTTCAGAGCCATGTGACGGCGCCCTCCTCGGCGCTGCGGACGTTTCGCCGCATGCCGGCGAACAGTTCCCGGCCCAGGTCGTGGCTGTTGGCCGCGGCCTGTCCGGGGGTGATGGTGGCGGGTTCGCGCGCCGCCCATTCGGCGGCGTCGACCCGGGCTTCGAGCGTGCCGGCGTCGGCGTCGACACGCACGATGTCGCCGTCGCGCAGCCGGGCCAGCGGGCCGCCGGCGAGCGCTTCGGGACTGACGTGGATGGCCGCCGGCACCTTGCCCGACGCGCCGCTCATGCGGCCGTCGGTGACGAGCGCGACGCGGAAGCCCTTGCCCTGCAGCACCGCCAGCGGCGGCGTCAGCTTGTGCAGCTCGGGCATGCCGTTGGCGCACGGGCCCTGGAAGCGCACGACGGCGACGAGGTCGCGGTCGAGTTCGCCGGCCTTGAACGCCGCCTGCAGCGACTCCTGGTCGTCGAAGACTCGCGCCGGCGCCTCGATCACGTGGCGGTCGGCGGGCACAGCGGAGACCTTGATGACGGCGCGCCCGAGGTTGCCCTGGAGCAGCTTCAGGCCGCCGCTCGGCGAGAACGGCGAATCGGCCGGGCGCAGCACCGCGATGTCGGCGCTTTCGCCCACCGGCTGCCAGGCCAGCGTGCCGTCGCCGGCGGCCGCGGGCAGCGCGGCATAACGCTCCAGCCCCGGGCCGGCGATCGTCGCCACGTCGGGGTGCAGGCAGCCGGCGGCCAGCAGCTGGCCGATGACGTAGCCCGGGCCGCCGGCGGCCTGGAACTGGTTCACGTCGGCGGCGCCGTTGGGATAGACCCGCGCCAGCAGCGGCACCTCGGCGGAGAGCGCGGCGAAGTCGCTCCAGTCGATCGTGATGCCGGCCGCACGCGCCACGGCCACCCAGTGGATCAGGTGGTTGGTGCTGCCGCCGGTGGCCAGCAGCGCGACCATCGCGTTGACGATCGCACGTTCGTCGACCAGGCGGCCGATCGGCAGCAGCTCGCCCGGCGTGGCTATCGCCAGCACCCGGCGCACGGCCTCGCGCGTCAGCGCCTCGCGCAAGCCGGCGTGCGGGTGCACGAAGGCGGCGCCGGGCACGTGCAGGCCCATCGCCTCCATCAGCATCTGGTTGCTGTTGGCGGTGCCGTAGAAGGTGCAGGTGCCGGGGCCGTGGTAGGCGGCGGACTCGGCGGCGAGCAGTTCCTCGCGCCCGACCAGGCCTTGCGCGTACTGCTCGCGCACCTTGGCCTTGGCCTCGTTGGCCAGGCCGGTGGACATCGGCCCGCCGGGCACGAACACCGTCGGCAGGTGGCCGAAGTGCAGCGCGCCGATCAGCAGGCCGGGCACGATCTTGTCGCAGATGCCCAGCATCAGCGCAGCGTCGAAGACGTCGTGCGACAGCGCGATCGCGGTGCCCATCGCGATCGTGTCGCGCGAGAACAGGCTCAACTCCATGCCCGGCAGGCCCTGGGTGACGCCGTCGCACATCGCCGGCACGCCGCCGGCCACCTGCGCCGTCGCACCGTGGCGCCTGGCCTCGTCGCGGATCACGGCCGGGAACGCCTCGTAAGGCTGGTGCGCCGACAGCATGTCGTTGTAGGCGGTGACGATCGCCACGTTGGGCGCACGCTCGGTGACGACGCGCAGGCGCGAATCCGCCGGCAGCGCGGCGAAAGCGTGCGCGACGTTGGCGCAGCCCATGCGGTCGGCGCCGCGCGGTCGGCCGAGCAGGCGTTCCACGCGTTCAAGGTAGGCCGAACGCGCATCGGCGCTGCGCGCGCGGATGCGGTCGGTGACGGAGCGGATGGCGGACTTCATGGCTGAACCTCCGGCCGTAACCATATCACCGAAAAGTCCGTAATCGGATTACATCGAGTTTCGTGACGTGCTGCCCGGGGACATCGGCCGCGATGCCCGGCACCGTCCTTGCAACCAACGAGCCCCAGGACAATGACGAGCATGCAGCGCCCCCGAAGACCTCTGCGCCGCGCCGCCGCCCCGCGATGAGCGGCTGCTGCGCACGCGACCCCGACGCGATGCTCGCGCTGCTGCGCGCCGAGTGCAGCGCGCGCGGCGACGTCTGGGTCTTCGGCTACGCCTCGCTGATCTGGCGCCCCGAGTTCGACGCCGCCGAGCACCGGCCGGCGCTGGTGCGCGGCTGGCACCGGGCGCTGCGCATGCGCTCGCAGATCAACCGCGGCACGCCGCAGCAGCCGGGGCTGGTGTTCGCGCTGATGCCGGGCGGCGCCTGCCGCGGCTTCGTCTACCGCATGCGGCCCGAGGCCGCCGACGCCGAACTGGAACGCCTGTGGGGGCGCGAGATGGTCGGCGGCGGCATCTACGACCCGCGTTTCCTGCCCTGCGCGACGCCGCAGGGCACGGTGCCGGCGCTGACCTTCACGCTCAGCCGGCGCAGCGAGCACTACACCGGCCGCCTGCCCGACGAGCAGGTGCTGGCCATCCTGCGCCACGCACGCGGGCGCTACGGCAGCACGCTGGAGTACCTCGCAGCTACCGCCTGCGCGCTGCGCGAACGGGGTGTGCACGACCGCGAGATCGAGCGCCTGATGCGCCTGGCCGCACGCGCCGGGCTGGTCGACCGTGCCGTCGATCAGCCGCCGGCCACGCGCCGCTGCGGCAAACGCAGCGAATCGAGGTCGGCGTCGGTGTCGACGTCGACGAGCACGCCGGCGTCGTCCACCGGCACGCCGACCGCCGGATAACGCGCCAGCAGCCGGCGCGCGCCTTCGTCGGTCTGCAGCGAGGCCAGTTCGGAATACAGCTCGGCGGCAAAAGCCACCGGATGCCCGCGCCGGCCGCCGTGCTGGGCACAGGCCACCGCGTGCAGCGCGATCGCCTGGGCGACGGCGAGCATGGTCTCGGGCCGCACCAGCGGCATGTCGCCGGGCAGCACCAGCCAGCCGGGCGACTGCGGGCTGTCGCCGACACCGGCGGCGATCGCCTGGCCGCGGCCGCGGCGCGCGCTGTCTTCGGCGAGCACGTGCAGGTCCTGCAGCGTCAGCTGCGGCAGCAGCAGCGGCACCAGGCGCTCGGTGGTCACGACCAGCACCCGCAGCCCGGTCTGCAGCGCGTTGGCGACCGTCGTGCCGAGCACCGTCGAGCCGGCCAGCGGCTGCTCGAGCCGGGGCCGCCCCGGCTGCAGGCGCGTCCCGTGCCCGGCAGCCAGCACGACGATCGTCGGGCTCGTGTTCATTAGCTCTGGCCTTCCCGTCGGTGCTCCCCGTGGAGGCAAGAATGGGGGTCGCGCCCGGCAGCAGACAGTGGGACGTTCACCTACGGCGTTCCACGTAAGGGAAGCACCGCCTGTCGACGCGGTGCGCGGGCCGCTCCGGACGCCTTCCTATACTCGGCGCATGGATCTGGCTGCCCTCCGCAAGAGCTACGAGCGCGACGCGCTCGACGAAACCGCCTCCGACGCCGACCCGCTGCGCCAGTTCGAACGCTGGATGCAGCAGGCGATCGACGCCCAGGTGCCCGAGCCGAACGCGATGACGCTGGCCACCGTCGGCGCCGACGGCCGGCCCTCGACGCGCATCGTGCTGATCAAGCAGTTCGACGAACGCGGCATCGTCTGGTACACGAATTACGACAGCCGCAAGGGGCACGAACTCGCCGCGCACCCGTTCGCCGCGCTGCAGTTCCACTGGATCGAACTCGAGCGCGTGGTGCGCATCGAAGGCCGCGTCGAGAAGACCTCGGCCGAACAATCTGACGCCTATTTCGCGTCGCGGCCGCTGGATTCACGCATCGGCGCCTGGGCCTCGCCGCAGAGCCAGGTGATCGGTTCGCGCGCGGTGCTGGTGGCCAACGCCGCCAAATACGCCGCGAGCTTTGCGCTGCAGCCGCCGCGGCCGCCGCACTGGGGCGGCTACCGCCTGGTGCCCGACGGCTGGGAGTTCTGGCAGGGCCGCAAGAGCCGGCTGCACGACCGGCTGCGCTACCGCCTGGACGGCGGCGCCTGGGTGCGGGAGCGTCTGGCGCCGTAGGCGCCGGCGCGGCGGCGCCTACGGCGCCGACAGCCCGTACGTCGTCGCACGCCGCGCGCGCCGGCGGCGCATGCGCGCGACCATCTAACGATGGACAGCGCGGAAACCCTGTCGCGGACACTCCCGAGGCGCGGCCCGAGGCCGGCGACGCAGAATCCGGCGTCCGCCGCCACCGGGGTCCGCGGCATGAGCTTCGCCCGCACCAAGATCCAGCCGCCTCGGCCACGCGCCGGCACGGCCGGCACCTGGATCGAGCGCCCGGCGCTCGACGCCCGCCTGCTGGACGCCTTGCTCGGCCAGCGGCTGGTGCTCGTCTGCGCGGCGGCCGGCTACGGCAAGACGACGGCACTGGCGCGCCAGCTCGCGCGGCTGCCCGCCGGCACCGCCGTCGCCTGGGTTTCGGCCGACGAGGACGACGACCTGCACCGCCTGCTGGAGTGCCTGTTCGCCGCCCTCGAACCCTATGACCCGCCCTGGCGCACCGCGCCCGAGGCGCTGCTGGCGCGGGTCGACGACCCGCGCGGCCGCGCCCGGCTGGCGGCCGAACTGCTCGACGCGCTCGAGTCCTGCGAGCTCGAGCACGGCGTCATCGTCTTCGACGACCTGCACCGCGTCGCCGATGCCGCGTTCTTCGAGCTGCTCGACGGCGTGCTCGAACGCCTGGGGCCGCGCTGGACCGTCGCCGTCGCGACGCGCCAGGACCCGCCGCTGTCGCTGGCGCGCTGGCGCGCCGGCGGCGAACTCGCCGAGTTCCGGCGCCACGAGCTGCAGTTCGACGCCGACGAAGCCGAGGCGCTGGCCGGCGCGCTGGAAGCCGGGGGCTCGGGCGCGACGGCGCTCGCGGCGCGCACGC
>NZ_NRRU01000121.1 GCF_016583785.1 Rubrivivax gelatinosus | reverse complement strand
CCCGGCGCCGCGGCCCGAGCCGCTGCGCGAGACCCCGCGCCCGGCGAGCGAGGACGAGCTGGCGCTGATCGCCACGCGCATCTGGGCGACGGTGGACGAGTCGGCGCTGCCGGTGAGCGCCGGCATGCTGGCGTTGCGGCTGCGCCAGGAGCACCCCGACATCATGGAGAACTGGAACGGCGGCGGCACGTTCAAGGCCTTCTTCCGCTCGCTGGGGCTGTCGCGGCTGCTGTGGGTCAGCGGCTCGGGCGGGCGCATCCTGGACCCGGCGCGCCACGAGGTCGAAGCCGGCGCCGCCGAGCAGGACCCGGAGTCGTCGTGGTTCGGCAGCGCCGGTACCTTCGCCGTCGTGCGCGAGGTCTGCTCGCTGACCGGCGCGCCGATGCTGGCGCCTCAGGACCTGAAGCTCGTGATCCGCACGCTGTCGGAACTGCTGGCCGAACGCGGCTTCGAGTCGGGCGCCACCGCGCACCAGGTCTGCAGCCGCTGCCTGGAAGCCGCCGGCATCCGCGTGCGCCAGCGCGACGTCAGCTTCCTGGTACGCGGCATGCAGCTCAACGGCCACGTCTTCGGGCAAGGCAACGACAGCGTGCCGACGCTCAGCTCGCGCCTGGTCAACCAGGTGCTGTTCCTGTGCGAGCGCGAGCAGAAGGTGCTGGATGGGGAGGAGATCGCGCGGATACGGGAGTGGGTGGGGGCGGAGGGTTGAGGGGGCGAGCCACAGTTGAGGCCGCGGCACGTCCAGGATCTGGCTGGTCTGCCCCTTAAGGCGCCGGGCGCCGGTTCGCGCCTGCCTGCTGATGCCGGTCCGGCAGGCGGCCGGCACTGTGAACGAGTTGCCTATTTCTGAGCTGGATTTTTCGTCCGGGCTCAGTAAGTTCATCGCTTCGCACGCAAGTGATGAAAATGGCAATGATGATATCGACACACGCTTTCGTCGAGCATGAGCTCGTGTGCCGCGGGCGCGCGCTCAGGCGCGATAACCGCGCATGAACACGTCCACCGCGTTCTGTGCGATGGCCTTGCATCGATCGGGCGGGAGCGCCGGCACCGTCTGCTCGTACCACATGGGTTGCAGTTCTGCGGACAGCAGGCTGTGCAGGTGGTGCGCTGCGACCAGGGGGTCGGCTTCTCGCAGTTCACCGCGGCGCATGGCCGCATGCAGCGTGTCGGCGAGCCGGGTGATGCCGATCAGCGGCCCCTGCTCGTAGAAGGCGTGACCGATGTCCGAGCGGCCGGCCTCGGCCAGGATCATCCGGTGCGCCGCCACCGTGTTGGCGGAACTCAGGAAGCCCACGAGGTCCGTGCCCAGGCTCAGCAGCGCGGCGTGCAGATCCTCGGCGGCGCTGTGCTCCAGTTCGCGGGTGCTGGCTTCCATCACCCGGCGGCCTTCGGCATGGGCCGCGGCGACGAAGAGCGTCGCCTTGCACGGAAAGTAGCTGTACAGCGTCGCCTTGGAGCCGCCCACCCGGCGGGCGATCTCGGACATCGAGGCGCGTTCATAGCCGATCTCGAGGAAGACCTTGCGCGCGGCTTCGAGGATGGCCTCGCGTCGCGCGGGTGTGCGGACTTTCACGCGTGCCCCATAAATGAACCAGTGTGTTCATTATTGGCTTGACGGCAGCGGGCGTCAAACCAATAATGAACCGTACAGTACAGTTTTGCTGCCATTGCGGCGAGTCGGGCGTTCGACGCCTTTCGTGGAGTTTCAACATGTCCCTGCGTTCTGCGCCCCGTCTGCCCCGAACCGCTGCGTCGATCACCTTGATCGGGGCCGCCTGCGCTGTTCTCAGTGCCTGCGGTGACCCGCCGGGGGCGCCCGGCGGTGGGGTAGCGGGCACGCCGGAAGTGGGTGTGATCGTGGCTGCTCCCCAGGTGTTGCCGCTGGTCACGGAACTGCCCGGCCGGATCGCGTCGACGGAGGTGGCCGAGGTCAGGCCGCAGGTCACCGGCATCATCCTGGCGCGCAGCTTTACCGAAGGCAGCGTGGTGAAGGCAGGCCAGTTGCTCTACCAGATCGACCCGGCGACCTACCGCGCGTCGGTGGACAGCGCCAAGGCCGCGCTCGACAAGGTGCAGGCCAACCTGGTCGTCGCCCGGCTCAAGTCGCACCGCCTGCAGGAGCTGGCGGCGATGAAGGCAGCGAGTCAGCAGGACGCGGACGACGCCGCGGCCTCGCTGCTGCAGGCCGAGGCCGACGTGGCGTCGGCCAAGGCGACGCTGGAGCAGCAGCGCATCAACCTCGACTACACCCGTGTGCTCGCGCCCATCGCGGGGCGAATCGGTCGCTCGACCGTGACCCAGGGCGCCCTGGTCACCGCCAACCAGACGACCGCGCTGTCCACGGTGCAGCGGCTGGACCCGGTGTACGTCGACGTCACCCAGGACAGCTCGCAGATGCTGTCGCTGAGCCAGGCCATCGCCGCCGGCCGGCTCAAGCCCGGCTCGACCAAGGCCAGGCTGCTACTCGAGAACGGCGCCACCTATGCGCTGGAAGGGCGGCTGAAGGTCTCGGAGGTGACGGTCGACCAGGCGACCGGTGCCGTCACGCTGCGCGCCGAGTTCCCGAACCCGAAGGGCTTGTTGCTGCCCGGCATGTTCGTGCGTGCCGTGGTCGAGGAAGGCGTGCTGCCGGACGCGCTGCTCGTGCCGCAACCCGCCGTGACCCGCGACGAAAGCGGCCGGCCTGTGATCCACGTCGTCGGTGCCGACAACAAGCTCGAGCGGCGCCATGTGCAGGCCGACCGTGCGATCGGCGGCCAGTGGCTGATCACCTCGGGCCTGAAGGCCGGTGAACGGGTGGTCGTCGAAGGGCAGGACAAGGCTCGTCCCGCCAGCGTCGTCGATCCCAAGCCGCTGGGCGCCGCCCCGGGGGCCGCCGCCGCCGCGTCGTCCCCGGCATCGGCGAACTGACCGCAGCCGGAGGTTCGCGTGGCACGCTTCTTCATCGATCGTCCCGTCTTCGCCTGGGTTCTGGCGATCATCGTGATGCTGGCCGGCATCATGGCCATCAACACGCTGCCGATTGCGCAGTACCCGACCATCGCGCCGCCGGCCGTGGCGATCAACGCGCGTTACCCCGGTGCTTCGGCCAAGACGCTGGAGGACACGGTCACCCAGATCATCGAGCAGAAGATGAAGGGTCTGGACCGTCTGTCCTACATCGCGTCGACCAGCGACGCCTCGGGCAGCGTCACCATCACCCTGACCTTCGAGACCGGGACCGACCCCGACATCGCCCAGGTCCAGGTGCAGAACAAGCTGGCGCTGGCGACGCCGATGCTGCCGCAGGAAGTGCAGCAGCAGGGCGTGCAGGTCACGAAGTCGGCGACCAACTTCCTGAACGTGCTGGCCTTCGTGTCGACCGACGGCAGCATGAGCGCCGCCGACCTGTCCGACTACGTCGCCGCCAGCCTTCAGGACCCGCTGAGCCGCGTCTCGGGCGTCGGCGACACCCAGCTGTTCGGTGCCCAGTACGCGATGCGCGTCTGGCTCGACCCGAACAAGCTCAACCAGTTCAAGCTGACGCCGCTGGACGTCAAGAACGCGATCACGGCGCAGAACGCGCAGGTCTCCGCCGGCCAGCTGGGTGGGCTGCCGGCGGCGCAAGGCCAGCAGCTGAATGCGACGATCACCGCCCAGACGCGGCTGAAGACCGCGGCCGAGTTCGAGCGCATCCTGCTGCGCACCCAGGCCGACGGCTCGACCGTGCGCCTGCGCGACGTCGCCCGCATCGAGCTCGGCAACGAGAGCTACGAGGCCGTGGCGCGCTTCAACGGCAAGCCGGCGACCGGCCTGGCGCTGAAGCTGGCGACCGGCGCCAACGCGCTGGACACGGTGCGCGCCATCGATGCCAAGGTCGAGGAGCTGCGGCCGTTCTTCCCGCCCGGCGTCGAGGTCGTCAAGCCTTACGACACGACGCCGTTCGTGCGCCTGTCGATCCAGGAAGTGGTCAAGACCCTGGTCGAAGCGGTGGTGCTGGTGTTCCTCGTGATGTATCTGTTCCTGCAGAACTTCCGGGCGACGCTGATCCCGACGATCGCGGTGCCGGTGGTGCTGCTCGGCACCTTCGGCGTGCTGGCGGCGTTCGGCTATTCGATCAACACGCTCAGCATGCTGGCGATGGTGCTGGCGATCGGCCTGCTGGTCGACGACGCCATCGTCGTGGTGGAGAACGTCGAGCGCGTGATGGGCGAAGAGGGCCTGTCGCCGCTGGAAGCCACGCGCAAGTCCATGGGCCAGATATCCGGCGCGCTGGTCGGGGTCGCGCTGTCGCTGGCGGCGGTGTTCGTGCCGATGGCCTTCTTCGGCGGCTCCACCGGTGTCATCTACCGCCAGTTCACCGTCACCATCGTCTCGGCGATGACGCTGTCGGTGCTGGTGGCGATGATCCTGACGCCGGCGCTGTGCGCCACCATCCTCAAGCCCGCGGCCAAGGGTCATGCGCTGGCGACGACCGGCTTCTTCGGCGCCTTCAACCGGCTGTTCGACCGCAGCAACCGCGGCTACCAGGGCGTCGTGCGCAACATCGCCGACCGCCGCTGGCGCTTCATGCTGGTCTACGCGGTGCTGGTGGCGCTGGTGGGCTTCGTCTTCACCAAGCTCCCCGGCGGCTTCCTGCCCGACGAGGACCAGGCGACGCTGATGGGCGTGGTGCAGCTTCCCGCCGGTGCGACGCAGGAACGCACGCTGAAGACGCTGAAGACGGTGGAGGATGTGTTCCTGCAGAAGCACCAGGACACGGTCGCGTCGGTCTTCACCGTCGCCGGCTTCAGCTTCGCCGGCAGCGGCCAGAACATGGGCCTGGTCTTCGCCAAGCTCAAGCCCTGGGACGAGCGCCCGGGAAAGCAGCAGACGGCACAGAAAGTGTCCAGCGCGGCGATGGCGGCGCTGTCCAAGCTGCGTGACGGCACGGTGTTCATGTTCACGCCGCCGGCCGTCAGCGAACTCGGCAATGCCAGCGGCTTCGATCTGATGCTGCAGGACCGCGGCAACCTGGGGCACGACGCCTTGATGGCCGCGCGCAACAAGCTGCTGGACGCGCTGCGCAAGGAGCCCGGCCTCGTGGCGGTGCGGGCCAACGGGCTCGAAGACACGCCGCAGATGAAGATCGAGATCGACCAGGAGAAGGTCGGGGCGCTGGGGCTGTCGATGGCCGACGTCAACGACACCTTGTCCACCGCCTGGGGCAGCGCCTACGTCAACGACTTCACCGACCGGGGCCGGGTCAAGAAGGTCTACCTCCAGGCCGACGCCCCGTACCGCATGCTGCCGTCCGACATCGACCGCTGGTATGTGCGCAACAGCAGCGGCAGCATGGTTCCGTTCGGGGCCTTCGCCACCGCGCGCTGGACGGTCGATTCGCCGCGGCTGGAGCGCTACAACGGCGTGCCGTCGGTCGAGATCCTGGGCATGGCGCTGCCGGGCGCGATGTCCAGCAGCCAGGCGCTGGATCTGGTGCAGAAGCACGTCGCCGAGCTGCCCAAGGGCATTGGCTACGAATGGACCGGCCTGTCGCGCCAGGAGCGCGAGGCGGCCGGCCGTGCCGGCGTGCTCTACAGCATCTCGATCCTGGTCGTGTTCCTGTGCCTGGCCGCGCTGTACGAGAGCTGGACCATCCCGATGGCGGTGATCATGGTCGTGCCGCTGGGCGTGCTGGGCACCCTGGCCGGGGCGCTGCTGAGCTGGAAGATGAACGACGTGTACTTCCAGGTCGGCCTGCTCACCACCGTCGGGCTGGCGTCCAAGAACGCGATCCTGATCGTCGAGTTCGCCAAGGGACTGGTGGCGCAGGGCAAGGGCGTGGTCGAGGCCGCCGTCATCGCGGCCGGCCAGCGCTTGCGCCCGATCCTGATGACCTCGATGGCCTTCATCCTCGGTGTGCTGCCGCTGATGCTCAGCACCGGAGCGGGCGCCGGCGCGCAGAACGCGCTCGGCACCGCGGTCGTCGGCGGCATGGTCTCCGGCACCGTGCTCGCGATCTTCTTCGTGCCGCTGTTCTTCATCGTCGTGGAGACGCTGTTCGTGCGACACGACAAGCCCGCTGCGACGCCCGCCCTGGAGGCTCACTGACATGCCCCGCATCCCTTTCCCGATGCTGGCCGTGGTGGCCGCCGCGCTCAGCGGCTGTGCCAATCTCGCGCCGAACTACGAGCGCCCGGCGGCACCGGTGCCGGCGAGCTTCGCCGTCAACGCCACCGAAGGCGCCACTGCGGTCAAACCCGCCGACGAGATCCGTTGGCAGGACTACTTCGGCGACGACCGCCTGCGTGCGCTGATCGAGCTGGCGCTGGAGAACAACCGCGACCTGCGGGTGGCGGTGCTGAACATCGAACAGGCCCGCGCGACCTACCGCATCCAGGACGCGGAGCGCCTGCCCAGCCTCAGCGCCAACGGCAGCGGCACCCAGTCCCGCGTGCCGGCCAGCCTGTCAGGCACCGGCTCCAAGGCCATCACGCACCAGTACAGCGCCAACCTGGGCGTCAGCGCCTACGAGCTGGACCTGTTCGGCCGCGTGCGCAACCTCAGCGAGCAGGCGCTCCAGGAGTACCTGGGCACCGAGCAGGCGCGCCGCACGACGCAGATCAGCCTGGTCGCCAACGTCGCCACCGGCTACATGAGCTGGGCCGCCGATCTGCAGCGCCTGGCGCTGGCGCGCGAGTCGCTGCGCAGCCAGGAGGAGACGCTGGCGCTGACGCGGCTGCGCGTGGCCAGTGGCTACGAGACGGAGCTGGGCCTGCGCCAGATCCAGGCCAGCGCCGAAAGCGCCCGGGCCGACGTCGCGGCCTATGACGCCACCGTCGCCAGGGACCGCAATGCGCTGGTCCTGCTGCTCGGCTCGGACGTGCCGGCGGCGCTGCAGCCGAGCCCGCTGGACGAACAGCGCGCGCTGCTGCCGGCGCTGCCGGTGGGGCTGTCGTCCGAGCTGCTGCTGCGGCGGCCGGACGTGCTGCAGGCGGAGCACCAGCTGCGTGGCAGCACCGCCAACATCGGCGCGGCGCGGGCGGCGTTCTATCCCCGCATCTCGCTGACCGGGTCCGCCGGGTCCAGCAGCGCCGAGCTGTCGCGGCTGTTCAAGGGCGGGGCCGAGTCCTGGAGCTTCGTCCCCCAGATCACGCTGCCGATCTTCGACGGCGGCAGCAACCGTGCGCAGCTCGACAGTGCGGTGGCGGGCCGCGGCATCGCGCTGGCGCAGTACGAGAAGGCGATCCAGACCGCCTTCCGCGAGGTCGCCGATGCGCTGGCCACACGCAGCGCGACGCGCGAACAGCTGCAGGCGCAACGCCTGCAATCCGAACACAGCGAGCGGGCGCTGACGCTCTCGCTGGCACGCTACAGCCGTGGTGTCGACAGCTACCTGCCGGTGCTCGAGGCGCAGCGTTCCTGGTACAGCGCGCGGCAGTCGCTGATCAGCACGCAGTACACGCAACTGAGCAACGACGTCGCGCTGTACAAGGCGCTCGGCGGCGGCTGGTCCGAGGCGGTGCAGGCGCAGCCGCAACCCTAGTGTTCCGGTGCCCCCAGCGGCAAGCTCGGCTGCGGCGGCCGCTTCCGGCCGCCGCAGTTGCATGTGCCGCAGCACAGCTTGGCGATGTCCACGATGGCCCCTGGACATCGTTCGCGTCACGAGCCTCTGTCCGCAAGGCACATCGGGGCCGCGGCGCATCTTCGGTGGTGCGGGTGCGGGTTCAGCAGCGCGGCGGTGACGGCGCAACCGCTGCTGCCCGGCATCCGCGTGCGGCAGCCCTCAGCGTGGCGCGCCGAGCGCGCGGCTGAGCGCGTGGGCCGCGTCCAGCACCTGGGCGGCCCTGAGTGTCCGCCCCAAGGCGGCCTTGCGCGCAGGCGGTAGTCCCGGCGCCCTTCAACCACTGACCATCTGGCCGCGTTCTCCAAGGACCAGTCTCGAGCAGGGCCGCGCGCACCTGGGCGGCGCGGCAGGCATGGAAGCATGCCCTGGGGGCGCCGCCCCGCAGCAGCCGCCGCAGATGCTTATGCCGAATTAGCGCTTGCCGATGTCGAGTGTCTCGACAGACCATCGTTCGCGTCATGAGCATATTTCCGTCGGTCATATCGGGTGCGACCCCGCTGCGCATCGCCGTCGTCGGCGCCGGCTTCAGCGGGGCGGCCGTGGTGGTGCATCTGCTGCGGCTGCTGCCGGCGGGCAGCTGCGTGCACCTGCTGGAGCGCGGCGGCCGCTTCGGCCGCGGCCTGGCCTACGGCACCTGCAGCCCCAGCCACTGGCTCAACGTGCCCGCGGGCGGGCTGGCGCTGGACCCGGCCCGGCCCGACGCTTTCGTGCAGTGGCTGCAGCAGCGCTTCCCGGCCTTCGGCGCCGGCGACTTCGTGCCGCGCATGCTGCTGGGCGAGTACTTCGCCGACGAACTGGCTGCGGCCGAAGCCGAGGCGCGCGTGCGGGGTGTCGAGCTGCGGCGCCACGTCGCCGAGGTGCGTGCCATCGAACACGACGGCCGCGTCTTCCACGTCACCGCCACCGGCCTGCCGCCGCTGGCCGCCGAGCGTGTGGTGCTGGCCACCGGCCACCTGCCGCCGCGCCGCGTGGCGCTGCCCGGGGCCGACTGGGACGAACCCGGTTTCGTCGCCGACCCCTACGCCCCCGGCTGGCAGGCGGCTTTGCCCGATGGCGCCGCAGTGCTGGTGCTGGGCACTGGCCTGAGCGCGATCGACGTGCTGATGGCGCTGCAGGACCGCGGCCACGCCGGCCCGGTGACGCTGCTGTCGCGCCGCGGCCTGCTGCCGCAGGCGCATCGCTGGCTCGACGCCAAGCCGCAGCCGGCTTCGGTGCCGCAGCCCGACTGGCAGCACGAGACCCGGCTGCGGCCGCTGCTGCGCACGCTGCGCCGCACCATCGCCGACGCCGCGGCCCAGGGCTGCGACTGGCGCGACGTGATGGCCCGCATGCGCCCGCAGACGCCGGCGCTGTGGCAGCGCCTGTCGGCGCGCGACCGGCGCCAGTTCCTGCGCCATCTGCAGCCCTGGTGGGACAGCCACCGCCACCGGCTGGCTCCCGGCATCCACGCGCGCCTGACGGCCTTGGCCGCAGCCGGCCGCGTCGAGCTCGCGGCCGGCCGGCTGCAGCAGCTGCAGCGCGGCGCCGACGGCCGCATCGGCGTGCGCTGGCAGCGCCGCGGCGGCGGCATGCGCCAGGCGGCGTTCGACGCCGTCGTCAACTGCACCGGGGCCTCGGCCGCACTCGCCGGCAGCGCCGACCCGCTGCTCGCGTCCTTGTGCGCACGCGGCTGGCTGCAGGCCGACCCGCTGGGCCTGGGGCTGCTGGTCGACGAGCAGTTCGGCATGCCCGGCGTGCCAGGGCTGTACTACATCGGCCCGATGCTGAAGGCGCAGCGCTGGGAAGCGATCGCGGTGCCCGAACTGCGCCAGCACGCCAAGGCGCTGGCGCAGGTTCTGGCGGCCGGCGCGCTGGCGCCGGCCTGAGCCGCGGCCGGCCTCAGGCCGCCTGCCGCAGCGGCGCCGTCGTGCGCCGCGCCAGCGTCCACAAGGCCGTCGCGCGCCCCAGGAAGATGCCGCTGAACATCCCGTAGGCGGCGCTGATGCCCAGCACGAACGGCAGCCACTGGCGGCTGTCGGGGCGCAGCGCCAGCGTCACGCCGGCGGCGAACTTGACGGCGAAGATCGCCAGCATCAGGACCAGCGGCAGCCAGCTGCCGGGCAGCTCGAAGCGCCCCGTCTCGGCCGAGAACTGCACGCGCGAGGTGTCGACGCGGCGCTGCTGCAGGCCGACCGCCGCGGCCAGCGCCAGGGCCCAGGCCAGCAGCGCCAGCGGCCGGGCGCCGAAAGCGTCGATGCTGCCCAGCAGCGACACCACGGCCAGCGCCAGCGGCGCGGCGACGCAGCGCCGCAGGCTGGCACTGTGCGGGCGCGACGCCCGCAGGCCCAGCCAGACCAGCAGGGCCAGCAGCACGAACACCCAGCGCGGGGTGTGTTGGAGGATGTCGAGGAACATGGTGCTGCGGCGCAGGCGCGGTGTGGGTGGCGACGGGCCCACTGTGTCGGCTGCCGCCGCCGGCGGCCACGCCGATGCGACGAAGGCGCCGCAGCCGTCGCCAGCGGTTGGCCGGCACGACCGAAAGGTGCCGGCTACATCGGCCGGAACAGGTGCGCGAAGGCGCGGCTCACCTTGAGCGGCCGCGCCAGGCCATCGACTGCCAGGCTGTAGTGGCCGAGTTCGTCGCGCGTGGCGCTGCGGATGCGGCCGGTGGCGACGTAGACGCTGCGGTGCACCTGGGTGAACTCGGCGCCGACGATGCGCGCGGCCAGCTCGCGCAGGCTCATGCGCACCAGCGCCTCGCCGTCGGCGGTGACGACGTTGACGTACTTGTCGGTGGCTTCCAGGCAGACGACCTCGGCCACCGGGATCATGCGCACGGTGTTGCCGACGCCGGCGCGGATGACCTTGATGCGCTCGTCGCCCGTCGCCGGCGGCGCCTGGATGGCCTGCACCGTGCGCAGCTGCTCGGCGGCGTCGCCGGCCTGCGCCACCGGCGCACGCGCGGCCAGGCGCTCGCGCAGCCGGGCGACGGTCTTGTGCAGGCGCTCGGGCGTCACGGGTTTGAGCACGTAGTCGACCGCGGCGCGTTCGAAGGCGGCGACGGCGAACTCGTCGAAGGCGGTGACGAACACCAGCAGCGGCGTCGGCCGGTCCTCGGGCCAGTCGTCGGCGACGATCTCGGCCACGTCCAGCCCGCTGCGCCCGGGCATGCGGATGTCCAGGAACAGGATGTCGGGCAGCAGCGCCAGCGCCTGCGCCGTCGCCGCCAGCCCGTCCTCGGCGACGCCGGCCAGGCGCAGCCCGGGCCAGGTCTGGGCCAGCAGCCGCTGCAGGCTGCGCGCCAGCACCGGTTCGTCTTCGGCGATCAGCGCCAGCGGGGTGTCGGGGTTCGTCATGCGGGGATCCTCACGCGGGCCCGGGTGCCGCAGGGCTGCCGGGGCGCCAGTTGCAGGCTGGCCCCTTCGCCGTAGAGCGCGCGCAGGCGGCTGCGCACGTGCGCCAGGCCGTAGCCGCCGGCCTCGGGTTCGGTCTCGTGCCCGGGCGCCAGGCCCAGGCCGGTGTCGGCGACTTCGAGCAGCAGGCCGCCGTCGTCGTCGCGCCGGGCGCTGACGACGAGTTCGGCGCCGCCGACCTTGGGTTCGACTCCGTGTTTCAGCGCGTTCTCCACCAGCGGCTGCAGCAGCATCGGCGGGACGCGCGCCTGCTGCAGCGCGGCGGGCAGCTCCAGCCGGTAGCGCAGGCGCGTGCCCAGGCGCAGCGCCATGATCTCGAGGTAGGCGGCTAGCTGTGCGAACTCGGCCTGCAGCGTGCTGGTGTCGGTGCGCGAGCCGGCCAGCGCCGCGCGCAGGTACGTGATCAGCAGGTCGATCATGTGCCGTGCCTGCGCCGGCTCCTCGTCGACCAGCGAGCGCAGATTGGCCAGCGTGTTGAACAGCATGTGCGGCTCGAGCTGGGCGCGCAGCATGCGCAGCTCGGCCTCGACCGCCAGCTTCTGCGCCAGCAGGCGCGCGGCCGCTTCGTCGGCCAGACGCTGGCGCAGCCAGGCCAGATAGGTGACGAAGCCGCCGCTCAGCACGGTGGCGACGATGGCCGCCACCTGGTAGTCGCGCAGGCCGACGACGCGCACCGGCTCGCCCAGCAGCGCGTAGGCGCAGGCGTAACCCAGCACGTAGCCCAGCGGCAGCGCCACGGCCAGGCGCAGCGCGGTCGCGGCACGCCGCGGCAGGCGCTGCAGCCCGGGCAGCCGGCGCAGCAGCGTCACCGCGACCGCCGCCCACAGGCCGATCCACTGCGAGAACCACAGGTTGCGCCAGAAGCTGCCGGCCGTCGGCGGGATCAGCGTCAGCACCGCGGCCACCAGCAGGCACAGCAGCGCGGTCAGGCCGAACAGGCGCAGCGTGCGGCCCAGCCGGGCGGCCTGGGTGTCCGTGGCGCAGGTGTCGAGTGGTGGTGCGGGCATGGCGGGCGGGGCGGTGCGCCCGACTCTAGCCCCGTGCCGCGGCGCCTGCGGGGCCGCGGGCGCCGGCGGTCGCCAGCCGGCGCCAGGCGTCGTGGCGCTCGACCGGACGGTCGGCGCCGCGGCGCCGGCTTCAGGACGCCGGCTGCGCGCCGGCGCCCCATTCGCCGCCCAGCACCTCGAACAGCCGCACGCGGTTGCTCTGCTCGGCCAGGCGCAGGCTGATCAGCGTCTGCTGCGCGGCGTACAGGCTGCGCTGGGCGTCGAGCACCTCGAGGTAGCTCGCGGCGCCACCCTGCCAGCGCGCCTGCGCCAGGCGCCAGGCACGGTCGTCGGCGTCCACCAGCGCGGCCTGGGCGTCCAGGCGTTCACCGATGCTGGCGCGCACCGCCAGCGCGTCGGCGACCTCGCGGAACGCGGTCTGCACCGTCTGCTCGTAGGTCGCGAACTGGATCGCCAGCGCCGCGCGCGCCTGGTCGACGCCGGCGCGTGCGGCGCCGCCGTCCAGCAGCGGCAGGCTGATCGACGGCGCGAACGACCAGGCGCCGCCCTTGAACAGCTCGCCCAGGCTGCGGCTGGCGCTGCCGGCCGAGGCGGTGAGCTGGATCGTCGGGAACAGCGCCGCACGCGCCGCACCGACGTCGGCGTTGGCCGCCTTCAGCTTGTGCTCCGCCGCCAGCACGTCGGGCCGGCGCTGCAGCACGGTCGACGGCAGGCCTTCGGGCACGGCGACCAGCGCGGCGGCGCTGCTGCCGGCTTCGGCCGCCGGCAGGCAGTCGGCCGGCACGTCGGTGCCGACCAGCAGGCGCAGTGCGTTCAGGTCCTGGGCGACGGTGGCTTCATAGGCGGCGGCATCGCGGCGCGCGGCTTCGACCGAGGTCTGCGCCTGCGCCAGCGTCAGCGCCGAGTCGGCGCCGAGTTCACGCCGCCGGGCCGTCATGTCGTAGGTCTGGCGCTGGCTCGCCAGCGTCTGCCGCGCCAGCGCCAGCTGCGCCTGGTCGGCCTGCAGCGTCAGCCAGGCGTTGGCGACCTCGGCGACGAGCGCGATGCGGGTGCTGCGCGCCGCCTCCTCGGTCGCCAGGTAGCTTTCCAGCGCGGCATCGGACAGGTTGCGCACGCGGCCGAACAGGTCCAGCTCGAAGGCCGAGACGCCGACGTTGGCGCTGTAGCTGCGCGCATGCACGACCTGGCCGCTGCTGCTGGCCTGGGCCGGCGTGCGCGACGCGCTCTGTCCGCCGCTGGCGTTCACCGTCGGCAGCCGGTCGGCGGCCTCGATGCGGTAGGCGGCACGCGCCTGCTCGATCGCCAGCAGCGCCAGCCGCAGGCTGCGGCTTTCGTCCAGCGCCAGCGCCACGGTGCGGCGCAGGCGCTCGTCGGTGACGAAGGCGCGGCCGTCGGGCA
>NZ_NRRU01000120.1 GCF_016583785.1 Rubrivivax gelatinosus | reverse complement strand
GGTCGAGGCCCTCGCCCCGGCGGCACCGGCCGCACCCGCGTCGACGCCGACGCCTGCGGTCACGGTCGCCGCGGCGGCGCCGGTGGCATCGGCACCTGAAGCGGCCTCTGCGGCCGTGCCGGCCTCGGCGGCTGCGTCCCAGCCGGCGAAGAAGCGCCCGCTGCCCGCGTCGGCCCCGGCCCCGGTCGCCGAGGAGGAACAGAGCTTCCTCGACGCGCTGCTCGAGAACCCGATGCTGCTGCCGGCGGGCGGCCTGCTGGTCGCCCTGCTCGGCGGCCTGCTGTTCTGGCGCCGGCGCCAGCGCGGCGCCAACGGCGGCGGCGAGACCTCCTTCCTCGAGAGCCGCCTGCAGCCCGATTCCTTCTTCGGCGGCAGCGGCGGCCAGCGCATCGACACGCGCGAAGCCACGCCGTCCGGCTCGCCCTCGTCCATGAGTTATTCGCTGTCGCAGCTCGACGCGATCGGCGACGTCGACCCGGTCGCCGAGGCCGACGTCTACCTCGCCTACGGCCGCGACCTGCAGGCCGAGGAGATCCTGAAGGAGGCGATGCGCGCCAACCCGGACCGCATGGCGATCCGGCTCAAGCTGCTCGAGGTCTACCTGAAGCGCCGCGACACCAAGGGCTTCGAACTGCTCGCGACCCAGGTCTTCACGACCACCCAGGGCAGCGGCGAGGACTGGGAGAAGGCGCAGGAACTCGGCCGCCAGATCGACCCCGAGAACCCGCTGTACCAGCCGGGCGGGGCGCCGACGCTCGAAGTCGGCCCCGGCGGCAAGGTGATCGAGCCGCTGGGTGCGACGACGATGCCGCATGCGGCCAAGCCGACGCCGTTCACGCCTGATTCGTCGCTGCTGCCCGAGCCCGAACCGGCGCCGGCCGCCGGCCTGGACCTCGATCTCGACCTGGACATCGACGCGCCGGCACCGGCGGCGCCGGCCACGATGGACGCGACGCGGCCGATCCCGCGCGACGAAGGCCCGAGTTCGGCCAACGCGCCGCTCGACTTCGAGCTGCCGCTGGTCGACACCGGCCCGGCGCCGCTGGACGAACCGATCCCGACGCCCGAGACCTCGGCTTTCGACGAGCGTGCCGACTCGAGCCCGCCGCAGGACCTGGGCGGCCTGGACTTCGACCTCGGCGACCTCGCGCCGCCTTCGCCGCCGCCGGCGAGCGCGCCCGCCAGCGGCGAGCCCTCGCTGGACTTCAGCGACTTCGGCCTCGGCCCGGACACGCTGCCGCCGATCGGCGACGGCGACCCGCTGGCACGCAAGCTCGAACTCGCCGAGGAGTTCCGCCAGATCGGCGACCTCGAAGGCGCGCGCGACCTGCTCGAGGAAGTCATCGCCAAGGCCGACGGCGCGCTGAAGTCCAAGGCGCAGGCGATGCTGTCCACGCTTGGCTGATCGGGACGCCGGCGGCCCGGCGGTCGCGCCGGGCGGCCGCATCGCGCTGGGCATCGCCTACAAGGGCGCGCGCTACCACGGCTGGCAGTCGCAGCCCGACGGCCGCACGGTGCAGGACGTGCTCGAACGTGCGCTCGCCAAGTTCGCCGCGCAGCCGGTGTCGACGCTGTGCGCCGGCCGCACCGACGCCGGCGTGCATGCGCTGAACCAGGTGGTGCACTTCGACGCGCCGGTCGCACGCGACCCGTTTTCCTGGGTGCGCGGGACCAACCGCTACCTGCCCGACGACGTCGCGGTGCAGTGGTGCCGGGAGGTCGACGCACGCTTTCACGCCCGCAACAGCGCACGCGGCCGCCGCTACCGCTTCGTCGTGCTCGAGGCGCCGGTGCGCCCGGCGATCGAAGCCGGCGTCTGCGGCTGGGTCTTCCGGCCGCTGGACGGCGACGCGATGCGCGCGGCGGCGGCGCAGCTGATCGGCGAACACGACTTCAGCTCCTTCCGTGCCGCCGGCTGCCAGGCGCTGACGCCGGTGAAGACCATGCGGTCGATCGAGGTCGCCCGCCGCGGCGCCTACTGGCGCTTCGACTTCGACGCCAGCGCCTTCCTGCACCACATGGTGCGCAACATCGTCGGCTGCCTGGTCGCCATCGGCAGCGGCCGCCAGCGCCCCGAGTGGATGGCCGAGGTGCTGGCCGCCCGCTCCCGCGACGCTGCCGCGCCGACCTTCCCGCCCGAGGGGCTGTACTTCCTCGGCCCGTACTACGATCCGGCCTTCGCCCTCCCCGAGCACACTCCGGCCATGGATTGGCTGGTCTGAGGCTTGCCGCCCGATGTCCCGCACCCGCATCAAGATCTGCGGCCTGACGCGCGAGGCCGACGTAGCCGACGCCGTCGAAGCCGGCGCCGACGCGCTGGGTTTCGTGCTCTACCCGAAGAGCCCGCGCGCGCTGACGCCCGAACGCGCTGCCGAACTCGCGCGCCGGCTCCCGCCGTTCGTGACGCCGGTGCTGCTGTTCGTCAACGCCGAGCCGGCCGCCGTCGCACATGCGGGCCAGCTGCTGCCGCAGGCGCTGCTCCAGTTCCACGGCGACGAGACGCCCGAGCAGTGCGCGGCCGCCGGCCGCCCCTGGTTGCGGGCGGCGCGCATGGCGCCGGGTTTCGATTTGTTAGACTTCGCCCGGCGCCATACCGGCGCGACGGGCCTGCTGCTCGACACCCATGTCGAGGCTTACGGCGGGAGCGGAAAGGTCTTCGATTGGTCACTGATACCACCAAGCGTGCCCATTCCGGTCGTTTTGTCTGGTGGGTTGAATCCTGCCAACGTGACCGATGGGGTGCTTCGCGTCCGGCCCTGGGCCGTTGACGTCAGCTCCGGCGTCGAGCGCGACAAAGGCATCAAGGATGCCGCGCTGATGCGCCGGTTCTGCCAGGCGGTGCGCGAGGCCGATGCCCGCGCCGCTGAATCGAAGGACACCCCACCATGCTGAATTACGACCAGCCCGATGCCCGCGGGCATTTCGGGCCCTACGGCGGCAGCTTCGTCGCCGAAACGCTCACCCACGCGCTGCACGAACTGCAGGACGCCTACGCGCGCTACCGCGAGGACCCGGAGTTCGTCGCCGAGTACCGCTACGAGCTCAAGCACTTCGTCGGCCGCCCGAGCCCGATCTACCACGCCGCGCGCACCAGCCGCGAACTCGGCGGCGCCCAGATCTACCTGAAGCGCGAGGACCTGAACCACACCGGCGCGCACAAGATCAACAACGTCATCGGCCAGGCGCTGCTCGCCAGGCGCATGGGCAAGCCGCGTGTCATCGCCGAGACCGGCGCCGGCCAGCACGGCGTGGCCACGGCGACGATCTGCGCGCGCTACGGCCTGGAATGCGTGGTCTACATGGGCAGCGAGGACGTCAAGCGCCAGAGCCCCAACGTCTACCGCATGCACCTGCTGGGCGCCAAGGTGGTGCCGGTGGAAAGCGGCAGCAAGACGCTGAAGGACGCGCTCAACGAGGCGCTGCGCGACTGGGTCACCAACGTCGAGGACACCTTCTACATCATCGGCACCGTGGCCGGCCCGCACCCCTACCCGGCGATGGTGCGCGACTTCCAGCGCGTCATCGGCGACGAGTGTCTGGTGCAGATGCCCGAACTCGCCGGCCGCCAGCCCGACGCCGTGATCGCCTGCGTCGGCGGCGGCAGCAACGCGATGGGCATCTTCTACCCGTACATCCGCCACGAAGCCACGCGGCTGATCGGCGTCGAAGCCGCGGGGCAGGGCATCGCGACCGGCAAACACGCGGCCTCGCTGTCGGCCGGCTCGCCCGGCGTGCTGCACGGCAACCGCACCTATCTGCTGCAGGACGACAACGGCCAGATCACCGAGACGCACTCGATCTCGGCCGGCCTGGACTACCCCGGCGTCGGCCCCGAGCACGCCTACCTGAAGGACATCGGCCGCGCCGAATACGTCGGCATCACCGACGACGAGGCGCTTGCGGCCTTCCACCACCTGTGCCGCACCGAGGGCATCATCCCGGCGCTCGAGTCCAGCCACGCGCTGGCGCACGCGATGAAGATCGCGCCGACGATGCGCGCCGACCAGATCCTGCTGGTGAACCTGTCCGGCCGCGGCGACAAGGACATCGGCACCGTCGCCGACCTGTCCGGTGCCGACTTCTATTGCCGCCCCTCGTGCCGCGGCCAGACGGTGAAGGGAGGTGCGCAATGAGCCGCATCGCCGCCACCTTCGAGGCCCTGGCCCGCGACGGCCGCTCGGCGCTGATCCCGTACGTCACCGCCGGCGACCCCTTCGCCGACGCGACGCCCGACATCATGGCCGCGCTGGCCGACGGTGGCGCCGATGTCATCGAACTCGGCGTGCCGTTCTCCGACCCGATGGCCGACGGCCCGGTGATCCAGCAGGCGAGCGAGCGCGCGCTGGCGCGTGGCATCGGCCTGGCCAGCGTATTCGCCGCGGTGCGCAGCTTCCGCGAACGCAACCAGCACACCCCGGTCGTGCTGATGGGGTACGCTAACCCGGTCGAACGCTACGACGGCCGCAACGGCGCGGGCGCCTTCATCCGCGATGCCGCGGCTGCCGGCGTCGACGGCGTGCTGATCGTCGACTACCCGCCCGAGGAGTGCGAGGCTTTCGCCGCGCAGCTGAAGGCGGCCGGCCTGGACCTGATCTTCCTGCTGGCACCGACCTCCACCGACGAGCGTATGCGCCTGGTCGGCCGGCTCGCCAGCGGGTATGTGTACTATGTCTCGCTGAAAGGCGTCACCGGCGCGGGCCATCTGGACACCGCGGCGGTGGCGGCGATGCTGCCGCGCATCCGCGCGCACGTGAAAACGCCGGTCGGCGTGGGCTTCGGCATCCGCGACGCCGCGACGGCGCGAGCGGTGGCCGAGGTCGCCGACGCCGTCGTCATCGGTTCGCGGCTGGTGCAGCTTCTGCACGAGCAGCCGCGGGCCACGGTGGCCGGCGCGGCGCGTGCTTTCATCGCCGAGATCCGCGCCGCCCTGGACGCCTGCGAACAAGGAGTGAATCGATGAGCTGGTTGGAAAAGCTGCTGCCGCCGAAGATCCAGCCCACCGACCCGAGCGAGCGCCGCACGGTGCCCGAGGGGTTGTGGATCAAGTGCCCGTCCTGCGAGACGGTGCTCTACAAGACCGACCTCGAGCAGAACGTCAACGTCTGCCCGAAGTGCAACCACCACCACCGCATCGGTGCGCGCGAGCGCCTGGACCACTTCCTCGACGCCGAAGGGCGCTGGGAGATCGGCCAGGAAGTGCTGCCGGTGGACGCGCTGAAGTTCAAGGACAGCAAGAAGTACCCCGAGCGGCTGAAGGCCGCGCTCGAGACCACCGGCGAGACCGACGCGCTCGTCGTCATGGGCGGCGCGGTGATGAGCGTGCCGCTGGTCGCCGCGTGTTTCGAGTTCGACTTCATGGGCGGCTCGATGGGCTCGGTGGTCGGCGAGCGTTTCGTGCGCGGTGTCGAAGCCGCGGTCGAGCAGAAGGTGCCCTTCGTCAGCTTCGCCGCCACCGGCGGTGCGCGCATGCAGGAAGGCCTGCTGAGCCTGATGCAGATGGCCAAGACCAACGCTGCGCTGACACGGCTGGCGCGCGCCAAGCTGCCCTACATCAGCGTGCTGACCGACCCGACGATGGGCGGGGTCTCGGCCAGCTTCGCTTTCGTCGGCGACGTCGTCATCGCCGAACCCAAGGCGCTGATCGGTTTCGCCGGCCCGCGTGTCATCGAGAACACGGTGCGCGAGAAGCTGCCCGAAGGCTTCCAGCGCAGCGAGTTCCTGCTGACCAAGGGTGCGCTGGACATGATCGTCGACCGCCGCCAGATGCGGCAGACGGTCGCGCGCATGCTCGCGATGCTGCAGCGCCAGAGCGCCGACGCGGTGGCCTGAACATTTCCCTCCTGTGACGACGCCGGGCCCTTCGTGGCCCGGTTTTGCTTCCGATGACCACGCCCGCCACGCTGGACGACTGGCTCGCGCACTGCGAGCGCATGCACCCGATCTCGATGGACCTGTCGCTGGAGCGCACCGTCGAGGTCGCCCGCCGGCTGGACATCCGCTTCACGATGCCGCTGGTCGTCGTCGCCGGCACCAACGGCAAGGGCTCGACCTGCGCGATGCTGGAGTCGATATCGCGGCAGGCCGGCTACCGCGTCGGCCTGTACCAGAAACCCGAGCTGGTGCACTTCACCGAACGCTGCCGCGTCGACGGCCGCCCGGTCGACGCCGACGCGCTGCTGCCGCATTTCGAGGCCGTCGAGCAGGCGCGTGGCGACATCACGCTGACCAAGTTCGAGTTCACGACGCTGGCCATCGCCCGCCTGCTGTCGCTGGCGCCGCTGGACCTGGTGATCCTCGAAGTCGGCCTGGGCGGGCGCTACGACGCCGTCAACGCCTTCGACGCCGACTGCGCCGTCATCACCAGCATCGACATCGACCACACCGAGTACCTCGGCCCCGACCGCGAGAGCATCGGCCTGGAGAAGGCACAGGTGATGCGCACCGGCCGCCCGGCGATCATCGGCGACCCGGTGCCGCCGGCTTCCGTCGTCGACCACGCGCGCGAGATCGGCGCCGACCTCTGGCTCGCCGGCCACGACTTCCACCACGGCGGCGACCGCCAGCAGTGGCACTGGAGCGGCCGCGACCGGCGCTACAACGGCCTGGCCTTCCCGGCGCTGCGCGGTGCCAACCAGCTGCTCAATGCGTCGGCGGCGCTGGCGGTGTTCGAAAGCCTGCGCGAGCGTCTGCCGATCAGCGCCCAGGCGGTGCGCACCGGGCTGGCGCTCGTCGACCTGCCGGGGCGTTTCCAGGTCGTGCCGGGGCAGCCGGCGCTGGTGCTGGACGTCGCCCACAACCCGCAGTCGGTGGCGGCGCTGGCGCTCAACCTCGACGCGATGGGCTTCTACCCGCGCACACGCGCCGTCTTCGGCGCGATGCGTGACAAGGACATCGCCGGCGCGCTGGCCAGGATCCGGCCGCTGATCGACGTCTGGCACCTGTGTGCGCTGCCGACGGCGCGCGCCGCCACGCCCGAGGAGCTGGCCGCGGTGGTCGGGCCCGGCAGCGAGGTCATGCTGCACGCTTCGCCGGCCGAGGGCTTGCAGGCCGCGATCGCCGCATCCGACCCAGCCGATAGAATCGTGGTCTTCGGCTCGTTCTTCACCGTGGGCGGCGTTCTGCGCGACGGCCTGCCGCGGCTGGCGGCGCCGCACGCCGGCTGACACCCGATGCCCCTGCCTTCGTTCCTGAAGCGTAAACCCTCCCCGGCGCCCGAGCGCCGCTCCGCGACGCCGGCCGACGACGGTGCCGACGTGCAGGCCGCGCGCACCCGCGCCCGCCGCCGCCTGATCGGCGCCGCGGTGCTGCTGGTGGTCGGCGTGGTCGGCTTCCCGCTGGTCTTCGACACCCAGCCGCGCCCGGTCTCCGTCGACGTGCCGATCGAGCTGCGCGGCAGCGCCGCGTCGTCGCCGCTGGCGCAGACGCCGACACGCAGCCTGCGCTCCAGCGGTGTCGTCGTCGCTGACGCACCCGCGGATGCCGGCACCGAGCCGGAACCGGCCGCCGAGCCCAGACCCGAACCGAAGCCCGAGCCCACGCCGGAACCCAAACCCGAGCCGACGCCGGTGGTGACGCCAGCACCGGCGCCGGTGGTGACGCCCGCTGCCCCCGCGCCGGCGAAACCGGCCTCGGCGCCCGTCAAGCCGGATGCTGCGGTGACGCTGGTCAAACCCTCGTCCAAGCCGGCGTCCGCGCCGGCACGCAGCGATGCCGAACGTGCCAGGGCGCTGCTCGAAGGCGCGGCGGCGGCCAAGGAAGTGCGTTTCGTCGTCCAGATCGGCGCTTTTGCCGATGCCGCGGCGCTGAACCAGGCGCGTTCGCGCGCCGACAGGAGCGGGCTCAAGAGCTACACCCAGGTCGTCGAGACCAGCGCGGGCAAACGCACCCGGCTGCGCGTCGGCCCTTTCGACAGCCGCGAGGCCGCCGACCGTGCCGCCGCCAAGCTCAAGTCCGCCGGGCTGCCGGCGGCGGTGCTGACGCTGTGATGCCGGACCTCGGCTGGGTCGACTGGATGCTCGCTGCCGTGCTCGCGGTCTCGACCGTCGTCGGCCTGGTGCGCGGTTTCGTCTTCGAGGCGATGGCGCTCGCCGGCTGGGTCGTCGCCTGGTTCGCGGCGCACTGGTTCTCGGCCGATCTCGCGCGCCACCTGCCGGTCGGCACGCCCGGCGGCGCGCTCAATCACGGCGCGGCTTTCGCGCTCACCTTCATCGCCACGCTCGTCGCGTGGTCCCTGCTCGCGCGCCTGGTGCGCCTGCTGGTGCACGCGACTCCGCTGTCGCCTGCCGACCGCGCGCTCGGCGCCGGTTTCGGCCTGCTGCGCGGCGCCGTCGTGCTGCTGGTGCTGGCGACCGTGGTCGCCTGGACGCCAGTGGCGCAATCGCCGTCGTGGCGCCAGTCGCACGGCGCGATGTGGCTCAATACCGCCATGCAGGGGCTCAAGCCCGTGCTGCCGGTCGACCTGGCGCGGCAACTGCCGGCCTGAAAGGAATCCCCACCATGTGCGGCATCGTCGGCGTTCTCGCGAAGACTCCCGTCAACCAGCTGATCTACGACGCGCTGCTGCTGCTGCAGCACCGCGGCCAGGACGCCGCCGGCATCGTCACGATGCTCGGCACCAAATGCTTCATGCACAAGGCGCGCGGCATGGTGCGCGACGTCTTCCGCACGCGCAACATGCGCGCGCTGCCCGGCAGCGTCGGCCTCGGCCAGGTGCGCTACCCGACCGCCGGCAACGCCTACAGCGAGGAAGAGGCGCAGCCCTTCTACGTCAACGCGCCCTTCGGCGTGGTGCTGGTGCACAACGGCAACCTGACGAACGCGCACGCGCTGAAGGCCGAGCTGTTCGACATCGACCGCCGCCACATCAACACCGAGAGCGACACCGAGGTGCTGATCAACGTGCTCGCGCACGAGCTCGACAAGGCCGCCACCGGCCTGCCGCTGACGCCGCACGAGGTCTTCGCCGCGGTGTCGGCGGTGCACCGGCGCGTGCGCGGCTCCTACGCGGTGATCGCGCTGATCGCCGGCTACGGCCTGCTCGCCTTCCGCGACCCGCACGGCATCCGCCCGCTGTGCATGGGCGCCGGCCCCGACGGCGAGGTCATGCTCGCCAGCGAGTCGGTCGCGATCGAAGGCAGCGGCTTTCGTTTCGTGCGCGACGTCGAGCCGGGCGAGGCGGTCTTCATCGACCTGGCCGGCAACGTGCACACCCAGCAGTGCGCCGCGGCGCCGCGCCTGAACCCCTGCATCTTCGAGTACGTCTACCTGGCGCGGCCGGACTCGGTGATGGACGGCATCTCGGTCTACCAGGCGCGGCTGAACCTCGGCGAGACGCTGGCGCAGCGCCTGATCTCGACGATGCCGCCGAGCGAGATCGACGTCGTCATTCCGATCCCCGAATCGAGCCGCCCGAGCGCGATGCAGCTGGCGCACAAGATCGGCAAGCCGTACCGCGAAGGCTTCGTCAAGAACCGCTACGTCGGCCGCACCTTCATCATGCCGGGCCAGTCGGTGCGCAAGAAGAGCGTGCGCCAGAAGCTCAACGCGATCGGCGTCGAGTTCAAGGGCCGCAACGTGCTGCTGGTCGACGACTCCATCGTGCGTGGCACGACGAGCAAGGAGATCGTGCAGATGGCGCGCGAAGCCGGTGCGCGCCGCGTCTACATGGCGAGTGCCGCGCCGCCGGTGCGTTTCCCCAACGTCTACGGCATCGACATGCCGACGAAGGAGGAACTGATCGCCCACGGCCGCAGCATCGAGCAGATCCGCGAGTTCATCGGCGCCGACGCGCTGATCTACCAGGACGTCGACGCGATGAAACGGGTCGTCGGCGCACTCAACCCCAAGGTGCAGGGTTTCGAGGCGAGCTGCTTCGACGGCGTCTACGTCACCGGCGACGTCAGCGCCGCCGATTTCCAGGCGATGGAGACGCAGCGCAAGCTGCAGTTCGACGAAGAAGACGGCCCGGCCCGCTCCCGTCTCGCGCTACAAAGCGCAGAGGAATGATCCGATGATCCGCAAGACCGACCTGCCCGCCGACGCGCGCCGCGACACCCTGGCCGTGCGCGAGGGCCTGCCCTGCACCGAGTGGGGCGAGAACTCCGAGGCGCTGTTCATCACCAGCAGCTTCGTGCACCCCGACGCCGAGACCGCCGCGCGTCGCTTCGCCAACGAGGAGGAGGCTTTCGTCTACAGCCGCTTCTCCAACCCGACGGTGACGATGATGGAGCGCCGGCTGGCGGCGCTGGAAGGCACGACCGGCTGCATCGGCACCGCCAGCGGCATGTCGGCGATCCTGCTGCTGGTGCTGGGGCTGCTCAAGGGCGGCGACCACGTCGTCTGCTCGCAGAGCGTGTTCGGCTCGACGATCAAGCTGTTCCAGGACTTCGCCAAGTTCGGCATCGAGACCACCTTCGTCTCGCAGACCGAGGTCGCCCAGTGGCGCGACGCTATGCGCCCTAACACGAAGCTGCTGTTCGCCGAGACGCCCAGCAACCCGCTGACCGAGACCTGCGACATCCGCGCGCTGGCCGAGATCGCGCATGCCGGCGGCGCCAAGCTGGCGGTCGACAACTGCTTCTGCACCCCGGCGCTGCAGCGCCCGGTCGAGTTCGGCGCCGACTTCGTCGTGCACTCGGGCACCAAGTTCCTCGACGGCCAGGGGCGTGTCGTCGCCGGCGCCATCTGCGGCCCGGTGGAGGTCATCGACGCGCAGCTCGTGCCGGTGATGCGCAGCGCCGGCATGACGCTGTCGCCGTTCAACGCCTGGGTCGTGCTCAAGGGGCTGGAGACCTTGTCGATCCGGATGAAGGCGCAGAGCGAACGAGCGCTGGCGCTGGCGCACTGGCTCGAGGCGCACCCGGCGGTCGAGCGGGTCTACCACCCGGGGCTGGCATCGCACCCGCAGCACGCGCTGGCGATGGCGCAGCAGGACGGCTGCGGCGGCGCCGTCGTCTCCTTCATCGCACGCGGCGAACGCGCCGGCGCCTTCGCCGTCATCGACGCGACGCGCATCTGCTCGATCACTTCCAACCTGGGCGACACCAAGACCACGATCACGCATCCGGCGAGCACCTCGCACGGGCGCCTGAGCGAGGCCCAGCGCCAGGCCGCCGGCATCACCCAGGGCATGATCCGCGTCGCGGTCGGCCTCGACGACATCGAAGACCTGAAGGCCGACCTCGCGCGCGGCCTGGATCAACTGAAACTGGCATGAACGTCCGCACCCGCATTGCCCCGTCGCCGACGGGTTTCCTGCACCTGGGCACCGCGCGCACCGCGCTGTATTCCTGGGCCTACGCCCGACACTTCGGCGGCCAGTTCGTGCTGCGCATCGAAGACACCGACGTCC
Source organism: Rubrivivax gelatinosus (assembly GCF_016583785.1). Taxonomy (GTDB): domain Bacteria; phylum Pseudomonadota; class Gammaproteobacteria; order Burkholderiales; family Burkholderiaceae_C; genus Rubrivivax; species Rubrivivax gelatinosus_B. The sequence goes on along the minus strand of NZ_NRRU01000120.1, from coordinate 2,350 downwards.
AGCGCTCGACGCAGGAATCGGTCGACCAGATCCTCGAGGCGATGAAGTGGCTGGGCCTTGAATACGACGAAGGCCCGTTCTATCAGACGCAGCGCCTGGAGCGTTACCACGCCGTCATCGAGCAGATGCTCGCCGAGGGCACGGCCTACAAGTGCTACTGCGCGCCCGAGGAACTGGACGCGATGCGCGAGGAGCAGCGTGCACGCGGCGAGAAGACGCGCTACGACGGCCGCTGGCGCCCCGAGCCGGGCAAGGTGCTGCCGCCGGTGCCCGAGGGCGTGAAGCCGGTGGTGCGCTTCCGCAATCCGCCGCAGGGCATGGTCGCCTGGGACGACCTGGTCAAGGGCCCGATCATGATCTCCAACACCGAGATCGACGACCTGATCATCCTGCGCCCGGACGGCATGCCGACCTACAACTTCGCGGTGGTCATCGACGATTGGGACATGCGGATCACCCACGTCTTCCGCGGCGACGAGCACATCAACAACACGCCCTGGCAGATCAACATCTTCCGCGCGCTGGGCGCGCCGCTGCCGCGTTTCGGCCACTGCCCGATCATCCTCGGCGAAGACGGGCTGAAGCTGTCCAAGCGCCGCGGCGCGGTCAGCGTCACCGCCTACCAGGAAGCCGGCTACCTGCCCGAGGCGATGCTGAACTACCTGGCGCGCCTGGGCTGGAGCCACGGCGACGAGGAACTGTTCCTGCGCGACCAGATGGTGCGCTGGTTCGACGGCAGCCACCTCGCCAAGAGCCCGGCGCAATGGGACCCGGCCAAGCTCGCCTGGGTCAACGCGCACTACATGAAGCAGGCCGACGACACGCGCCTGGCGGGCCTGGTGCAGCAGCAGCTCGTGTCGCGCGGCGTCACGGTCGGCGATCTGGACCAGCTGACGCATGCCGCGGCGCTGTTCAAGGACCGCTGCACCACCGTCGTCGAGCTCGCCGACTGGGCCGAGATGCTCTACGTGCCGATCAAGCCGCGCGACGAGGACCTGCAGGCTTACGTCACCGAGGCGGTGAAGCCGGCGATCCGCGTGCTGCGCGAGCGCCTGACCGAAGTGGCCTGGGACAAGGCCACGATCGCCGCGGCGATGAAGCAGACGCTGGCCGAACACCAGCTGAAGATGCCGCAGCTGGCGCCGGCGCTGCGCGTGCTGGTCTGCGGCCGGCCGCAGACACCGTCGATCGACGCGGTGCTGGCGCTGTTCGAGAGAAAAATCGTGCTCGAACGCTTGCAATCCATCTGAAATACGTTCTATACTCTTGGTCTCGCTTGAACGGCGTTGAACGTACTCACAAGGGGGTATAGCTCAGCTGGGAGAGCGCTTGCATGGCATGCAAGAGGTCAGCGGTTCGATCCCGCTTACCTCCACCAAAAGTCATCAGCGCCGTTCGAGAAGTGCGAAGAATCAGTCCCCTTCGTCTAGAGGCCTAGGACACGACCCTTTCACGGTTGTAACAGGGGTTCGAATCCCCTAGGGGACGCCAAAAAAGCAAACGACACCACACGGTGTCGTTTGTCTTTTGAGAGAGCCGGTTTTCCGCGTCGGGAGAACCGGGGTTCGCCGAGACGACGCAGCATCCAGTCCCCTTCGTCTAGAGGCCTAGGACACGACCCTTTCACGGTTGTAACAGGGGTTCGAATCCCCTAGGGGACGCCACAAGGTAGACCACGAACGGCAGCGTTAGCTGCCGTTTGTCGTTTTAGGGCCTGCCGGCCAGCTCCGTTGCACAGGCCTGGCCGGCCAGCAGACGCAGCGCGCGGTCTATGCGCGGCCCCGGATCCCATTCGGGAACCGGCGACGTCAGGCCCAGTGCCATCTGTCGCAGCGGCTCGGCGATGACCATCGACAGCAGCAGGTCGCAGACGACCTCGGGCTCCTCGGCCCGCAGCAAGCCCTTGGCACACTGGCGCCGCAGCCAGTCCGCCAGCATCGCGCGACCGCGCTCGATGCCGTTGCGCTGGTAGATCGCCAGCAGTTCCGGCTTGGCCGGGAAGTCGGTGTTCAGCAGGCGGAACAGCCCGACGGCCTCTGCCGACAGCACGCGTTCGGCCACCTGCCGCAGGATCGCGGCCAGCGCCGGCACCACATCGGGGCCAGAGTGCACATCGACCGCCATCGCCGGGCGGAAACCATCGGTCCAACTGCGCACGACCAGGGCCACCAGTTCCTCGCGGTTGGCCGCCAGGCGATACAGCGTCTTCTTCGCCAGCCCGGCGCGCTTGGCCACTGCTTCCATCGTCGTCGCCGCATACCCTTCGTTGAGCAACAGCCAGGTCGCGGCCGCCACGGCGGCATCGCTGGCTTCGTTCTCGGGCCGGGCTGGCGAAGAAGACGCTGTATCG
>NZ_NRRU01000119.1 GCF_016583785.1 Rubrivivax gelatinosus | reverse complement strand
ACCGTAGCGGGCCGCGCGGCGGTGCGTCGTCAGCAACAGGCCGCGGCCGGCGCGCAGGCTGGCCCAGCCGGCGGTCGCCGCTTCGAAGCCGCAACCGCGCGCAGCGCCGCGCCGGCTGTCGCCGCTGCGCTGCGTGACCAGTTGCCCCAGGCTCAGTTCGGCCGGCGTCGGCAGGCAGCACAAGCGGGTGCGCAGCGCGCCGGTCGAGTCGTCGAACACCCATTCGCCCGAGATCGCACCGCCAGGCACGGCGCTGGTGCTGACGATGCCGCCCAGCACGCCGGCATGGTTGGCCGCCGAGCCGGGGCCGGCCGCGTACGGTGGCGGGTCGCGGCCGGTGAAGAGTGCACCGACGACCACCGGGCGATCGATGTCGCCGTCGAGGTAGCCGACCAGCACCTCGCTGCCGACCCGGGGCACGAAGACCGCGCCCCAGCCCGCGCCAGCCGCCGCCTGCGCGACCCGCAACCAGGCCCCGCCGCGGCCGGCACCGGCTGCGGGCAGCGGCCAGGGCGTCTCGGCGAAGCCGTCCTCGCCCGGGTCGGCCGTGTCCTGCCAGGCGTAACGCACTTTGACGCGCAGATCGCCGTCGGCCGCGGGCAGGCCGTGTTCGAAACCGACGACGGTGGCGGTCTGCAGCCCCGGCGCAGCCGGCCGCGGCCGCAGCGGCGGCACCAGCGGCGCGGCAGCCGGCACGGCGTCGAAACGGTTGCGGTAACGCCCGGCTTCGACGCCGGACGCAGCCAGCCGGTGTGCCACCACCGGACCCAGGTTGTTCGCGGCTTCGTGTTCGACGCGCAGCAACAGCAGGCGCCGCGGCCCGCCGTCGCCGCCCGGGGCTTCGTGCAGTTCGAATACCGCGCCGGCGGCGAGGTGGCGCGCGCTGCCCGCGCCTGCGCAGACCTGGCGCCCGAGTTCGAAGGCGCGCAGCCGGCGTTCGGCCACCGCTGCCGCGGTGGCGGGGTCGGCCTCGCGTTCGGGGCCGCGGCCGTCGTAATGCTCCAGCCGCGGGCCGCTGCCGGTGCCGCCACGCGCCGCACCGACGCCGGCAACCCGGCACGGCGACCAGGCCCCGACCGTCACCGCGCCGGGCTGCAGCACCCGGTGTTCGGCAAAGGCGCTGACGGCGTCGCGCTGGCCGGGCTGCAATGCGCTCGGGTGTTCGGCAGCGAAGCGCACGGCGCCCAGGTCACGGCGCGCGGCGTGTTCGTCGGCGATCACCAGCCGGTGGCTGGCCAGGCCCTGGGCCTGGGCCGCGTCGGCATCGGCGGCGTCTAGCTGCTCGATGTGCCAGGCAAGGCCTTCTTCGGCCATCAGCCGGGTGCAGAAGTCCCAGTCGCTCTCGGCGTACTGAGTGCACAGCGTGCGCCGCGGCAGTTCGTGGGCGAGGTCGAAACGCCAGTTCGCCTGCGGCAGGGTGGCGAACAAACGCTCGAGGATGTTGCGCACGCTGGCGTCTTCGTGCAGCACGCAGTTCCAGCGCCGCTGCAGCAGCGCCGTCCAGGGCCGCAGCAGCAGCTGCCAGCGCAGCAACCCGGCCACCGGGCCCAGCCGCGTCGTCTCGACGACCCAGCCCTGCCAGCCGCGGGCGAGACCATCGGCCTGCAGCAGGCGCAGCGTGGCCGGCGTGCCGAGCAGGTGGGTGACGTCGGCGTCGGGCGCCGCCAAAGCGTCCAGGCGCAGCTCGAAACCTTCGCAGACGGCCTCGACCAGCGCCATGCGTTCCGCCAGCAGCGCCGGCTGGCCGGGCGCGGTTTCCAGGTGCAGCAGCCGGTCGTGCCCCGACCAACCCAGCGCGGCGGCCAGCAGGTCCGCGGCGGCCGCAGCCGAGCTTGCAGCCGCAGCGCGCACGGCGCTGTCGTGCCAACTCAACGCGGCTCCCAGCAGTCTGGCCGCAGCAGCTGCCGGCCGCGGCCGAACCCCGGCCTGGCCGCGCAGGCGGCTGCGCTTGCCGGATTTCTCGGCCTGGCGCTCATGGCAGCGTGATCGTCACGTGCGGCGGCTCGGGCAGCGGGCGCAGCACCTCGCTGCGTGCCGCCAGCTCGCGCTCGGTCCAGCGCGTCAGCTGCCAGTGCAAGGCGCCGTAGGCCAGCAGCGCGACACTGGCGACGGCCAGCGCCGCCACCCACGGCGGCACGCGCCGGCGCAGGCGGTGCACCACGTGGTCCGGCGCCTGCCAGCGCGGCGCAAAACCCGGCCGGCCGCCGCGCCACTGCGAGATCTCGTCGCCCAGGCGCAGCGTCAGCCAGCCCAGGGCCTCGTGCTGCTCGAAGGCATAACGCCCCTGGAAACCGAGCAGCAGGCAGAGGTGGAAGACCTCCAGCACCGCCAGCCGGCGCCGGCCCTGCTGGCGCAGGCGCTCCAGGTGTTCGAAAAAACGCTCGCCGGCAAGCTGTTCGCCGAAGAGCTCGAACTGCAGCGGCCGCGTCTGCCAGTGCTCGCGCCAGGGCAGCGCGGACCCGAGCACCGCTTCGTCGACCAGCGCGACGAAGGCAAAACACGCCAGCTGCACGTCCTCGGCCGGCCGGTCCTGGGCGCGCGCCGCGCGTTCGACGCCGGCCAGCCAGTCGAGCACGGCCTGGCGGAACGCGGCGCCGTCACCCGCCACGCCGCCGCGGCGCAGCAACTGCACAGCGACGAAACCTTCGTGCAACAACGCGAGCAGGTCGTCGCCGGAGGCGCCGGCGTCCGGATGCGGTGGCGCCAGCGGCGAGGCCGGCGCCGCTGGCCGTTCAGCGCTCGACGGCATGGAGTTCCAGGCGCAGCTGCGCCAGCCCGGCTGGGGCGTAGACCGCCATGGTCTGCGCCTGCAGCATGCGTTCGTACAGCGCGCCGTGCGGCTCGAGCACGAAGTAGCTGGCGCCAGGGCGCAGCGGCATCGCCGCCGGTAGCTGCGCCGCCGGCGTCAGGCGCACGCCCGACACCGCCGAGTGCACCAGGCGCTCGACGTCGTCCGGCGCGCCGATCTTGAGCCGGGCCGGCACCGCTTCGACCAGCGCCGCCGCCGGCAGGTCGGCCTGCACGCCGAGGTAGAAGGCGGTGCCGGGGCCGAGCCGGTCCGGGCTCAGGCGGGCGACGAACCACGACGGCCGCGGCGCCTCGAACAGCACGCTGACGCAGCGTGTCGAGACCACCGTCTCGAGCAGGTCGCGCAGCAGGGTGTCGAGCGCGGCGAACGCCGGCTCCGGCCGCTCGTGCGTGTACGCCGGCAGATCGGCGAGCGTGCGCCGGTGGGAGAAGCTGAGCAGCGCACCTGTCAGCTCGACCAGGCAGGCGAAAAGCTGCGCCGGGTGCGCGCCCGGCGCCAGCTGCGACAGGCGCGCGTAGGCGGCACACGCCGTCTGCAGCAGCCAGAACGAAGCGACGTCGCCGGAGCGGAACTCGATCACGTGCTGCGCCGGCTCGCGCTGCAGGCCTTGCAGCGCCGCCACCTTGGCCTGCAGCAGGTCGAGCGCATGGCGGCGCAGCGCCAGCAGGGCCGGCACCGCCGCGATCTGCAGCGCCGGCGCGATGAAACTGCGGTCGACTTCGAAACCACCCGCCGCCCGGCGGCGCAGCCGCAGCAGCGGCAAGGTACAGCCGGTGTCGGCCGCCGGCTGCAGCACCGGCCGGCGGCGCAGCACGACGAGCTCGGCCTCGGGCGCGCCGGTGAACCAGTCGGCCGCCGCCAGCGCGTGCGAGGCGTAACGTGCCGCCGGACGGCGCTCGTCGCCGCTGTCGTAGTTGCTGGCGTCGGGCCGCAGCGGTGCCAGCGCGACGCAGAAGACGAAGCTGACGCCGCCCTGCGCGTCCAGTGCCACCGGCTCGGGCAGTTCGTCCTCGCGCGGCGCGTTGACCAGTTCGCCGTCGGGCAGCACCGCCTGCAGCTCGAGCACACGCAGCACGCCCGCCGCCAGGCCGTCTTCGTCGACCTCCAGCCGGGCCAGGCCCCAGGCATGCGGCTGCAGCAGGCGCATCGCCTGCACCAGCCGGGCCTCGTGGTAGGCGTCCTGGCGCTGGAAGTGCTGGGGCCGCAGGAACAGGCCCTCGCCCCAGAGGATCTTGGCCGCGGCGCTCATGGCAGGGCCGGCTCGCCAGGGCCGGGCGCGGTGCGCGCGGTGCCGCGTGCCCAGGTCGGGCCGAGGCGGGGGCCGCCGGGCGACGCGGGCAAGGCCCAGGCCTCGGTGCGGCGCGCCATCGGCGCATCGATGATCAGTCCGCTGTCATGCATCGCAGGTCTCCGGTTCGTTCGGCGTCCGGGGTTTCGATCGCGGTGCCGGACACCACCGCGATCGCGCACTGGTGCAGCGACAGCCGGATCGGCCGGCTCGCCGGCAGGCCGAAAGCGAGCTTCCAGCGCCCGGCCGCCGGGGCGCGAAAGAACGCGACGACACCGAGCGCACGCGCGCCGGGCGGCACCGCTTCGCGCCAGGACAGCGTGCGCCCCGGCACGAGGATCAGTTCGTGTGCGCCGTGCGAAGCGGCCAGCTGCTCGTAGCCCGCGCGCCGGAAGGCCGCCGGGTCATCGAGCCAGCGCAGCTGCACGACGGTGGGCACCGCGACGCCGTCGGGCGCCGCGTTGAGCGCGGCGCTGGCGTGCAGCTCGACCACGGCCTCGGGCGCCGGTGCCGGTGCCGGCGGCTGCATCAGACCGACCGCTGCCAGTGCCCGCGTGAAGGCCGAGGGCGCGGCCTCGCCCGCGGCGGCACAGCCGGCGAGCAGCGCCAAGGGCATGAATGGCGTGTACGACATCAGCACGCTGCACAAACGATGAGCGATCGGCATCGGGTCCCTCCACGGCTGCCATTGCATCCGTTTTCCGCCCGGCCGCGGGCCCCCCGGGAGAGCGGCCCCAGAGGGGGAATCGCCGGCGCAGGCCAGAACCTAGAGTTCGTCGCACCGGAAGCGGGATGACGTTCATCACGAGCGCCAGCCCGCCCCTTTTTGCCGCAGGAGGACCCCGCATGAAATCCGTTGCCCTGCCGCCCCCGCCGCGCCACCGCAGCCGAACGGCCGTGGCGCTGAGCGCGGCCACGCTGCTCGGCGCCAGCCTGCTGGCCGCCTGTGCGTCCGGCAGCCGCGAGGCCACCGCCACGCGCCCCCTGGACGAACTGCTGAAACAGGCCGAACAGGCACGGGCCCAGGGCGAGCCCGAACGGGCGCGGCTGCAATGGCAGCAGGCCAGCCGCGCCTACCCGGCCGACAAGCAGCCCTGGCTGCACCTGGCCGAGGACTACTTCCGCAGCGGCGAACACGGCAACGCCATCGTCGCCGCCCAGGAAGCCATGCAGCGCGACCCACAGGACCGCGTCGCCCAGGGCATCCTGGCCGTCAGCGGGCTGCGGGTGTCCACCGTGGCCCTGGTGAGGCTGCGCGAACACGCCGAAGGCCTGCCGGGCGACACCCGCAGCGAGGCCGCGACGCTGACGCGATTGCTGCGCGACACGCTGGGCGAGCCGGTGCTGGTGCCGCCGCCCGAGCCCGTGGCCACGGCGCCGGCCCGCAACCGGCCACGCCCGGCGCGCGCCACGGCCACCAAGGTCGCCCCGGCGACCACCACAGCGCCAGCAACCGCGGTGGCTGCCTCCGCGGCCGCCACGGCCGCGACGGCTGCGACCGGCGCCGCACGCAACAGCGACAAAGCCGCGGCGACCTTGCGCCCGCCGGTGCCCGCCGCCCTGCCCGCGCCCAACCCCTTCGACCGCCTGCGCTGACAGCGCCCCAACCGGAAGGACCGAGATGAGCAGACACCCGAGCGTCCAGGCACGGCTGGAGAAGGTGCGCCCACCGCGCGTGCGCCTCAGTTACGACGTCCAGGTCGGTGACGCGATCGAACGCAAGGAGCTGCCCTTCGTCGTCGGCGTCATCGGCGACTTCAGTGGTACCGGCAGCGGCGGCGGCGACGCGGCCCGCAGCCGCCTGAAGGAGCGCAAGTTCGTCCAGGTCGACCTCGACAACTTCGACGACGTGCTGCAGGGCATGGCACCGACGGCCCGCTTTCGGGTGCCCAACCGGCTCGCGCCGGGCGGCGGCGAGTTCGCCGTCGAACTCGGCTTCCAGCGGCTGGAGGACTTCCGCCCCGAGGCCGTCGTTCAGCAGGTCGAGCCGCTGCGGCAGCTGCTGGCGGCACGCACCCGGCTCTCGGACCTGCGCAACAAGATGGCCGGCAACGACCGCCTCGAGGACCTGCTGGCCGAGCTGCTGCGCGACCGCAGCGCGCTGGCCGCGCTCAGCCACGACGCCGGCCCCGACACGGGCCCCGACACCACCCCCGACGGAGCGAGCCGATGAACACCGCCGCCCTCGCCCTGCCCGAAGCCGCGACGCTGGGCAGCGGGCTGCTCGACCACATCGTGCGCGACAGCCGCGTCGCCCGAACGGATGCCGAACACCGGCGCGCCTGCGACCTGATCTCCGAGCTGGTGCACGAGGTCATGGCCGGCACCGTCGTCGTCTCCGACAACCTGAGCGTGGCGCTCGACGCCCGCATCGCCGAGATCGACGAGCTGATCTCGGCCCAGCTCAGCGAGGTGATGCACCACCCGCGTTTCCAGCGCCTGGAAGCCAGCTGGACCGGCCTGCACTACCTCTGCCACCACAGTTCGACCGGTGCGACGCTGAAGATCAAGATGCTGGACGCGACCCGGCAGGAACTGGTGCGCGACTTCTCCACCGCGATCGACTTCGACCAGTCGGCGCTGTTCAAGAAGGTCTACGAGGAAGAGTTCGGCAGCTTCGGCGGCGCACCTTTCGGCACGCTGATCGGCGACTACGAAATCGGCCGCGGCGCCGAAGACCTGTACCTGGTCGAACAGCTCTCGCACGTGGCGGCGGCGGCGCACGCGCCCTTCATCGCCGCGGCCTCGGCCGAACTCTTCGGCCTCGACGACTTCACCTCGATGTCGCGCCCGCGCGACCTGGCCAAGGTGTTCGACACCGTCGAGTACGCCAAGTGGAAGAGCCTGCGCGAGAGCGAGGACGCACGCTACGTCGGCCTGGTGCTGCCGCGTTTCCTCGGCCGCCTGCCCTTCGATGCGCGCCACGGCACGACGGTCGAGGGTTTCAACTTCGTCGAGCGTGTCGACGGCAGCGACCACTCGCGCTACCTCTGGGTCAACGCCGCCTACGCGCTGGCTGCGCGGCTGAGCGCCGCGTTCGAGTCCTACGGCTGGTGCGCGGCGATCCGCGGCGTCGAAGGCGGCGGCTTGGTCGAGGACCTGCCGACGCACGGCTTCAAGACCGACGACGGCGAACACGCACTGAAGTGCCCGACCGAGATCGCGATCACCGACCGGCGCGAGAAAGAGCTCTCCGACCTCGGCTTCGTGCCGCTGGTGCACTGCAAGAACACCGACTACGCCGCCTTCTTCGCGGTGCAGTCGGTGCACAAGCCGCGGCGCTACGACAGCGAGGCGGCCAACGCCAACGCCGCGCTGGCGGCGCAGCTGCAGTACGTCTTCAGCGTCTGCCGCATCGCCCACTACCTGAAGGCGATGATGCGCGACAAGGTCGGCAGCTTCGCCTCGGCGGCCAACGTCGAGGAGTTCCTGAACCGCTGGATCCGCCAGTACGTCGTCGAGGACGACAACGCGACCCAGGAGACCAAGGCCGCCTACCCGTTGCGCGAAGCCGCGGTCCAGGTCTCGGAGATCCCGGGCCGCGCCGGCGCCTATCGCGCGGTGGCCTTCGTCAGGCCGCACTTCCAGCTCGACGAACTCTCGGTCTCGCTGCGCCTGGTCGCCGAACTGACGCCCGCCGGCAGCCGCTGACCCTCAGGTCCCGGCCCGGCCGCACCGGGCCCGTCCCCCACCCTTTTTTGCACGGAGCCCCGCATGAAAGACATCTACGTGAAGTTCGACGGCGCCAGCGAGCTGCAAGGCGACAGCAGCGACAGCACGCACAGCAACGAGATCGAAGTCTCGTCGTTCCGCCACCGCGTCTTCCAGCCCAAGTCCTCGACGGCCTCGTCGGCCGGCGGCCACACCGCCGAACGCACCGAACACGCCGAGATGCTGTTCACCAAGCTGATCGACCGCTCCACGCCCAAGCTGCTGCGTGCGGCCTCGGCCGGCACGCTCTATCCCAAGGTGCTGGTGACCTTCTACCGCGCCTATGGCGGCAAGAGCGCGACCGCCACCTCGCAGTCGCGCATCGACTACTACCGCATCGTGCTCGAGGACGTCGTCGTGTCCTCGGTCGAGACCGTCGTCGACGAGGACGAACTCCCGGCCGAGACCTTCGGCCTGAAGTACGGCAAGGTGACCTGGGAGTACAAGCAGCACAAGCTCGACGGCTCGGCGACGAGCACCGGCGTCGCCGGCTGGGACCTGCGCCGCAACATCGCCGTCTGAGGCCGTGGTGCACGCTCCGTCGCTGCTCGACAAGCTGCTGGGCCACGCGGGCGACGGGGGCGCGGCCGCCGGCACGCTGCCGCGCTGGCCGCTGGAGCGCATCAAACAGGCCCTGGCGCGCGACCTGGAGGGCCTGCTGAACACACGCAGCGCCTGGACGGCCGAGCGCCTGCAGGGCCGCCCTCGTGTCGCCCGGTCGGTGCTGGCGCTGGGCATGGCAGACGTCGGCACCGAATGCGCCGACAGCGACCACTCCCGGCGCCGCATCGCCGAACGCATACGCCAGACGCTGGTCGCGCACGAGCGCCGGCTGGCCGAGGTCGTGGTCGGCGTGCGCCGCGGTGCCGACCGGCGGCTGGTGTTCACGATCGAGGCCCGGCTGCGGCTGCAGGCTGCGGTCGAGCCGGTGCGCTTCGACGCCGAACTGCTGGCCGGCACGCAGCGCTACGCGGTCGTGCCGGCGGCCGGCGGCAGGTTTGGGTGCTGACGCAGCCGGGGCGACGATGCAGACGCTGCTGCCGCACTACGAGCGTGAACTCGCCTGGTTCGAGGAGGCGGCGCAGACCTTCGCGCGCCGCTACCCGCGCATCGCCGGGCGCCTGTCGACCAGCGGCGACCTGCTCGAAGACCCGCACGTCGAACGCCTGATCCAGTCGTTCGCACTGCTCGCGGCGCGCCTGCATCAGCGTCTGGACGATGAGTTCCCGCTGGTCAGCGAAGCGCTGCTCGAACTGCTGAACCCGCTGGTGCTGCAGCCCTTCCCGTCGTGCAGCATCGCGCGTTTCGTCGCCGACCGCGGCCTCAGCCAGATCAGCAGCGCGCGCCGCATCCCGCGCGGCACCCTGCTGCACAGCGCGCCGGTGCGCGGCGTGCCGTGCCGCTTCACGACCGGCTACGACCTGGCGCTGGCACCGCTGCGCATCGTGCACGCCGGGCTGCACCGGCCCGGCGAGGCCTCGCTGCCGGGGGCCGCGCCGGCCGGCACCGCGGCCTGGTTCAGGGTCGAACTCGAACTCGTTTCGGCAGCGGCGCGCTGGGACACGCTGGGGCTGCCGGCGCTGCGTGTCTTCATCGACGCCCAGCCTTCGCAGGCGGCGGCGTTGCGTTCGGCCTGGCTGGACCACACGGCCGGCATGCTGCTCGACACCGGCAGCGGCCAGCCGCTCGCGCTGTCCGACACGCACCGGCCGCGCCCGGTCGGGCTGGGTGCCGAACACGCACTCGTCGACGGCGACGACCGAAGCGGGGCCGCCGACCGGCTGTTGACCGAGTACTTTGCCTTCCCGGAGAAGTTCGACTTCGTCGACCTGCCGCTGCCGCGGGCGCCGGGCGGTGCACAACGCCGGGTGACGCTGCTGTACGCGCTGCGTGCGCCACGTCCCGGAGAGGCCGCGCCCTGGGCCGCGCTCGAGGGCCTGAACGAACGGCAGCTGGTGCTGGGCTGCACACCGGTGGTCAACCTGTTTCGCCAGCGCGCCGAGCCGATTCGCGTCACGCAGGCATCGGAGGCCTATGCCGTCGTCGTCGACGCCCGCCGGCCCGCGGCCTACGAAGTACTCGCGGTCGAACGCGTGCGCCGCCGCCGGCTGTGCGACGACGGCGAGCAGGCGGCGGAACTGCCGCCGCTGTATTCGCTGCGCCATGCCTCGTTGACGGGGCCGCAAGCCAGCGCCTGCTGGAGCGTTCGGCGCGACCCGCAGCGCGCCGAACTCGACCCCGGCCACGAGCTGGAACTGGTGCTCGTCGACCAGGGCCTGGACCCGTCGCTGGCCGCGAGCGAGACCTTGTCGATCGACGTCTGCGCCAGCAACCGCGACCTGCCCGAACTGCTGTCGATCGGCCAGCCCGGTGGTGACCTGCACGCCGACGGCGGCACGCTCGCCGACGAGATCGTGCTGCTGCGCCGGCCCTCGGCCAGCCGGCGCCTGCAGCGTGGCACCGACAGCCTGTGGCGGCTGGTCTCGCACCTGGCGCTGGCGCGGCAAACGTCGGGGGCCGCCAGCCTGGACGGCGTCAAGGAACTGCTGGCGCTGCACGCCCGCGGCGCCGACGCTTCGGTGCAGCGCATCGTCGACGGCCTGCTGGCGATGGACCAGCGGCCCGCCAGCAGCTGGCTGCCGGGGCCGCCGACGCCCAGTCTCGTGCACGGCACCGACATCCGGATCACGGTGGCCGAAGCCGCTTTCGTCGGCACCGGCGTCGGGCTGTTCGGCCGCCTGCTGTCGGAGTGTTTCGCGCGGCGCACGCCGGTCAACACCTTCACCCGCCTGCTGCTGACGGTCGCCGACGGCAGAACCTTGTTCGACGGTGGATGCCGCACCGGGCGCGAAGTGCAGGCCTGAACGGGACCAGCCTTTCACCATGCACACAGCCGCGCCCGCCTCCTGCATCGGCTCCTGCATCGGCTCCTGCACCGGCTCCGCGCCGATCGAGCGGCTGTTTGCGGCTCCCGGCAGCCATGGCCTGTATCCGGCCTTGCGCCTGCTGCAGCGCTGGCTGGGCGAACACGGCGACGAACTGTCGCCGCGGCTGCACTGTCGCAACTCGCTGTCGTTGTCGCCGCCGACTGGCGAGATCGAGGCGCTGGAACGCCACGGCAACGACAGCGAAACGGGGCCCTGCGTCGAACTGGTGCCGGCATTCGGTTCCCTGCTCGGCGTGCACGGCACGCTGCCCTCGCTCTACACCGAACTGCTGCTCGAACGCCAGGACCCGGCGCCCGGCGCCTTTCTCGACCTGTTCGTGCATCGGCTCGCAGCCCTCGGTTATCGCGCCTGGCGCCACAGCCGGCTGGCACTACGGGTCGAGACGCCGCGGCGCGACGCGCTGCAGCGCATGTTGCTGGCGCTCGCCGGCGTCGACGGCGCCCCCGGCGCGGCCAGCCGAGCCGGCACGGGCGTCATCCCACCGGCCTGTCTGGCTTTCCACAGTGCGGCGCTGCAGACACCGCGGGCCAGCGCCGAGGCCGTCGAGCGCGTGCTCGGCCACTTCCTGGCCGCCCCGGTGCGGGTGCGGCAATGGATCGGCCACTGGTACAGCCTGCCGCCCGCCGCCCAGGGCCGGCTGGGACTGCGCGCGGTGGCGCTCGGCCGCGACGCCATCGCCGGCGGCAGGGCCTGGCAGCACGACCTGCGGGTCCGGATCGACATCGGCCCGTTGCCACGCGCGGGCTTCGAGAGCCTGCTGCCGGGCAGCGCAGGCGCCGCAGCGCTTGGCAACTGGCTGGCCTTGCTGCTGGGCCGCACGATCGAGGTCGAGCTGCGGCTGGTGTTGCGGGCTTGCGATGTTCCCGCCGCCGGCCTGCGGCACCAGGCGCCGTCGCGGCTGGGTCTGGACGGCTATCTGCTGTCGCGCCCCGCCGCCTGCGACCGCGACGATGCCGGCTACCTGCTGTTCCCGACCCCGGGCGAGGCGTAGCGATGACACGCCCACCCGGGACAAGGCCTCGGCGCCGGCGCGCAGCTGCTGGCGCGGGTGCGCAGCGCCGCCGACGCCAGCCGCCCGGAAGCCCCGTCGACGAAGACCGTCGCCTGGAGCCGTGCACGACGCCGCACCCGGTGCCGGCAGACGGCCCGCCGGCCAAGCAGCAGAAGGCCACCCACGGCGGTAAGCCCGTGCAAACCACGGAAGCGGAAGACGACCGGACGACGGCCCCGGCGGAAACGGTCAGGCGCTTGCTGGCGCTGTGCGAACGGCTGGCCGCATCCGCCAGCAGCGGCAGCGACCGCAACGGCATGCTGGCACCGCCCCAGCCGGACCGGCCGGGCTCGCCGGACACGGCGCCCGAACACGTGCGCAGCCGCCTGCACGACGGGCTGTTCGCGCTGGCCCGGCTGCAGTCGGCAGTCGGACCGACCTCGCCGCTGGACACGATCACCGGCACGGGAATGAGCGTGGGCAAAGGCAGTAGCACCGGCAACGGAACCAGCAACAGCAACAGCAACAGCACCGGCGCAGGCGCAGGCACGACCACGACCACGACCACGGGAGCGGGAGCGGGAGCGGGAGCGGGCACATGCTCGGGTCCGGGTCCGGGTCCGGGTCCGGCTCCAGCTCCAGCTCCAGCTCCAGCTCCAGCTCCAGCTCCAGCTCCAGCTTCGGCTTCGGCTTCGGCTTCGGCTTCGGCTTCTGGGTCGGGGGCGGGGTCAGGGTCGGGATCGGGATCGGACTCCGAGACTTCACCCGTGCCCCCCATCGACCACGCCCGCGCCCTATTGCCGGCCCGTCGTGCCGCCGCTGCGCGCCGGGCACGGCAGGCACACCGGCACCAGTGGCCCCCGGCCGCATGCGGCCGGGGGCGCCGGCGATGACGGCGGCCAGCGCGCCGGCGGGTGGTGCCGGCACGGCGGCCGACGGCCTGTTCGATCACGGCCGCCTGCTGACGCTGCAGACCGTGATCCAGAGCGCAGCGCTGCGGGTCGAAAGCGCCACGATCTGGGAAGCCGTCGGCCCCTGCCCTGACCCCCGTCTGGCGCCACCGCCCCGCCTGCGGCGCCCGCTGGCGCCCCAGCCGCCGGACCATGCGACCGGCTTTCGCATCGAGCTGGTCGCGCTGGCCGACGACATGGGGCTGGACCTGGACGCGCTGGTCGGCAACCCGGCGCTGCTGGGTCTGCTGACGCCCGAGGGCGAACACGCGCGCCGCCCGTACCACGGCCAGATCAGCGAAGCCGGCTGGCTGGGCAGCGACGGCGGGCTGGCACGGCTGCGGCTGCTGCTTGAGCCCTGGTTCGCCTTGCTCGGCCTGCGTCAGCAGGCCTGGGTCTTCCACGACGCGAGCGTGCCCGACATCGTCGACCAGGTGTTGGGGCGCAGCGTGCCCGGCCTGTCGCCGCCGCCGGCCTGGCGCTGGGACCTGGCCGAGCGCGCCGCCTATCCGCGCCGCGGCGTCTGCGTGCAGGCACACGAGTCGGACCAGGACTTCGTCGAGCGGCTGCTGCTGGAAGAAGGCCTGTTCCACTGGTTCGAACACGAAGCCGAGCCCGGGTCACCGGCCCTGGGCCGGCACCGGCTCGTCATCGCCGACCACGAGCACGCCTTCGCCGTCGCCCCCCAGCCGCTCGTGCCCTATGCCCAGAGCAGCGCCGCCGTGCCGCGCGACGGGCTGGTACGCTGGTCGGCCGGCCGCCGGCTGCACGCCAACACGCTGCGCTGGGCCAGCCGCGACGACCGCAGCTGCTCGCTGCGCCCGGTCGGCGCCGGCCTCGACGCCCCGCTCCGGCTGGAACAGGTCGAGGTGTTCGAGGGCTACGCCTACCCGACGCGTGAACACGGGCAGCAACTGGCGAACCGCCGGCTGCAGGCGCTGACGGCCGCGGCGGCACGCGGCCGGGCTCGCGGCCCGTGGCGCAACGCGGCGGCCGGCACGATCTTCACGCTCGGCGAGCACCCGCTGCACGACGGCTCCGACGCGCAGCGCGACCGTTTCCTGGTGCTGGTGGCACGCCACCAGGTGCACGACACGCTGCCCGCCGGCCGGCCCGGCCCCGGC
>NZ_NRRU01000118.1 GCF_016583785.1 Rubrivivax gelatinosus | reverse complement strand
AGCTGCAGGCTTTCAACCCAGCGGTTGGCGACGACGTTGCGCGCGTTCAGCGAGCCCACCAGCGTCAGCACCGCGAAGACGTCGTCGCCAACCGCTGGGTTGAAAGCCTGCAGCTCGGCCAGCGACAGCTCGGACAGGTCGACGCCGCGCCCGATCGCGACCTTGACCGCGTGCGCCACGACCTCGTGCGCGTCGCGGAAGGGCAGGCCCTTCTTCACGAGGTAGTCGGCGAGGTCGGTGGCGGTGGCGTAGCCGCGGCGCGCGGCGCGCTCCATCGCCTCGGGTTTGACGCGGATGCCGCCGATCATCTCGGCCAGGATGCGCACGGTGTCGCGCAGCGTGTCGACGGTGTCGAACAGCGGCTCCTTGTCCTCCTGGTTGTCCTTGTTGTAGGTGAGCGGCTGGCCCTTCATCAGCGTGATCAGCGCCATCAGGTGGCCGACGACTCGGCCGCTCTTGCCGCGCGCCAGCTCGGCGACGTCGGGGTTGCGCTTCTGCGGCATGATCGACGAGCCGGTGCAGTAGCGGTCGGCCAGGTCGATGAAGCCGAAGTTCTGGCTCATCCACAGCACCAGTTCTTCGGCCAGGCGCGAGACGTGCACCATCGCGATCGAGGCGAAGGCGCAGAACTCGAGCGCGAAGTCGCGGTCGCTGACCGCGTCCAGGCTGTTCTGGCAGACACCGTCGAAACCCAGCGTCTTCGCGACACGCTCGCGGTCCAGCGGGTAGCTGGTGCCGGCGAGTGCGGCGGCGCCCAGCGGCAGGCGGTTGCAGCGCTTCCTGACGTCGGCCAGGCGTTCGGCGTCGCGCGCGAACATCTCGACGTAGGCCAGCAGGTGGTGGGCGAAGCTGACCGGCTGCGCCACCTGCATGTGGGTGAAGCCCGGCATCACGGTCTCGGTGTGGCCGGCGGCCAGTTCGACCAGCGCCCGCTGCAGTTCGATGAACAGCGTCGAGAGGCCGTCGATCTCGCCGCGCAGCCACAGGCGCACGTCGGTCGCGACCTGGTCGTTGCGGCTGCGGCCGGTGTGCAGGCGCTTGCCGGCGTCGCCGACCAGCTGCGTCAGCCGCGCCTCGACGTTCAGGTGCACGTCTTCGAGCTCCAGCTTCCACTCGAAGCGGCCGGCCTCGATCTCCTCGACGATCTGCGCCATGCCGCGGCGGATGGCGTCCAGGTCGGCGGCGGCGATGATGCCTTGCGCGGCCAGCATCTCGGCGTGCGCCAGGCTGCCCTGTATGTCGGCGCGCCACAGGCGCTGGTCGAAGCCGACGCTGGCGGTGTAGCGCTTGACGAGCTCGCTCATCGGTTCGCTGAACAGCGCCGACCAGGCCTGGGACTTGTTGTCGAGGGGATTCGCTGACATGCGGGGGTGGGCTGGAAGCAGGGGCCGCGGGCGCGGCGGGACTCCGTATTATCCGGCGGCGATGAAAGACGCCGGCCCCGACTCCACCAGCGGCGACTCGCCGCGGGACGGTGTCTGGCACGACACCTGGCCGGCGGGCCGCAGCCTCGGTTTTGCGCCCAGCCGTTTCGAACGCCTGGCCGACGAACGTGCGCGCGACGAAGCGCGGCTGGCCTCGGCCTTCGACGTCTGCCACCCGGCGCTGGCGCTTCGCGCCGGGCTGCTGGTGCTGGCGGTGCTGGCGGTGGTTTCGCTGGCCCAGGCCGACAGCGCGACCGACTGGCTGGCCCGCGCGGCGGCCAGCGCCTTTGCCGGCGCCAGCGGCACGCTGGCCTGGCTGGTGCTGGTCTGCTCGTCGAAGCGGTTGCTGGCGCGGCTGTCGCCCGGTGCGCGCGCCGGCACGGTGCTGCTGGCCGGCGCCGTCTGCGCGCTGGCGGCCTGGGCGCCGCTGGTCGCGATCGGCGTCGCCGACACCGCCGGCGGGCTGCGCCTGGCCGGCATCGCACTGGCCGGTGCCGGTTTCGCTGCGCTGCTGTGGCTGTGGCTGGACCTGCGCGCACGCAGCGCCGTGCCGGCCGACGCCAGCGCGCGCCTGGTCGAGCTGCAGTCGCGCATCCGGCCGCACTTCCTGTTCAACGCGCTCAACACTGCGCTCGCGCTGGTGCAGGTCGACCCGGCGCGCGCCGAGCGCGTGCTGGAGGACCTGGCCGAGCTGTTCCGGGTCGCGCTCGCCGAGGTCGGCGACTCGGTCGCGCTGGCCGAGGAGATCGAGCTCGCACGCGCCTACCTGGCGATCGAGCAGGCGCGCTACGGCGAGCGCATCGCCGTCGAATGGGAGCTGGACGCCGGTGCCGGGCATGCCCGCGTGCCGCCGCTGGTGCTGCAGCCGCTGGTCGAGAACGCGGTGCGCCACGGCGTCGAACCCGCGGCCGAGGGCGGGCGCATCCGCATCACGACGGCGCAGCGTCGCGGCCAGGCGGTGGTCACCGTCAGCAACACCGTCGCCGACCGGCCTTCGGCGCCGGGCCACGGCATCGCGCTGGACAACGTGCGCGAGCGCCTGCACCTGCTGCACGACGTGGCCGCCGACCTCGAGGTCTGGCGCGAAGGCCGCGAGTACCACGCGCGCATCGTGCTGCCGCTGTGACCACGCCCGCTGCGCCGCTATCGGTGCTGATCGTCGACGACGAGCCGCTGGCACGGCTGCGCCTGCGCACGCTGCTGGGCGCGGTGGCGCAGCCGCTGCTCGCCATCGCCGGCGAGGCCGCCAGCGCCGAGGAGGCGATGGCCTGGCTGCGGCGCGAGCGGGTGGACCTGCTGCTGCTGGACGTGCGCATGCCCGGCCGCGGCGGGCTGGCGCTGGCCGCGGCGCTGCAGGGCCTGCCGCGGCGGCCGGCGGTGGTCTTCGTCAGCGCCCACGGCGAACACGCGCTCGAAGCCTTCGACGTCGAGGCCGTCGACTACCTGACCAAGCCGGTGCGGCTGGAGCGGCTGCAGGCGGCGCTGGAGCGCGTCGCCGCGCGCCGCGTGCCGGCAGCACCACCGCAGCCGCCGGCGGCCGGGCCGGTGCTCGTCGTCAGCGAACGGGGCCGGCTGCTGCGTGTGCCGCTGGCCGAGCTGCTCTATCTGAAGGCCGAGGCCAAGTCGGTGCTGCTGCGCACGCCTTCGGGCAGCTTTCAGCTCGACGAGCCGCTGGCCGAACTGGAGCAGCGCCTGGGCGCGGGCTTTTTGCGCATCCACCGCAACGCCATCGTCGCCAAGGCTGCCGTGCGCGCGCTGGAGCCGCGCGACGACGACGAAGGCAGGGCCGTGCGCGTGGCCCCGGTCGACGAGTGGCTGGCGGTGTCGCGGCGTCAGCTGCCCGCGGTGCGGGAGGCGCTGGGGGAGGGCTGAGGCGTCCTCAGCCGGGCACTCGCAGAGCTCGTGCCCCGCCTGCAGCGTGTGGGCCTGCGCAGGCAGGTCTTCTCGTCCTCACCCCGGCACTCGCAGAGCTCGTGCCCCGGCTGCAGCGTGTGGACCTGCGCAGGCAGGTCCACACGTCCTCAGCCGGCCGCTCGCAGAGCTCGCGTCCAGGGTGCAGCGAGAAGACGTGCGCAGGCACGTCTTCTCGTCCTCACCCTGTATTTCTCAGCCCGGCGGCTACGCCGTTGATCGAGATGTGGATGCCGCGCTGCAGCCGCGCCAGCGCCGGGTCGTCGGCGGCGGCGTCGGGTTTGCGCTGGCGGAAACGCCGCATCAGTTCGACCTGCAGATGGTTCAGCGGGTCGAGGTAGGGAAAGCGGTGCTCGATCGAGCGCGCCAGCGACGGATTGGCCTGCAGCCGCGTGCTCTCGCCGGTGATCTGCTCGAGCGCGCGGCCGGCCCGCTCCCACTCGGCGCGGATCGTCGCGTAGATGCGTCTGGCCGCACGCTTGTCCTCGACGAGCTCGACATAACGCGCGGCGATGCGCAGGTCGGTCTTGGCCAGCACCATGTCCAGGTTGGACAGCAGGGTGCGGAAGAAGGGCCACTGGCGGTGCATGCGCCGCAGCAGTTCCAGCCGCGCGCCCTGTGTCGCCTCGTCGCCCAGGAAGGCCTCGATCGCCGCGCCGAAGCCGTACCAGCCCGGCAGCGCCAGCCGGCACTGGCCCCAGGAGAAGCTCCAGGGGATGGCGCGCAGGTCCTCAATCGCACGGGTCGCCTTGCGCGAGGCCGGACGCGAGCCGATGTTGAGCTCGGCAATCTCGCGGATCGGCGTCGCGGCGAAGAACCAGTCGACGAAGCCCGGGGTCTCGTAGACCAGCTGGCGGTAGGCGCCGAAGCTCGCTTCGCTGATCTGCGCCGCGGCTTCGAGGAAGGACTTGGGCGCGCTCTTGGTCGGGTGCAGCAGCGTCGCTTCCAGCGTCGCCGCGACCAGCGTCTCCAGGTTGCGACGGCCGATCTCGGGGTTGGCGTACTTGGAGGCGATGACCTCGCCCTGTTCGGTGAGCCGGATCTGGCCGTCGACCGAACCCGGCGGCTGCGCCAGGATGGCCTGGTAGCTGGGGCCGCCGCCGCGGCCGACGGTGCCGCCGCGGCCGTGGAACAGGCGCAGCCGGATGCCGTGCTCGCGCCCGAGCGCGCCGAAGAACTCGGCCAGCGCGACCTCGGTGCGGTAGAGCTCCCAGTTGCTGGTGAAGAAGCCGCCGTCCTTGTTGCTGTCGCTGTAGCCCAGCATCACGTCCTGTTCGGCGCCGCTGCGCACCACCATCTGCGTGATGCCCGGCAGCGCGTAATAGGCGCGCATGATCGCGCTGGCCTGGCGCAGGTCGGCGATGGTCTCGAACAGCGGCACGACGATCAGGTCGGCGACGGCGTCGCGGTCCAGCGTGCCGCGCAAGAGGCCGGCTTCCTTCTGCAGCAGCAGCACCTCGAGCAGGTCGGAGACGTCCTCGGTGTGCGAAATGATGTAGTGGCGCAGCGCCTCGCGGCCGAAACGCTCGCGTCCTTCGCGCGCGGTCTCGAAGACCTCCAGCTCGCTCGTCGCCAGTTCGGAATAGGCCGCGCCGCGCACGCGCAAGGGGCGGGCGTCGTCCAGCAGCTGCAGCAGCAGCGTGCGCCGCGCCGGCTCGTCCAGCGCCGCGTAGTCGTCTTCCAGCCGCGCCACGCGCAGCAGCTCGGCGACCACGGCCTCGTGTTTGTCGCTGCTCTGGCGCAGGTCCAGCGTCGCGAGGTGGAAACCGAAGACCTGCACTGCACGCATCAGCGGCGCCAGCCGCGGCGCGATCAGCGCCTGCGCGTGGTGGTGGCGCAGCGAACGTTCGACGACCCGCAGGTCGGCGAGGAACTCGTCGGGGCTGGCGTAAGCCGGCTGCAGCGCGACCGCGTGGCGCAGCGCCTCGGTGCCGGTCAGCGCCTGCAGCGTCGCCGCCAGGCGCGCGTACAGGCCGATCAGCGCGCGCCGGTAGGGCTCGTCCAGGCGGTGCACGCTGGTGTCGGGCGAACGTTCGGCCAGCGCCTGCATCTCGGGCGTCACCGGCGCCAGCATCGCGCTCGTCGACAGCTCGACCCCGAGCGCGTGCACCTCGTCGAGGTAGAAACGCAGCGCGGTCTCGCTCTGGCGCGCCAGCGCCCGGCGCAGCGTGCGCGCGTCGACGAAGGGGTTGCCGTCGCGGTCGCCGCCGATCCAGTGGCCCATGCGCAGGAAGGGCGCGAGCGCATGCCCGGGCAGGGCACGTTCGAGGTCGCGGTACAGGCGCGGGATCTCGCGCAGAAAGGTGCTCGGGTAGTAGCCGAGCGCGTTCTCGATCTCGTCGGCGACGGTCAGCTTGGCGGTGCGCAGCATGCGCGTCTGCCAGAGTTGGGTGACGCGCGCGCGCAACAGTTCCTCGTTCTCGCGCCGCTGCTCGTCGGTGAACAGGTCTTCGCGCTGGCCGATCAGCTCGGCGACCGCGCGTTCGGCGTCGAGGATGCTCTTTCGCTGCACCTCGGTCGGGTGCGCGGTCAGCACCGGCGAGATGTAGGCGTGTTCGAGCATGCGCGCGATGTCGGCGCTGCGGTGGTCGGCGGCGTGCAGCCGCTCCAGCGCCAGCGCCAGCGAACCTTCCTGCAGATGGCCTTCGCGCTCGTGCACGCGGCGCCGGCGCACGTGGTGGCGGTCCTCGGCGATGTTGGCCAGGTGCGAGAAGTAGCTGAAGGCGCGGATCACGCTCACCGTCTGGTCGGCCGACAGGTTCTTCAGCAGCCGGTCGAGCACGCGGCCGGCCGAGGCGTCGGCCTTGAGCCGGTAGGCCACCGAGAGCTGGCGCACGCGCTCGATCAACTCGTAGGCTTCCTTGCCTTCCTGCTCGCGGATGACGTCACCGAGGATGCGTCCGAGTAACCGGATATCCTCGACCAGCGGGCGGTTCTTCTCCGCGGCGTCGTCCTGACCCAGGTGGGCGGACGGCTTGCGCGGGGTGGCGGCGGGCGCGGAAGGTCGCGGCATCGGAGCTCCCAGGTTGAGTAACCGGATTACCGATTCTGGCACGGGGCCGTGGCTTGCCGATAATCGCGCGATGAGCTCCAAAACCATCATCGCCACCCGCGAAAGCCGCCTGGCCCTGTGGCAGGCCGAACACGTCCGCGACGTGCTGACCGACCGTTTCGGCCTTGCCGTCGAGCTGCTGGGCATGACGACCCGCGGCGACCAGATCCTCGACCGCGCGCTGTCCAAGGTCGGCGGCAAGGGCCTGTTCGTCAAGGAGCTCGAGACCGCGCTCGAGGAAGGCCGCGCCCACCTCGCCGTGCACTCGCTGAAAGACGTGCCGATGGACCTGCCGCCCGGCTTCGCGCTGGCGGCGATCTGGGAACGCGAGGATCCGCGCGACGCCTGGGTCTCCAACCGGTACGAGAACCTCGACGCGCTGCCGCAGGGCGCCTGCGTCGGCACGTCCAGCCTGCGCCGCGTGGTGCAACTGGTGGCGCGCCGCCCCGACCTGAAGATCGAGCCGCTGCGCGGCAACCTCGACACCCGGCTGCGCAAGCTCGACGAAGGCGGCTACGACGCCATCGTGCTGGCTGCCGCCGGCCTGAAGCGTCTGGGCATGGGCGAGCGCATCCGCTCGCTGTTCGACGCCGGCGTGATGATCCCGGCAGCCGGCCAGGGCGCGCTCGGCATCGAGATCCGTGAAGACGACGCCCGGCTGCGCGAGCTGCTGGCGCAGACCATCCACCTGCCGACCTTCCTCGCCTGCCATGCCGAACGCGCGGTGTCGCGTTCGCTCGGCGGCAGCTGCTCGATGCCGCTGGCCGCTTTCGGCACCTGGGTCGACGGCAAGCTGCAGCTCGACGCCGCTCTCGGCCACAGCACCGAGCTGACGCGCCCGCTGATCAAGGTGCGTGTCACCGGCACGCCGACCGACGAAGCCAGCGCCCGTGCGCTCGGCGAACACGCCGCGGCGCTGCTGCGCGAAGCCGGCGCCGGCGACTACCTGCCGGCCTGCTGACGGTGCGGGTCATCGTCACCCGGCCGGCGGATCAGGCGGCCGCCTGGGTGGCCCGGCTGCAGGAACTGGGCGTCGACGCGGCCGCGCTGCCGCTGATCGGCATCGCGCCGGCCGACGACCCGGCGCCGCTGGCCGCGGCCTGGCACTCGCTGGCGCAGTACGCGCTGGTGATGTTCGTCAGCCCGAACGCGGTGGCGCAGTTCTTCGCCCGCCGCCCCGCGGGCTGCGAATGGCCGGAGCAGACGCTGGCCGGCTCGGTCGGGCCGGGTTCGTCCCGGGCCTTGCGCGAAGCCGGCGTCGGCGCGCAGCTGGTCGAACCGGCGGCCGATGCCGCGAGCTTCGACTCCGAGTCGCTGTGGCTGCAGTTGCAGCACCGCGACTGGGCGGGCCGGCGCGTGCTCGTCGTGCGCGGCGAGGACGGGCGCGAGTGGCTGGCGCAGACGCTGCGCGGCCGCGGCGCCACGGTCGAGTTCGTCGCCGCCTACCGCCGCCTGCCGCCGCGGCCCGATGCGGCCGGGCAGGCGCTGCTCGACGCGGCACAGGCGCGGCCCGCGGCCCATCTCTGGCACTTCAGCAGCAGCGAGGCGGTCGGCCATCTGCGCGCACTGGCGCCGGCGGCCGACTGGTCGCAGGCCGGCGCCGTGGCTTCGCATCCGCGCATCGCCGCGGCGGCGCGTGCGGCCGGTTTCGGCTGCGTAGACGAGCTGCCGCCGTCCCCCGAGGCCGTGGCCGAATGGATGCGCCACAGGCCGCCGATACAATCGGCGTCTTTGTGACCGAGCCCGTCTCGCCCCCTTCCGCAGAGCCCGCGCCGCCGGCCCCGATGCCGGCGCCCGCGGCACCGCCCGCCGCCGCTGCCGTGCCCGTGTTGCCGGCGCGGTGGATCGCGACGTCCGCCGCCGTGCTCGCCGCTCTCGCCACCGCCGCCGCCGTGCTCGCCTGGAACACCCAGCAGCGCGTGAAGGCGCTCGAAACCGAACTCGTCAAGCGCCAGCAGGATGCCGGCGCCGAGGCCGCCGAGGCGCGTGTCGCCGCCCGTAGCGCGCAGGACGTCGCCCACGAGTCGGCGGCCAAGCTGGCGGTGCTGGAGGCGCGTGTCGCCGAGACCACCATCCAGCGCGGCCAGCTCGAGGACCTGATCCAGTCGCTGGCGCGGTCGCGCGACGAGAACGTGCTCGCCGACGTCGAGAACGCGATCCGCGTCGCGATGCAGCAGACCGCGATCACCGGCAGCGCCGAGCCGCTGGTGATCACGCTCAAGCAGGCCGACGAGCGTCTGGCGCGCTACAAGGAGCCGCGCCTGGAGCGTGTGCGCCGCGCGCTGGCGCAGGACCTGGACCGCACGCGATCTGCCGGTGTCGCCGACATCGCGCTGCTGGCGATCCGGCTCGACGAGGCCATCCGATCGGTCGACGAATTGCCGCTGCTGGCCTCGATCGACAGGCGGCGCATGAGCGCGCCCAGGTCCGCGCCGGCTTCGGCTGCGCCGCCGGCCTCGGCGCCGTCGGATGCCGAATCGGGTGCGCCCTGGAGCGAACGCTGGAAGGGCGTCGCCGAACTCGTCTGGCAGGAAGTGCGCGCGCTGGTGCGGGTTTCGCGCATCGAGCAGCCCGAGGCGATGCTGGTGGCGCCCGAGCAGGCCTGGTTCCTGCGCGAGAACCTCAAGCTGCGGCTGCTTAACGCGCGCCTGTCGCTGCTGTCGCGCCAGTTCGACACGGCGCAATCGGACCTGCGCGACGCGCTCGCCGCGCTCGACCGTTATTTCGACCCGGCGTCGCGGCGCGTGAACTCGGCGACCGAGCTCGTGCGCCAGGTGCAGGCGCAGGCGCGGCTGGCGACGGTGCCGCGTCCGGACGCGACGCTGGCGGCGATCGCCACCGCTTCGGCCGGGCGCTGACGCGAGGCAAAGTCGCGATGCGCATCGTCATCTGGCTGGTGCTGCTGTTCGTCGTCGCGGTGGTCGCCGCGACCACGCTGGGCAGCAACGACGGCATCGTCACGATCTACTGGCGCGGCTGGCGCACCGACCTGTCGCTGAACCTGTTCGTGCTGGTCGTCGTCGCCGGCTGCTTCGCCTTCACCTCGGCGGCGCAGGCGGTGAACGCGCTGGTGACGCTGCCCAAGCGCGCCGGCGAGTGGCGTGCGCTGCGGCGCGAACGGGCGGCCCAGGCGGCGCTGCGCGAGGCGCTGTCGGAGTACTTCAGCGCGCGCTACAGCCGCGCGCACAAGGCGGCGACGCGCGCGATCGCGATCCAGCAGGACTCGGCAGGCCTGCAGGCTGACGCCGAGTTCTCGGTGCTCGCCCATCTGCTGGCCGCCGGCAGCCTGCACCGTCTGCAGGACCGCACGCGCCGGGACGAACTGCTGCGCAAGCTGCCGAGCGCCGGCCGCAAGGGAGGTGTCGCCGGCGGCCGCAGTGCCGACGACGGTGCGCGCCTGCTGGCGGCCGAATGGGCACTGGACGACCGCGACGCCGGGCGTGCGCTGGACCTGCTGTCCGAACTGCCGCCGGGTGTCGCGCGGCGCACCCAGGCGCTGCGCCTGAAGCTGCAGGCCTGCCGCCTGTCGCGGCGCCCGCTCGAGGCGCTGCACACCGCGCGTCTGCTGGCCAAGCACCAGGGCTTTTCTCCGGTCGCGGCGCAGGGGCTGCTGCGTTCGCTCGCGTTCGAGGCGCTCGAAGGCGTGCACGACCTGCAGCAGTTGCAGCGGCTGTGGGACGAGTTCGACGCCGCCGACCGGCGCGACGCGCTGGTCGTCGCGCGCGCGGCACGCCGGGCGGCCGCGCTGGGCGCCTGCGAAGAGGCGCGCAACTGGCTGCGGCCGTTCTGGGAGCGGCTGGGCGAACTCGGCCGCGAGGAGCGTGACGAGATCGCGCTGGCGCTGATGGACTGCGCCGACGGCATCGGCACCGACTGGCTGCCGCGGCTGGAGTCGGCCGCGCAGGAGTACCTGCATGAACCGGCGGTGCTGGTGGCCGTCGGCATGGCCTATGCCGAGCGCCAGCTCTGGGGCAAGGCGCGCCGTTTGCTGGAGCAGGCGGCGTCGTCGTCGGCGCTGCCGAGCGTCGTCCGGCGGCGCTGCTGGCGGCTGCTGGCGCGCCTGGCGCGAGAGGAGTCGGATGAGTCTCGTGCCCGTGATTGCGAAAATTTCGCTGCAGGGCTGGACTAATCGGAAAAACGTGCTATAGTTTCTTTCTTCGCGGCTGTAGCTCAGCTGGATAGAGTACTTGGCTACGAACCAAGGGGTCGTGGGTTCGATTCCTGCCAGCCGCACCAGAACTACGTTCTAGATCAACGGGTTAGCTCCGAAAGGGCTAACCCGTTTTTCTTTGTCGCGCGATTTTGTGCTGCGCGGGCCGAATGGGCGATAGCGGCCGTTCGATGCGCGGTCGGGCCCGAGCGCTGTCTCTGCGCTCAATCGTCCGCGTGCGGCTCAGCCTCCCAGCGCGTGCCGTAGGCGCCGCCTTAACGCGGCCAGCCGGTCCAGCAGAAGCGGTGGATGCCGCAAGCACACCGCGGCGGCCTCGAGCGGACGACGGCTATTGCGCGCGGCCTGGTAGTGGTTGCGGTGGTGGAGGTCGGTCAAGGCGACGGCCCGGGCCTCGAGCAGTGCTGCGAGGCGGGCATCGCCGTCCAGAACGCTGGCGCGCAACGCGCGCGCGTGCGCGGCCTGCCCCAGGTAGTCGGCGCGGGTCTGGCTTTGCCCGGAGTTGCGCTGGGTCCAGAGGTAGCCCCCGCCCGGAAGCACGAGAAAGACGGCGCCTTGGCGCAGCAGCGCGAAGTAGAAGTGGAAGTCCTCCCCGTGGCGAATCTCGGCCGGGTACAGCTCCGGCAGCGGCTGGACGAAGGCGGACCGGAAGATGGGCTTCAGCAGTCCAAAGTCCAGTTCTCCGGAACCGGGCCGGCAGCGATCGACGAATTCGTGCGCGTTGATCAACCGGGGCGTGCTGATCGACTTCAGGTTCGGGCCCCCGGTCTGTCCTGATACCGCGTCGTAGAACAGCACGTCGTCGGCGACGACGTCTGCCTTGCGGTCGCGGCCCTGGCTGACCAGCAAGGCCAGTCGTCCCGGCAGGTAGGCGTCGTCGGCGTCCAGCACGGCGATCCACTCCCCGCGTGCTGCGCGGAACCCGGCCGTTCGCGCCGCGGACGGACCGCCGTTCTGCCCAAGGCGAATCACCCTGACCTCGTCGCGGCCACCGAACTCGGCCTGCACGCTGCCGGCGCTGTCCAGCGGGCAGGCGTCGTCGACGACGATCACTTCCAGGCTGACGCCCTCCTGGGCCAGTGCCGAGCGGATCGCGCGGCCGATGAAGCCGGCCGCCCGATAGGCGGGGATCACGACGGAGACGTCAACCATGGGTGTCCTGCTGGTTCAATCGTTGCGCCGGTCGGTGCGCGGTGATGTGCATTCGGGAGGCCGGAGAAGGCTGGCGACAGCGCAAGCGTCGCAGCGGCCTTGAACCGGAAGATCGTCGACCGTTCGCCCCAACCAGATCTCGTGCGCGGTGCCGCGTCGATATGAGCCAAGTCGGGCAGGATCGCCGCGAAGCCGATCAACGCCGCGCATATCGGCACAGGGCCGAAGGCTGGTCACGGCGACCATCAAGGCCGGCGCCCGGCCAGCCGGCTGCATCAACTGACCGGAACGCCCGCGACGCCTGGCCTGCTCCATCGCCACCGTGCTGATGCGGGACAGCGCGCGGGCAGGGCGCGCCTGCAATGCCTTTTGACGATCCGGCATGTCGCCGTGGTGATCAATAGGCGTACTGGACGGCCAGGCGATGCGCCTGGCCCACCGCTTCGCGCATGCGGTCGAGTCGGGCCTGCAACACGGCGTCGCGGCTCAGGAAGACTTCGCCGTGCGCCGTCGCGGCCAACGCGCGCGCCGCGCGCGCCCGGTGAATGGGGAGGTTCAGCATCCGGCGTCCACGGTTGGCCACGCGGTGGAACAGCGTCGGTTCTACCGGCCGCAGCAGGCGACGCTTGATCTCCGGTGAGAAGCGCTGGCCAAAATATGCCTCCAGCTCGTGCCGGCGCAGTTTGCCGTCCAGCATGTCGTGTCCTGACAGGCCTGCGTCGCGAAGAACCGATGCCATGGCCGCATAGTGGCTCGTGTCGAGTAGATGACCTGCGGGAATGCGTGTCGGTTTGTATGGCACTCCCATCGACAGGCACCAGTCGCGCCACTTGAACTCGTCGACGGCCGGCGAGACGATCACCGGCACCCACGGGATGCGCATGGTGTCGGCGACGATGGCACCGTGCATCGCCTCGGTGACGACGAGCTTGGCCTTCGAGAAGGCCTCGAGGACCGTCTCGACCGGTTGCTGCGGGCTGACGAAGCGCATTCCGGCCGCTGC
The DNA here is from genome assembly GCF_016583785.1 of Rubrivivax gelatinosus. GTDB lineage: Bacteria > Pseudomonadota > Gammaproteobacteria > Burkholderiales > Burkholderiaceae_C > Rubrivivax > Rubrivivax gelatinosus_B. The sequence continues at coordinate 1,635 of NZ_NRRU01000118.1, read as the reverse complement.
GGCGATCTCCTCCCACGGCGAGTTGCGTATCGACCGGTGATGCACCATGAACAGGATGTCGCCCGGCTGGTCCACAACCCGGGCCGCTGGCGTGTCGGCCAACAGGATCGCGCCGTCGGTCACTGCCGCATCGGGGCGTCCGATCAGCTCGGCCGTCAGCGGGCCGCGGACGGCCAGGAAGTGCCAGCCCTCGGTGCGGCGGGGTGGGCGGTCGTACGAAGTTCCAGTGCCGAGCACGATGACGGTCTGCTGTGTGTCCGCATACCGGGCAAGCCACTCGTCGCTCAGGATGCTGCCGATCCCGATCAGCAGCAGGTTGGGCGCGTCCTGCACCTCCTGCGGCAGCACGCGCTTCCACATGTAGGTGTTGAGGTCGTCGCCAAAGTTGAGGTGGGGGTCCCGGTAATAGAACAACTCCATGAAGCCACCGTCACCATTCCAGAGTTCAAGGCTGTCGCGCTGCGGTTTCAGTCCCGATCGAGCAGGTCTGCCTGGTCGGTCACTGCTGCCGCCACCATTGGTGTAGTGGGTGCGAGCAGGGGCCGGTCGCCAGGCACGACTGTGCGCACTCTAATGCCGTGGTCTGCCATCGACCTGATGGCCTTCGCTGTTGCAGGGGCGCCGCCGGGACGGGGTGTTGCGTCGTCGTCCAGTTCCCGGCGTGCCGAGGGGAGGGCTAGCCGGGGTGACGAGCGGGTGAGTGCATCGGTTGCTGCTTGGTGGCTCATGGGCGGCAGAGGGTGGTGGTCAAGTTCCGGGGCTTGGGGTTGCTCCGACGCGGCTGAGTCTGTGGTTGGGGCCTCGCTTCTTGGGCGCCTTCAGTGTGGGTACTGCTGTGGTCATCGTTACTCAGCGCGGCTTTGGCCGACGTGGACTCGCTGCGAAGCGCTTCCGGGGCGAGCTGTCGGTTCGGTTGGCGCTGCCGTCTCGGGACGGCGGCCACCGCTACCAGCCGTGCCCGCGTAACGGGGCAGCGAGAAGCAAGCGCTGCCTGTAGCGAAGTCGGTCTACTGATGGAGCGGCGGTGTAGGGAGGAGGCATCTTCCAAGTTCTCCCGCGTGTCTGACAACGAAGCGTGGCGCATGCGCGCGCACGACGCGCTCAACACGTTTCGCACTGTCGATGCGCAGTTGGGTGCTGCGGCCACTCCGCAAGCAGCCTCACCTCATGCTGCTGCCAAGCAGCGCAGCATCGTTCACGGGCCCCTGGGCACTTGTCAGGGCTGACGCAGCTTGCTCGCGGGCCCGCCAGGTGCGCCACCGAAGCCGTCCTTGCAGGGCGTGCGTGCCATCTTTGAACTTTTCTCGGCGCTCCCGCTTGCGTTCGCATTTGGACTCGTGCTACAGTCACAGGCTCCGCTGATCGACGGAAGTGCTTCGAAAGAAGCGCAACCGGAGAGGCCCTTCAAAAGGTTTCGACGATAAGCAGAAAAGCCGAGTGTTTGACAGAGTTTTAAGAAAATGTCATAATCTTGGTCTTCGCTGACAACAAGTCAGCGCGCTGCGAAGGCGGCGAAGCTCTTTAACAACATACAGCCGATAAGCGTGGGCGTTTGAAGGCGAGTGCCAAGAAGTCGCAAGACTTCGAGGTCCTAGTGACTTTAAACGCTCATGGAAATAGAAGTGAAGTTCACTT
>NZ_NRRU01000117.1 GCF_016583785.1 Rubrivivax gelatinosus | reverse complement strand
GGGTCGTGGCGCGGGTGGGGCGCGGCGGGCCAGGTCAGGACCTGACTGGACGGTAGGCGTATCACGCCTGGAGACGGTCCGAACTCGATTTCACGCGCCAGGGCTTTTGCAACCGGGCGACGGCAGCGGATCAGCCGTGGCATGCCGGAGGTTCGACGTCGTCGCGCTGTTCGAGCTTCGCCAGCCAGGCATCGGCCTCGTCGGCCGGCAGATGCAGTCCTGTGGCGCGGTACGTTTCCCAGGCCTTGAGCGTGTCCTGCCGGAAGGCCTCGCGCATCTCCTCACGGTCCACGTACTGCTTGATCGCCTCGCGCATCAGCCAGTGCGAGCTGCGCTGCGGCATGCAGCGCCATCGCCCGGCGCCGAGCACACCTCCCAGGCGACACGCGCGCACGCACTTCGCGCGTTCGAGCCGCACCCAGCCCGGTTGTCATCAAGGCAGCGCAGGAATCCCCCGGAACCCGACACGAACCTCAAGCTTCTCGCTCACGTCACCCCAGACAATCTCCGGGACACCCCCCGCATCCCCTTCCGTGCACGAAACCCTCACCTCTCTCGCCCGCAAGCTGGCTTTTGCGCTGCTTCTCTCCAGCATCGTCTCCGGCTGCATGGTCGTGCCGCGCACCACCCGGACGTACAACGCCGAGTGCAAGGCCGTCGAAAAGCGCGTCACGCTGGAATCCCAGCAGGTGCAGGCGCTCGGCCAGTGCCGCGGCAACGCGGAATGCACCGGGCTCCTGGCCGGATATGGCCTGCTCGCCGTCGGCTCCGTCGTCGTGTCCGGGGGCGTCGCGGTCGTGGGCAACGTCGCCTACTGGCTCGAAGAACGTGCGCAGTGCTTGACCAGCGGCACGCCGGGACATGATGACCCCAAGCCAGCCGCGTCAGGCTCCGCGACATCGGGAGCGGCACCCGGCTGAGCCCCGCCACCTTGTACGCGGCGACCACCCAGTTGCGGGCCAGTCGCCGTCAAGAACAGCCGGTCAGCGCAAACCCGCCCGGCACCGAAGAAGTCACCATCCCGTCGCCGCCCCGCAGCGCCAGACGCTACTTTCAGAACCACATTCATGAGCACCCCCGAGACCCCGCCGGCACGCAAAATCAAGCAGCCTCCCGTCCTCTTCGCCAAGACGCAGTCGGTCATCGCCCGCGTCAGCGCCCTGGTGGGCGGGCCGCTGGTGACGTACTGGAACAACCCGCGCGGCTCGGTCTGCGGCAGCGACGTCATCGCCCTCAACGAGATCCTCGGCAAGCTCGGCTGGCACGAGACGATCCATCTCTTCATCAAGTCCGATGGCGGCAGCGGCCAGGTCTCGCTGCGCTTCGTCAACCTGCTGCGGCAACATTGCCGCCGGCTCGTCGCGCTGATTCCGCTGGAATGCGCCTCCGCGGCAACGATGATCACGCTCGGCGCCGACGAGATCCGGATGGGGCCGACGGCTTTCCTCACCGCCGTGGACACCTCGCTGAACCACGCGCTGTCGCCGGTCGACCGCGACAACGACCGCGTCAGCGTCAGCCTCGACGAGCTGAACCGCGTGATCCGCCGCTGGCGCAGCGAGCAGCACGACTCGACCGAGAACCCGTACAAGAGCCTGTTCTCCTTCGTCCACCCGCTCGTCATAGGCGCGATCGACCGGGCGGAGTCGCTGTCGGTGATGCTGTGCCGGGAACTGCTGGCCTATCACATCACCGACGAGGCCCGCGCCCACGAGATCGCCGCGACGCTGAACTCCAAGTACCCCTCGCACAGCTATCCCATCCTGCTGAACGAGGCACGCAAGATCGGCCTGAGGACCACGCCGCTGGAACCCGAGGTCAACGCGCTGCTGCTGGAGCTGAACCGCCTGTACAGCGAGATGGGGCAGAAGGCGACCACCGACTTCGACGAGATCCGCGCCCACGGCAACGAGATCCTGAACATCCTCGAAGGCCCGGATCTCCAGGTCTTCTACCAGCACGACAAGGACTGGTTCTATCGCAGCGAGGAGCGGCGCTGGATCACGATGAACGACGAGAGCAGCTGGCGGCGCATCGCCCGCATCCGGGGCCGGCTGCACCGCAGCATCATGCACGTGGCATAGCCGCGCCCCGGCAAGCGCAAGGCCGGCCCGCCCCATGCACGCACGCCTGATCGCCCTGCTCACGCTGCTCGCCGCCCTCCTCTCCGGCTGCGACCAGAATGCCGTCTTCGACCGCCTCATCCCCAAGGAAGAAGCCCGCCAGGCGCAGGTCTTCGTGGCGAAGATCGCGGCCCGCGACTACGCGGCCATCGACGAGGCCATGGACCCCGCACTGAAGACACCGGACATGGTGCCGCGCCTGGAGGAGATGAGCCGGATGCTGCCGCCAGGCCCGCCGACGGCGGTGAGGACCGTCGGCGCCCACACGCTGATGGCCGGCGCCGTCACGACGTACGAGATCACCCTCGAGTACGAGTACCCGAACACCCGGCTGCTCGCGGCGGTGGTCATGGAACGGCGCGACGACAAGCTGCTGCTCAAGGGCATCAACTTCGTGCCGCGCAATCAGTCGCTCGAAGAGGAGAACCGCTTCACGCTCGACGGCAAGGGGCCGCTGCACTACCTGGTGCTGGCCTTGGCGGTCTCGATCCCGCTGTTCGTGCTGTACGCGCTCGTGCTGTGTGCGCGCACCAGGTTCCCCCGCCGCAAGTGGCTCTGGCTGCTGTTCGTAGCCGTCGGCCTGATGCAGTTCCAGTTCAACTGGAGCACCGGCGACTGGGGTGTGCAGCCGCTGAGCTTCCTGCTGCTCGGTTCGGGTTTCACGAAGAGCGGGCCGTACGCGCCGTGGATCTTCACGATCGCGCTGCCCGTCGGCGCCATCGTGTTTCTGCTGCGCCGTCCGTCGTTGCAGCGCCCCGCGGCGTGACATCACCGGCAGCGGCGGCCAGGAGTCCATGAGCACGGCTGCGACACGCCATGCGGCCCGGCCGTCAGGCAGACTGACGCCACCCTCGGACCTTCCGCCATGCCCACCCGCCTCGCCTCCTGCTCCTGCGGCCGCCTCACCGCCACGGTGACCGGCGAGCCGGTGCGCGTCTCGATCTGCCACTGCCTGGCCTGCCAGCGCCGCACCGGCAGCGTGTTCGGGCAGCAGGCGCGCTTCCGGCGCGAGGACGTCGTCGTCTGCGGCGCCTCGACCGAGTTCGTGCGCATCGGCGACGAAGGTTCGTGCGCCCGCTTCCACTTCTGCCCCGTTTGCGGCGCGACGGTCTTCTACCGCTTCGACGAGATGCCCGAGGCCATCGCCATCCCCGTCGGTGCCTTCGCCGACCCCGGCTTCCCGGCGCCCACCGTCTCGGTCTACGAAACCCGCAAACGCGGCTGGGTGCAGCCGCCGCCCGACGCCGAGCACATTCCCTGACGCTCGTGCCAGGCGCGCTCGCTAGAGTGCCGCCATGTCGCACCCGCCGATCGAGATCCACCCGCTGGGCCCCGAGCGCCTGGCCGACTTCCTCGCCTTCTTCGAGGGCCCGGCCTTCGCCGACAACCCGCGCTGGCGCAGCTGCTACTGCCAGTTCCTCTACGTCGACCACACGCGCGTGCACTGGCCCTCGCGCACCGGCAACGAGAACCGCGCCGCCGCCTGCGCACGCATCGACGCCGGCACGATGCGCGGCCTGCTCGCCTACCGCGACGGCCATGTCGTCGGCTGGTGCAACGCGGCGCCGCGCGCGCTGCTCGACGCCTTCGCCGACGAGCCCGACCCCGACGCTGCGCGCCTGGGCCAGATCACCTGCTTCGTCGTCGCTCCGGCGCAGCGCCGCACCGGCGTCGCCACCGCGCTGCTGGACGCCGCCTGCGCCGAACTGCGCCGCCAGGGCATGACGCTGGCCGAGGCCGCGCCCAAACCCGACATCGGCGGCGACGCCGAGAACCACTACGGGCCGATGTCGATGTTCCTGGCCGCCGGTTTCACCGTGCACCGGCCCGGTGAGTACGGCAGCGTGCTCGTGCGAAAGGCGCTGGGCTGAGGGCAGCGACAGGCGCCGCCGGGAGCGCGATTCAGCGCCCTGGCTCAGCTTCAGCCCGAACGGCGGCTGCATCGCGGTCGCCTGGATACGCAACAACTGACGCCAGCATGGGCTGGCCTCGTTCTCAATCGCCGGCTGCAGGAGCCGCAGGATGCCCGACCGACAATCTGGCTGCGGCCGGCTTCATTGCCACGGGCTGTCAGGCGGCACCAGCGAAGTCAGAGGATCGAGTTCGTAGGCGCGGTGCAGCAAAGTCACGAAATCCGGTGCTTCGGGCAGCGCCGTGGGGCCGATCCCATGCACCGCGACGCCAGGCGTCCATGAGTTCATGACCAAGGCACCTGCCATGCTCGCCAGATCGGCCAGCGTGACGACTTGTTCGCGTTGGGGTACGCCCAGCCGGTCCAGCTGCCGGCGAACGATCGCCATCGTGGTGCCGCCCAGCATTTGCGCCACGGGCCACACCACCGCGCTGCCGTCCCAGAAGGCCAGGTTCCAGATCGAGCCTTCGCTGATGCGGCCATATCTATCAACGAAGGCGGCGTCGTCGAAACCTTGCGCTACAGCCCGGCGGAGGAAGTAGGTCTTGGCGACTTCGCCAACGTGCTTCACGGCTGGAAGCACGCGCTCGTACTCAAACACTTGCAGTCGCAGCGGGCCCGCCGGACCCGAGGCCGGCGGACCTGTGCGGATCAGGACCGCCGGCTTCGCGTCGGCAGGGGCAGGTACGAACTCCCCCTCGGGGGAATACACGGTCGCCGTCAGCGACAGCTCACCCGGCCCGGCTTCCACCGCACTTCTCAGATAGGCCAATACCTGGTGGTCGGGAAGGGCCTGCCCGAACAGCTGCACCGAGGCGTCCCGCAACCGCGCCAGATGAAGGTCCAGGCCACGGACCTTGCCGCCACGCACCTGCATCGCCGTGAAATGAGCGTGGCCCGCGAACGCGAGCGGTATCAGCGCTTCACGGGCCGCGGTTTGGCCGTTGCGCTGAACAACATGAGTCGCTTCTTCATTCATGACTTCCGGGTTCGATTCTGTAGAACACGGCGCAAGGCTAAACTCTGACAGCGTTGTCAAGGTCAAGAGGAGATTGCCGGTGCGCATCGGAGATCTGGCGAAGCAGGTCGACATCAGCGTCAGGATGCTTCGCTACTACGAACAGGAAGGTCTGCTGCGCCCGGCGCGCACCGAGTCCGGGTACCGCGATTACGGCGAGCCGGAACTGCTCGCGGCGCAACGCATCCGTCTGCTCAGCGCATCCGGTTTGAAGATCGAGACCATCCGGGTGCTGCTGCCCTGCATGCTCGACGGTCAGCCGGCGTTCGCTCCCTGCCAGGACGTTCGGGATGCATTGCGCCGCGAGGTTCAGAAGCTCGACGCAAAACTGCGCGACCTGGCCCAGAGCAGAGAGATCGTGGCGAGTTATCTCAGCGGAGTCGAAAGGGACGCTCGTGTTTGACCCGGAACGGGTTCATGCGCGCCGGTCATTGCCCCCCACGCGCCAGACGCCGCAGACCTGCAGTTGCTGCACGTCGGCGCCAGCTTCTTCGCCGCGACGTAGCCTGCTCGCGCCCGCCTCGTAGTGTCCCGGTCACCGGCTCACTCAGGCCGCGGCGGTGCCTGAGGCAGACTTCGGCATCCCGCCCGCCATGCGCATCGACATCGACACCCTGAACGAAGCCGAACTCGTCGACCTGAACCGCCGCATCGTCGCGCGGCTGAAGCTGCTGCACGACATGAAGGCGCACGTGCAGATGCTCGACTTCCGCGTCGGCGAGAAGGTGTCGTTCCAGCCCGACGGGCATCCGCTGCTGTTCGGGATCATCACCAAGTACAACCGCAAGACGGTCACCGTGATCACCGAAACCGGCGCGCAGTGGAACGTGGCGCCGGCCTTCCTGCGCAAGCTGAAGACGGTCGACGAGGCCGACGCCGGCGCTGCGGGCGCCATGGTCCGGCGCCGTCCCGACTGACACCCGGCGGCTGCCCGAAATGCCAGCCGCCCCGATGCCGCTGGTCAGACCCTGCAGTCCACGACCTGCAGCCCGAGCCGGGTTTCGAAGGCATCGAAGTCCCGGTCGTCGTGCAGCAGCACGAGCCCGTCGACCAGGCAGCGCGTCGCGATCAGCATGTCGACCGTGCCGCGCACGTTGACACCGGCCGCACGCAGCTGGCGATACAGGCGCGCCGCTTCCACAGCCACGGCAAAACCCGCGATCTCGACCTGCTCCAGCCGGCCGAGCAGCCGCCGCGCCTCATCGAAGCCGCGCTCGTCTTTGAAGCCCTGCAGCACCTCGGCCAGGATCAGGTCGCCGACGGCGAAACGCTCCAGGCCGAGATGGCGGTCCAGCCACTCGGCCTGCACGCTGGGCGTGCCGCGGAAGAAGTCGATCCAGACGCTGGAATCGACCAGGATCATGCGTCGCGCCTCATCGCGTCCAGGTCGCCGACCCATTCGTACTGGCCGCGCAGCCTGCGCAATTCCGTCTGCTGCTGCAGGCGCAGCAGCGTGCGCAGCCCGGCTTCGACGGCCTCACGCTTGGTCTTCAGGCCGGTGGCCTTCAGCGTGGCTTCCATCAACTCGTCGTCGATCACGATGTTGGTGCGCATGTGTACTCCCGAACCAGTTCGTACACATCATAGGCCGAACGAACGGCACCAGGCGCGAGCCACCCACCCTCAGCGCTTGATCTTCCCGAGCAGTTGCCGCGCCTCTTCGCGCCGCCCGGCGTCGGCGATCTGCCGCCCCGGCCGCGGCGGCGCGTCGATGGCGCGCTGCAGATAGGTCACGGCGTCGGTCTCGTGGTCGGTCTCGACCAGGTACTCGCCGTAGAAGAAGTTGGCGTCTATGCCCTGCGGGTTCAGCGCCAGCGCCTTCTGCAGCATCTGGCCGGCACGCGCCTTGTCGCCAAAGCCCAGCGGCCAGCCCGGCACCTTGTAGTACAGCACGCCCAGGCTGTTGTAGGCCGAACCTTCGAGCACGTTGCCGTCGATCTGGATCGCACGTTCGTACAGCGCCTTGGCCTGCTTGACCAGGCCCAGCGCGCCCAGCCCGCCCTTCTCGCCGGCCAGCGAGCTGACGACGATGCCTTCCCAGACCAGCGGCTCGGCGCGGCCCGGGAAACTCTCGCTGACCTTGTGCGCGTTGACGGCCAGGGTCTCGAAACGTTTCTCGCGTTCGGCCGGCGGCGTCTGGTAGCGGATGACTTCCCAGTCGTGCTGCAGCGCGGTGACGGCGTCGTCCACCGGAGCGGCCTGCGCGGCCGGCACCGCCGCCCAGGCGGCGGCCGCGGCGATGGCGGCGATGACGGTGCGGATGGCGTTGCGGCGGTTGTTCATGAGCGGTGTCCCGGTATCGGTTTGGCAGGGGCCGCAAGGCTGCGGCGGTGTTTGGCGAAGCCCGAGTCCATGCGTGCACCCAGCAGCCCGTTCAGGCGCGCGAACACACGCTCGGCACCACCCAGCGTGCGCTCGGCGGCTTCGCTCTCGATCAGTTCGACCAGCGCCGCCGCCACCTGCTCGGGCGTGTCGCTGGCAGCGCCGGTGGCGTCGTTGTAGGCCTGGGCGGCGGCGTCGTTGAAGCCGGTGCGCGTGGTGCGCGGCGCCAGCAGCTGCACCCGCACAGGCTCATCACCCAGTTCGCGCCGCAGGGCTTCGGCAAAACCCTGCAGCCCGGCCTTGCTCGCGCCGTAGACCGAAAAACCGGGCAGGCCGATGCGCCCCAGCACCGAGCCGACGAAAACGATCTGCGCACGCGGCAGGCGCTGCAGCTGCGGCAGCAGCGCCTGCGTCAGCTGCATCGGCGCCAGCAGGTTGGTCGTCAGCACCTGCTGCAGGCGCTCGGCCGGCACGCCGGCCAGCGGGCCGAAGGCGGGCACGCCGGCGGCATGCACGACGACGTTGGCGTTCCAGCCGGCGGCCGCACGCACGATGGACTGCTGGCCTTCGGCCGTCGTCACGTCGGCCTGCAGCCAGGCGGCGCCGGGGCCGTCGGCACCGCGGCCGACACCCAGCACCTGCGCGCCGCGCGCCGTCAGCGCTTCCACCATCGCCCGGCCGATGCCGCCGGCCGCGCCGGTCAGCAGCACCCGCGCCTGGCCGGCCTTCATGCGGCCTCCGCTACGGCTTGCGGCAGCGGCAGGCTGGCGAAGACCTCGCCGTACAGGCGGTAGAAGACCCGCGCCGCGTGCACGATCGCGGCCTGGTCGGCCGGGTCGTGGATCTGGTCCATCAGCAGCTCGAAGTGCTGCACGTGCTCCTGGTCCAGCGTGCCGTGCGAACGCAGGTAGCTGAAGGCCGAGTCGGGCAGCGCCAGGCCTTGCTGGATCGCGTCGGCGGCATGCAGCGCCAGCGCCACGCTGGTGCCTTCCAGCACCAGCACCATGCCGAAAAAACCCAGCGGGTTGCGGCGCGCGATGGTGTCGTAGGCGTAGGCCACCATCAGCTCGGTGGCGACGCCGGGCTGGCCGTGGCGCACGGCTTCGGCGTCGACGCCGCAGGCGGCGATGTCTTCGAGGATCCACTCGTCGTGGCCAGCCTCTTCCTCGATGTATTCGTCCAGCGGCCCTTCCAGCCAGGCGTGATGCGGCGGCAGCTGGTCGCGCAGCGCCTTCAGCAGCGGCACCGTGTGGCGCACGTGGTGGAAGGCTTCGCGCAGAAAGGCGACGTAGCTCGGCAGCGCGACCTGGCCGCGCAGCGCGCCCTGGATGATGGGCGTGGCCAGCAGCGTGTTGCGGGCGTCGGCGCTCTGTTCGAGCAGGGTGGCGTGGAATCCCATGGTGGTCAGCTGGTAGTGGAGACGGTGGCGGGCGAGCCGGCCGGCTGCAGCCCGAGGGCGGCGGCGTGGCGCTCGAGGATGGTGTCGCGGCGCGGGCGGCCGTTGGCGGTGGCCAGGCCCGAGGCGGCGTCGAAGGCGGCGGCGCCGCGTGTCCAGCGTGCGACGCGGGCGTAGTCGGGCAATGCGGCGTTGGCGGCGGCCACTGCGGCGGCGAGCTGGGCGTTGTCGACCGCGGCCGAAGACGGCCAGAGCACGGCCACCAGCGCCGGTTCGCCGTCGCCCAGCACCACCGCCTGCGCCACCGCCGGGTGGCAGCGCAGCGCGGTCTCGGGCCATTCAGGCGAGACGTTGCGGCCGTAGCCGGTGATCAGCAGGTTCTTCTTGCGGCCGACGACGTGCACGAAGCCGGCTTCATCGACGCGCCCCAGGTCGCCGCTGGGCCACCAGTCGCCACTGCTGCGCCCGGTTTCGCCGACGTAGCCGGCGAACAGGCTGCCCTGGATCTGGATCTCGCCGTCGGCGGCCAGGCGCAGGCCGGCGTGCGGCAGCGGCCGGCCGGCGCTGCCGGGGCGGTCGGCGCCGGGCAGGTTCAGCGTCTGCACCGAAGCACCTTCGGACAGGCCGTAACCCTCATAGGCCGGCAGGCCGAGCGCACGCGCGGCGGCCAGCACCGGGGCGCCGACCGCGGCGCCGCCGACGGCGACGAAACGCAGGCTCTCGGGCGCGCGCCGCCCGGTGGCGGCGAGCCAGCCGCACCAGGCACGCAGCATCTGCGGCAGCAGGATCAGGCTCTGCGCCTGGTGGCGCTCGACCGCAGCCTGCAGCAGCGCCGGGTCGAAGCTGGACGAGCCGCTGAGGCCGACTTCGGCCAGCGGCAGCGCGACGACGCTGCTGCCCTGGCGCCGCGGCGCCATCAGCCCGGCGACGTTCTCCAGCAGCACCGCGAACGGCAGCGCGTTCAGGTGGCGTTCGATGGCCAGCGGCGCCAGCGCCTGCACCAGGCCGTCGGCGACAGCGTCCATCGCCGCGACCGTCAGGCACACGCCCTTGGGCGTGCCGGTGCTGCCCGAGGTGTAGGTGATCTTGGCCGTGCCCGCCGGCAGCTGCGGCCGCAACGCCGGCAGCCGGGCGCAGACCAGCGCCTCGCCGTCCATCACCAGCGGCTCCCAGTCGAGCGCAAAACGCGGCGCCAGCGCCGCCGCGGCAACCAGCATGTCGACGCCGGCCGAGGCCAGCACGTGGCGCAGCATCGCGGCGTCGAAGAACAGCGGCAGCGGCACGTGCACGACGCCGGCGGCACGCGCGGCTTCGTCCAGCACGACGAAACCGGGGCCGTTGTCCAGCAGCGTCGCCAGCACCTGCGTGCCTTCGCGCCGCAGCCAGGTGGCGGCGGCCGCGGCCTCGGCATCCAGTTCGGCGGCGCTCCAGGCGCGGCGCGTGTCGATCAGCGCCGGCCTCACAGCTGGCCCCCGCGGCGCTTGAAGCGCGCGATCGCGGTGTCCAGCCGCCCGGCCAGCACCAGCGGCCGGTGGTCGTAGTAGCTGCCCCAGCGGGCGGCGTCGGCACCCAGCAGGTCGGGGTCGGCCACGCCCAGCGTCACCGGCGCGATGCCCAGGCGCACGAAGAGGTGGCGCAGCTCGACGGTGAGCGTGCACACGACCCAGTCGTAACCCTGCTCGGCCAGATGCGGGCCGATGCGCGTGATGAGGCGGCGGCCTTCGCCGGCCCGCGCGGCGGCCAGGTGGCCGACTTCGACGATGCGCGCACGCTCGACCGGCTCGCCCAGCAGCGCCTCGACCGGCGCGTCCAGATAACGCTCGAGGAACAGCGCACCGTCGCGGGCCGGCCGGTAGCCGGCGGCGGCGACCAGGGCGCCGGCGCTGTCGTGCAGGCCGACCATCGCCGGCGCGAACTCGCGCACCTCGGCACGGTAGCGCTCGCGGTAGACCCGGCGCACCAGCGCCTCGACCTGGTGGCGGCCGCCGGCCTCGCCCGGATAGACGCGCAGGCGCGCTTGGGCACCTGGACGCTGGACGCTGCTCATCGACGGCTCCCGCAGCATGCTCGGCATGCACACTCCCCTCGTACGCCGCCGCGGGATGCGGCAGCTGACAGGAGCCATGCTCGTCGCCGGCGATTAGCGCGGCATTAACTGGCGCGCCCGTCCGGCCCGGCACTCGTGAGCATCGTCACAGGTGGCGCGCAAGCGCCGGCCCCGGTTCCCCAGCCCGGCCGCGGGCCACCGTGCCGGCGCGGCCCAGGCCTGACAGAATCGAACGATCGTTCGAAAAATCAGATGCTTGCGGCATGTCAACGCACAACCTTCCCGCCGTCGATCTCGCCACCGTGCGCACGCTGCCCGAACTGCTGCGCTGGCGCATCGCGCTGACACCCGAAGCCGAGGCCTACCGCGAACACGAGGACGGGCGCGGCTGGATCCCCTGGAGCTGGCGCCGCTTCGGCGCCCACGTGGCGCGTTATGCCGCGGCGCTGGACACGCTGGCGCCGGCGCGTGGTGCACGCATCGCGATCCTGCTGCCCAACGGTGTCGACGCGGTGACGCTGGACCAGGCGGCGCTGGCGCGCGCCTGCGTGCCGCTGCCGATGCATGCGCTCGACAACCCGCTGTCCATCGCCTACATCCTGGCCGACAGCGGCGCCGAGCTGCTGGTCGCGCAGACCGAGGGCCAGTGGCGCGCGATCGCCGGCTGCGGCGTGCTGCCGGCGACGCTGCGCCAGGTCGTGATCCGCGAACGCGACGGCGAGACGCCGCCGTCGCGCGGTGGCCCCGAGATCCTGTCGCTGGCCGATTGGCTGGCGCGCGGCGACGCCGCGGCGCCGCGGCCGGCACCCGCCGCACCCGAGGCCGAAGACCTGGCGGCGCTGGTCTACACCTCGGGCACCACCGGCAAACCCAAGGGCGTGATGCTGACGCATCACAACGTGATGGCCAACGTGAAGGCGGTGCTGGCGCGCATCGCGCCGCGGCCCGACGACGTCTTCCTGTCCTTCCTGCCGCTGTCGCACACCTTCGAGCGCAGCGCCGGCTACTACCTGCCGATCGCGGCCGGCGCGGCGGTGGCCTTCGCGCGTTCGACGCAGCACCTGCCCGAGGACCTGAAGGCGGTGCGGCCGACGCTGCTGATCTCGGTGCCGCGCATCTACGAACGGGTGTTCACGCGGCTGCAGACGATGCTGGAGCCCGCGCCGGCCAAGCGGCGCATCTTCGGCTGGGCGCAGGCGGTGGGCTGGCGGCGCTTCTGCCGCGAACAAGGCCTGCCGGTGCCCGGCCACGTGCCGGCGGCGCTGGACACGCTGGTCTGGCCGCTGCTGCGCCAGCGTGTGGGCGCGCCGCTGCAGGCGCAGTTCGGCGGCCGGCTGCGGCTGGCGGTGAGCGGCGGCGCGGCGCTGTCGGCGCCGATCGCCCGCTGCTTCATCGGCCTGGGCCTGCCGATCGTGCAGGGTTACGGCATGACCGAGAGTTCGCCCGTGATCAGCTGCAACACGCCCGAGGACAACGACCCGGCGACGGTCGGCCGGCCGCTGGACGGCGTGGAGGTGCGCATCGGCGAGAACCGCGAGCTGCTGGTGCGCGGCGCGAACGTGATGCGCGGCTACTGGAACCGCCCGGAGGACACGGCGCGCGCGCTCGAAGGCGGCTGGCTGCACACCGGCGACCAGGCGGCGATCGAGGGCGGGCGCATCCGCATCGTCGGCCGCGTCAAGGAGATCATCGTCACCGCCACCGGCGAGAAGATCGCACCCACCGACCTGGAGATGGCGATCGTCGCCGACCCGCTGTTCGAGCAGGCCTGGGCCTTCGGCGACAACCGGCCCTTCATCGGCTGCATCGTCGTGCTGGCCGCCGGGCACTGGGACAAGCTGGCCCGTTCGCTGGGGCTGGACCCGCAGGACCCGCAGTCGCTGCAGACGCACGCCGCACGCGAGGCGGCGTTGGTGCGCATCCGCGCCGCCACGGCCTCGTTCCCGCACTACGCGCAGCCGCGTGCGGTGTGGCTCAGCACCGACGCCTGGACCATCGAGAGCACGATGATCACGCCGACGCTGAAGCTCAAGCGCAACAACCTCCAGGCGCGTTACGGCGAACAGGTCGAGGCGCTGTACCGGCGCTGAGCTCAGCCACCGACGCGGAAGACCCGACCGCGCGCCCCAGCGTCGCGCTGCGCGCCAGCAAGGCCTGGCTGGCGGCGGCCGACTGCTCGGCGAGTGCGGCGTTGCCAAGCGGGCCGCAGAGCGAGGTCGGTATGCCGCCCTGCCGCGCACCCTGGTGGCTGCGCTGCGCCAGCACACTGATCCCGGACGCAAGAACGACGAAGGCGATGCCCCGCACGATCGGCACGACCCTTGCCCCGCAGGGCCATGGAACCCGACACCCCTGCCCCCGCGCCCGACGACACCATCGACACCCAGGATGACGAGGCGGTCAAACACTGGGCCGATCACTTCGGCATCACCGCGGCGCAGATCGAGGAAGCCGTGCTCGCCGTCGGCCCGCGTGTCGCCGACGTGCAGCGCCACCTGCTGGACCAGGGAGCCAGCGCCGGGGCTGGTTGAACGCGGGCGGAGGCCTTGCGCAGGCGAGAACGCCGAAGAATCTTCAGCCCAGGCGCTCGCGCACCGCGTCGACCAGTTCCTGCAGCGGCGGCCAGGGCGGCACCGGCCCGGGGTCGCGCGGCTCGTAGACGACACGTTCGGCCTTCTCGGGCACGGCCTCGTGGCGCGCCTGGCCTTCGCCGTCGAGCCGGCCCTGGATCGTCGTGCCGCCGGCGAAGTGGATGGTGTAGCGCTGGCCGGCGAAGGGCCGGCCGTCGGCGTCGTGGTGTTCGATCTCGATCCAGTTCGGCGGCCGGCCAGGCAGTTGGTCGGGCAGCGCCGGCAGGTGCGCGGCCACACGCGCCGGGCCGGGGAAGCGGTGTGCCGCGGCGGCAACCTCGAGCACGCCGGGGGTCGTGAGCCGGATGTCGGCCCCGTCGAGCACGATCGCCGAGCCCCCGGCGCACAGCGCCAGGCGCTGGCGCGCGACCACGCGCAGTTCGTCGCCGTGCGCCTGGATGCGCAACGCGCCGTCGCAGCGCAGCGTCAGCGGGCCGGCATGGGCGCGCAGCGAGACGTCGCCGGCAGCGGCGACCAGACTCAGCCCGCCATCGCCACTGCTCAGCTGCAGCGCGCCGCCGGCGGCCAGCGCCGCCTGCTGCACGGCGGTTTCGTGCAGCTCGCCGTCGGCGACCGAAACCATGGCCGCGCCGGCGGACAGCACCAGGTCGGCGTCGCTCGACAGGACCAGGCCGGCCTCGCTGCCGAACACCAGGCGGGCGTCGGCCATGCGCGCGTAGCCGGCTTCGTCCGGCAGCGGCTGCGGGCCGGCCGGCAGCGGGTGTGAGCCAGGGGCGTCAGTGGCCGCCGGGGGTTGGAGGTCGGTGGTGGCGCCAGGCGACAGCTGTGGCACATCGACGGAGGTCCCGGCCGGCCGCTCTTGCGGCCCGGCAGAAGTGCCGGTCGGCAGCGTTTGCCCGCCGATAACGGCGCCGGCCGGCAGCGGCGCGGCAACAGCAAAGGCGCTGACGGGCAGCGGTGCGGCGACGGCCGAGGCGCAGGCCGGCGGCGATTGCACGC
>NZ_NRRU01000116.1 GCF_016583785.1 Rubrivivax gelatinosus | reverse complement strand
GCGATCCCGCAGGGCTGCGGCCGGCCTTCAGCCGCGCCGCCCGCCGACGCGCGCGTCCGCGCTCACTCCATCGATTCGGAGTACGCCTTGGGCCACACCGGCGCCGGCCGGTCACAGCACTCCTGCCAGCCGCGACCACGCGGCGTGTGGCCGATGCCGGGGTTGAAGGTGTTCGTCGGGTCCAGCCGCCGGTAGTGCTCGGCCAGCGCCGGCTTGGCGACGTAGAGGTGGCCGACGTTGTGTTCCGCCGGGTACTCGGCGCGGCGCGCGTCCAGCAGCTCCCACATGCGGTGCTCCATCGCCACCGGGTCGACGCCCGGCTTGACGATGTAGTCCTGGTGGAAGACGTGGCAGAAGAAGTGGCCGTAATAGAGCTTGTGCACGACCTCGCGCTCGATCTCGTCGGGCAGTTGCTCGACCCAGTCGCGGTCATTGCGGCGCAGCGCGACGTCGAGCGCGACGATGTCGCCGACCTGGCCACGGTGCGCCTCGCGATAGCGGATCGCCGCGCCCGCGATCGCGAAGCGGTGCAGGAAGGCCTTGCGCCCTTCCTCGGCGTCGCATTCGAACCAGGCGCCGGTGGTGCTGGCCTCGAACTGGCGCTGCAGGAACTCGCGCGTCGCCTCGGCCTGGTCGTTGGAGACTCGGATCAGCAGGTGGTGCTCGTAGCGGTCACGCCACTGGCGCACACGTGCCGGCAGGTGGCTGGGCAGCAGGTTCATCAGCGCCTGGATCACGCGGTCGCTGAAGCCACGCAGGCCCAGACCTTCGAGGAAACCGTCGACGCGGCTCTTGAACGCGAACGCCTTGGGCACCCGCGCGGTGCCGAAGCGGTCGATCAGCAGGAAGGTGTCCTTGCCGTAACGCTCGCCGATGTCGAAAGCGGTGCGGTGGATGTACTCGCCGGCGATCGGCAGCCGCGGCAACGCGCTCAGCAGGTGGCGGCGCACGGCGGTCAGCTCGTCGGGCGTGTCGGTGCCCAGGTAGAAGACGGTGCTGGCTTCCTTCGGGAAGGTGTCCAGCCGCACGGCGAACAGGCACAGCTTGCCGGCCGAACCCGAAGCCTCGAACAGCCGCGACGGGTCGGCGTTGAAACGTGCCGGCGTGTCGGCGTCGACCGCACGCACGTGTTCGGCGTAGCGCGGGTCCGACGCGGCGCGGCCGCTGTCGTGGGCGATGTCGGCTTCGCCGTACTCGCCGCGCTCCAGCCGCGTCAGGATCTCTTCCGGCGTGTCGCCCAGCGCGATGCCCAGGTGGTTGACCAGTTCGACACTGCCGTCGTCGGTGACACGCGCGTACAGCGCCAGCTCGGTGTAGGCGGGGCCGCGGCGCACCAGCGCGCCGCCCGAGTTGTTGCAGATGCCGCCCAGCACCGACGCGCCGATGCACGAGGAGCCGATCACCGAATGCGGCTCGCGCCCCAGCGGCGCCAACTGGCGCTCCAGCTGGTCCAGCGTCGCGCCCGGCAGGCAGACGACCTGCTCGCCGCCAGCGATGACCTGCACGCCGGTGATGCGCAGCGTGTTGACGAGCACGATCTCGCGGTCGTAGCCGCTGCCGTCGGGTGTCGAGCCACCGGTCAGCCCGGTGTTGGCGGCCTGCATGATGACGATGCGGCCGGCCGCCACCGCGGCCTGCAGCACGCGCCACAGCTCCAGCAGGCTGCCGGGCCGCACGACGGCCAGCACCGGGCCTTCGCCGGTGCGGTGGCCTTTGCGGAAGCGGCGCGTGGCCTGGTCGTCGGTGAGCACATGGGCGCCACCGACGACGGCGCGCAGCTGCTCCAGCAGAGCGTCGCGAGAGCTCATGCGTCGCGCACCAGCAGGTCGGGGCCGATGTCGGCGACACGCGCGACGCTGGTCAGCGTCATCGCCACGCGCATCTCCTTTTCCATCAGCGCCAGCAGGTGGCGCACGCCGGCTTCACCGGCGGCGGCCAGGGCGTAGATGTAGGCGCGGCCGATCATCGTCGCGTCGGCACCCAGCGCCAGCATGCGCACCACGTCCAGGCCGTTGCGCACGCCCGAGTCGGCGACGATCTTGATCTGTCCCTTCACCGCGTCGGCGATCGCCGGCAGCGCACGCGCCGACGACAGCACGCCGTCGAGCTGCCGCCCGCCGTGGTTGGAGACGATGATGCCGTCGGCGCCGAAACGCACCGCGTCCTTGGCGTCCTCGGGGTCGAGGATGCCTTTGATCAGCATCGGCCCGCGCCAGAACTCGCGGATCCACTCCAGGTCCTTCCACGAGATCGACGGGTCGAAGTTGGCGCCCAGGTAGCCCATGTAGTCCTGCAGCCCGACCTGCTGACCGCGATAGGTGGAGATGTTGCCCAGGTCGTGCGGGCGTCCGTTCAGGCCCACGTCCCAGGCCCAGCGCGGGTGCGTCAGGCCCTGCCAGTAGCGGCGCAGCGGCGCGTTCGGGCCGCTCATGCCCGAGTGCATGTCGCGGTAGCGCGCGCCCGGCACCGGCATGTCGACCGTGAACACCAGCGCCGAGCAGCCGGCGGCCTGGGCGCGTTCGAGCGCGTTGCGCATGAAGCCGCGGTCCTTCAGCACATAGAGCTGGAACCACATCGGCCGCTTGATCTTCGGCGCCACCTCCTCGATCGCGCAGACCGAGACGCTGGACATCGTGAACGGCACGCCCTGGGCCTCGGCGGCACGCGCCGCCTGCACCTCGCCGCGGCGCGCGTACATGCCGGTGAGGCCGACCGGGGCCAGCGTCACGGGGATGGAGAGCTTCTCGCCGAAGAGCTCGATGGACGTGTCCAGCTGGCTCATGTCCTTGAGCACACGCTGGCGCAGCGCGACCTCGGCCAGGTCGTCGACGTTGCGGCGCAGCGTGCGCTCGGCGTAGGCGCCGCCGTCGATGTAGTGGAACAGGAAGGGCGGCAACCGCCGGCGGGCGGCCTCGCGGTAGTCGGCGGTGGAGGAGATGATCATCGGCGGGATCAGTTGGATCGGGAGTTGTCGGGGGGCCGCGGCGGCGTTTCCAGCGACAGCAGCGAGGGCACGGCGTCGGCCGGCAGGCGCTGCAGGCGTTCGCGCCGGGCGTGGTCCTCGGCTTCGCGGCGGATCGTCTGGTGCACGTGTTCGAGGTGCTGGACCATGCCGTCGCGGGCGCGTGCGGCGTCGCCGTCGACGATGGCCTGCATCACCGCCTGGTGCTCGGCGCTCAGCCGGCGCAGCGTCTCGGGCGCGCTGAAGCGGAACATGTCCTCGCGGTTGCGTGTCACCGTCGACAGCACCACGGTGAACAGGCTGTGCATCAGCTGGCGCAGCACCAGGTTGTGCGAGGCCTCGGCGATCGCGAGGTGGAACTGGGCGTCCGAACGCGCCGCCAGCTCGGCGTGGCCGCTCTGCTGGTGCTCGATCATCACGTCGAAGGCGCGGCGGATGCGGTCCTTGTCCTCGGCGGTGGCGCGCTGCGCGGCCAGCGCCGCGGTGGTGGTCTCGAGCGCGTGGCGGGTCTCGATGACGTCGAAGCGGTAGCCGGGGTCGGTGTCGAGCAGGCGCACCAGCGGCGCTACCGCGTCCTGCAGCCAGTCGGCCTGCACGGTCGACTGCAGGTAGGTGCCGTCGCCGCGGCGCGCCGTCAGCACGCCCTGGCTGACGAGCTTCTGGATCGCCTCGCGCACCGAGCTGCGGCCGACGCCGAGTTCGGCCGCCAGCTGGCGCTCGGCCGGCAGGCGCTGGCCGGGCTGCAGGCCGCTGGCCTGCACCCGCTCCAGCAGCTTTTCGACGACGTGATCGACCAGGCGCATCGTGATCTCCGGGGTTTCAGTGACCCGGGATCATCCACGGCAGCAGGTAGGCCTGCACCGTGGTCATCACACCGATGATCGCGGCGAAGGCCAGGCTGTGTTTGACGGTGAAGCGGAACAGGTCCGACTCGCGCCCGGCCAGGCCGACCGCGGCGCAGGCGATCGCGATCGACTGCGGCGAGATCATCTTGCCGGTGACGCCGCCGGTGGTGTTGGCCGCGACCGTCAGCACCTGCGGCAGGCCCAGCTGCTGCGCGGTGGTGGCCTGCAGCGCCGCGAACAAGGCGTTGGCCGAGGTGTCCGAGCCGGTCAGGAAGACGCCTATCCAGCCCAGGAAGGGCGAGAAGAAGGTGAAGGCCGAGCCGGTGTGCGCCAGCGCCAGCGCCAGCGTCGCCGACAGCCCCGAATAGTTGGCGACGAAGGCGAAGGCCAGCACCATGCCGATCGAATAGATCGGGATCGCCAGTTCCTTCAGCGTCTCGCCCAGCGTTGCCGCCGCCTTGGCCGGCGGCAGGCGCGAGAACAGGATGGTCAGCAGCGCCGCGAACAGGATCGCGGTGCCGGTGGCCGACAGCCAGTTGAAGCTGTAGACGGCGCCGTAGGGCGAGGCGGCGGTGACCACCGGCGGCATCTTCGCCACCAGCTTGTCCAGCAGCGGCACCGGCACGCTGATCACGGTGGAGGCCAGCGGCCCGCCGGCGGCGAACAAGGCCTTGAAGGGCTTGACGCTCCACACCGTCACCATCGCGGTGAGGATGATGAACGGCGACCAGGCCATCACGATCTTGCCCAGCGTCAGCGCCGGGGCGGCGGCGACCATCGGCGCGATCTTGGCGGCTCCGCTGGTCGACTTCGCCGCCGGCTTGGCAGCCGCTTCGTCGTGCTCGAAGCGGAAGATGCGCTTGGGCTGCCACACCTTCAGGAAGGCGGTGAGCGCCACCATCGACACGATGGCCGAGGTGATGTCGGGCAACTCCGGGCCGACGAAGTTGGCGGTGAGGAACTGCACCACCGCGAACGAGCCGCCGCCCACCAGCACCGCGGGCCAGGTTTCCTTGATGCCGCGCCAGCCGTCCATGATGGCCATCAGCCAGAACAGCACGATCATCGTCATGAAGGGCAGCTGGCGGCCGGCCATCTGGCCGATCGCGAAGGCGTCGACGCCCGAGACCTGGCCGGCGACGATGATCGGGATGCCCATCGCACCGAAGGCCACCGGCGCGGTGTTGGCGATCAGGCACAGCCCGGCGGCGTACAGCGGCTTGAAGCCCAGGCCCACCAGCAGCGCCGCGGTGATGGCCACCGGCGCGCCGAAGCCGGCCGCCCCTTCGAGGAAGGCGCCGAAGCAGAAGCCCACCAGGATCAGCTGCAGCCGCTGGTCGGGCGTGACCGACAGGATGGACGAGCGGATGACGTCGAAGTGCCCCGTCTTCACCGAGATCTTGTAGAGGAACACCGCGGCCACGATGATCCAGGCGATCGGCCACAGCCCGTAGAAGAAGCCGTAGACGCCCGAGGCCAGCGCCGCCGACAGCGGCATGCGGTAGAAGAGCAGCGCCACCCCGAGCGCCAGCGCCACGGTGATCGTGCCGGCCTGGTAACCCTTCAAGCGCAGCTTCGTCAGCGCGATGAAGAAGAAGACGATCGGGATCAGCGCGATGAGTGCCGACAGCCAGACGTTGCCGGCGGGGTCGTAGTTCTGTTGCCAGATGGGTTGCATGGCCGTGTGACGTGCGGTCCGGGGGACCCAGGGTGACGAAATGGGCCGCGGACGGCCCGGCGCGGTTTCAGTCGCCGCTGGAACCCCCGCCGCTTGCGCGGGCGAGGCCACCAGGAGGTTCGCAGCACGGGTCTTGCGACCGTCACGCCGGCTGGCTCTGCATGGCTGACTTCAACGCTTCGCGGCCGTCGGGTGGATCGTTGTCTTTTCATATTGGTCGGACCAATACGAACGAGCAGCTGCGAAGTGGGCGAATTCTGAGGATTTATTCGCCCATGTGGTTCAGGGTAAACCTGGATCAGCTTGGGAAACTTCGCTATAGCGCTCGGCAGCACAAAAAAGTCGAACGACTTTGGTCCGACCAATTGCCGACAACCAGAAGCACATCCGATCAGAAGCGATCTGTCGTCGTCACGGCAGGACTGGGGTCCAGTGGTCTGCACCAACCGGCAGCGAGGATGGCGTTCAGCCTTGTTCAGCTGGGCAGCCGAGCACCGACGCCACGCCTGAGCGTCCGTTCAGGCAGCACCGAGGCGACGGATGAAGTGCGTGTCGCCATCCTGCTCGTGAGTCTTGGCGAACCCGTGCTTCGTATAGAAGGCAATGGCCGAGGCCCACGACGAGGTCGTTTCGAGTACGACTTCCTGCACTCCCCTTGCGCGGGCATGGTCCAGCAGCAACATCAGGATCTGGCCGGCAACCCCGTGGCGACGGCTGTCGATCGCGGTCGACATGCGGACAATTTCAGCCCGGCGCGCGCTGATGGGATGCAGCGTGCCGGTGCCCACGACGACACCAGCTGATTTGGCGACCAGCGTCAGCGAGTCGGCGTAGTAGCTCTGGAACAACTCGATGTCGGGGTTGTAGCGGGACTCATACGCGCCCCATCGCTCCGACAACCCGGCGATGAGAAACTGCTTCACGGCGGGCACGTCGCGCGGATTCAATGGGGTGACGATGACCGACATGACTCGACATTAAAGGTCAGCATTCATTTATCTGATACCGACAGCAGGAAGCCAGGCTCGGACTTTCAATAACTTGTGTCGCCTGTGTCGCCTGTGCGCCCCACACTCTATTCTCCGTTCCGATCCAGCGCTGCGGCAAGCGCCTTTACGGTCCACGAAGACCGGAGCCATCACGCGTGGATTTCACCGAACTTCTCTGCAGAGTGGCTAGGACTCGCCTCCGTGGCAGACGGCTTCAATGTTGTGGCCATCTGGATCGATAACGAATGCCGCGTAGTAGCTCGCGTTGTACTGGTGCCGGATTCCTGGTGGACCATTGTCAATGGCACCCGCTTCCAGAGCGGCGCGATAGAACGCGTCGACCTGGCTTCGAGTCGCCGCCACGAAGGCGATGTGAAGGCGCGCCGGCTTCTCTGTCGCTTGGAATAGGCAGAGCGACGCCTGTCCACCGGGGACATAGAGCTCGACTCCATACGACGGCGCTCCTTCCGCGCCTGCGACGACTCCCAGCGGGGCCAATACCCTGAGGTAGAACGCCTTGCTCACTTCGTAGTTGGTGACACCGAACTTCACGTGGTCAAACATGTGAGTACTTGATATGCAGAGTGCGCGCGCAACGTCGGTGGGTATGCGCAGTCTGACGATCTTTCAAATATACCTCGATAAATCCCCAACAAGACGAAATCGGGGGTCGACATTTGCAGGACCACCGGTCGGAGATCCTGGAGCAATCCGATAGGCCGAATTCCCGACTCAGGCATGGATCCGGGCTTCATTGTGGCTTTGCCACAGCCTCAACGTTCAAGCTGCTATGCCTGCAACCATGACGGCGCCGGTCGCCAAATAAATGATGCCGACCGCACCTGAAGCGGCGAATTGATGGCTGCCGTAGTGGGACAACTTGACCGGCAGCTAATCATCACCTCGTGTGGCTCGAATGCGATCAACCACCGCAATCGCGACCTTCACGTCCGCGCCACTATGTTCTCGATAGCGCTTGATTGCCTCAATCCGACGGCTCGGGTCTGCTGCGAGCGCCAGCACTTCATCCGAAGGAATGTCCGAAAGTGGCGGCAAAAGCCCCAGGTCGCGACGCGTTTGAGTGAGCAACTCGAGTGTCGCCTGAACATTCTTGCTGATCCTGCAGACATCAAGCCAGATCAGCAGAAGCACAAAGAGCGCAACGTGGCTTACAAGACTGTCCATTTCCCTTCCTCCTGCTTGACGCTTCGACCACCAAGAGCAATCGCCATATTCCTGCGATTCGAGCCGCCACTACGCCCCGTCGAACGACGAGTGAGAGCGCACGGCGGCTCGGACAACTTGGTCACCTGCCGTACTTGAACGGTCCATCAGATAGCGCGCGCCATAAAGCAAACTCCAGCCCATTCATCCATCCGACACAACAAGCACACCCAGACAACGCCGGCATGTACTTGGCGACCTCCTGCCGCGGAGACGAGAGGTCATTCAGCAGTTGTGCGCAAGAAGTGATTGCCACTGCCTCAATGACTCTGGTGCGCCCTCCGTCCACGGCCAAACTCCCCCAGTTGTTGGATAGATAATTTGAACCACAGCAAACTCTCGACCTCCATAGAATTCAATACTTTGGCCGAAGCAATCGCCATAGACCGATTCAGGAACTGCATCGATATAGATATCAAAGCCCTCAAGAAAGCCACTGCAATAGCAGCCCACCTAAAACCTCTAACCTTCGCGAACGCGCCTGTTGTACTCGTTAACGACGAAGTGAGCAATTGGCTGCTTGAGACCAACAACAACGACCTCAGGGGCACCAGTTTCCCGCTGGATGCCAATTGAGTAGGCAAAAGGAGGGAGTTCGCCTTCTGGGTCGAACACGTGCATCACACCGCATCCGTGCTTGGCGACGTCA
Organism: Rubrivivax gelatinosus; assembly: GCF_016583785.1. Lineage (GTDB taxonomy): Bacteria > Pseudomonadota > Gammaproteobacteria > Burkholderiales > Burkholderiaceae_C > Rubrivivax > Rubrivivax gelatinosus_B. The sequence goes on along the minus strand of NZ_NRRU01000116.1, from coordinate 6,087 downwards.
TCCCTAGTTTTCGTATCGCCTCCGCGCCCCATGGTTGCCCTTTAACGTTCGACGCAGGGGGCGGCCCACCTGTCGCGCCCGACCGCAGGGTCAGACTCCATTTAGGGCCTCGACTACTTCGATTGCCAAGGCACCATCTCCTTTGCCGGCGCCTCTGTTGCGCACCGATGCGCCCTGCCTTTCGGTCATCTCCGAACACTCGTGAACATAGACGACTTTGTCAAGTGACACATCTAGCTCCAGTTCAAACTCAAAGAACCGACGGTCTTGAGTAGCGACCAAGCCCGCAAACCCAAATTCATAACCGAGCATGTAGCTCTCTGTTCGTGCTCGGACAATTGCTGAACTGGAAAGCTCAATACCGCGTTGCGCAAGAAAGACTTGAACACCAGCAGGAACGCCACGTTCGCGGAAATGCTTGGCGGTAGCGAGCATGACCTCGAAAGTGGCCTCATTCTGCTGTTGGACTTTCCGCCGCAGCGACATATGAAATCCAAAGAGGTTGCAGCAATAGTCGAATAACTTCAACTCAAGAAGCAATCTGGGGGGGCCTCCGCCCCTTGCCGGGCCACCGATCGGATCCCTTGGAGCGGACAGTTTCAGCCGGGCGCGCGCCGACGGGATACAGCACGCCGATGCCGACGACCTCGCCAGCTGATTTGGCGACCAGCGAGAGTGACTCAGCGTAGTAGTTCTGGAACGATTCGATGGCGGGGTTGTAGCGGCGCTCATACGCGCCCGATCGCTCGGACAGGCCGGCGATGAGAATCTGCTTGACGGCGGAAACATCCGGCTGTGTCAATGGCGCAACGATGGTCGACATGGTTCGAATGCTTGGAGGTCAATGCTCGAATCACCCGGGAGCCGGCGGCAGGCCGGAGCGCAGAAACCGCAGTTTGTCCGGAACCACATCGCTTTTCACTGCTCGCCGAATTCTCTCGGAAGACACAACGGGGCACCTTTGGTCCTGACATTTCGAGTTAATTTGGAGGAACTGCCAAGCGAGCGCCTCAAGAGTGAAGGCCACGACACCAGCCTCGGTGCTGCCAGCCGCGTTGCCGACCAGAGCATCACGACAGCAACCGAATAGGTAATACTTGCACGACGTGAAATATATAGCCTAGCAAACGGGTTGACTCCGGCCAAGCCACCTCAGCCATATACGACAACCAAGGCGAATCCACCGAAAGCCCAGATCGCCAGAATTGCGTACATGGCGAGCCGCATGCTGCCTTGCTGCTCCAGCCATCGGCGAGCCGGGTTGGACTCAGGCAGCCATCGCGTCGCGGCCACCTTCAGCGAGTAGGCGATCGGGAGGACCGCCAAGATCAAGATCAGCTTGAGAAACAATGATTGCGTCATGTATGCGACTTCCGCCAGTTCAAGAACGGCGCGCCGTTCGGATCCTGGGTCGGCCTGGCGCCGAGCCAAAATCCAGCGGTGGCAAGACCAAGCTCGGGCGCATCACGCGGCACGGCGACACCTACTTGCGAACGCTGCTCATCCAGGGCACCAAGTCCGCCGTCATGACGACGCACAAACGTGACGACCGCAACTCGCGATGGATGGTGCAGCTCACCACGCGCGTGGGCCGGCAGAAGGCTGTCGTGGCCATGGCCGACAAGAACGCCCGCATCCTCTGAGCGGTGCTCGCCAAGAGCCAGCGCTTCGACCCCGACCACGTCAGCAGCAAACCCGGCGGCGCGGTCGCCGCAGCCTGCTGTCAGGGCCGGTCCCGAACTCACCGACTTCCTCCAGGCGTGCGGCAGAAGATGCATCACACAGGTCAAACTGGCGGCGGGCAAGCTCGACTAATCCCATGTCGCGCCACAGGCGACGACGAAGAGCGAATGGAGCCCCGCCGAGCGGTTCGTATCTGGGCCCGCACGGCCAAGCCGTGCAACAAGGCCGTCTGTAGATGTGCAGTCTGCTCTCTGTGCCGACGCAGCCTCGTGGTGCATGCCTCAGCAGGAAGACGATTTACCGGAGCCATTGCGTGTTGACTCGATGGAAAATGCCAGTAGATGGGTTAGGCCGCATCAGCAGCCTGCGAGCGCGAACGTGTGCTTGATAGCAACTTGTTCAGGTAGCTCGGCCTTCAGGAGCTTGGCCCTGGCCCATGGAGCGTCGCATTCAACACCCACGACAAAATCTACAAGTACAAAGTGTCCGGTGACGCGCACATGGTTGACGCGCCGTTGCAGCAACTTGGCTACCTTCTCGGCACCTGCGGCCTCGTTCAGGGCCTCTAATCCGTTCGTGACGGTGACGGACCTCACGCGGTAGCTTTTGATGTACGGCGGCTCGCGGAGTACGAAGTGAGGGAGTAGAGAGGAGGACTCTTGGTCTGGGACGAACAGAAAGTCTGGTTCCTTGTAATTTCGATTCGTGGCGCCCTCTGGCCAAACTCCCATAAACGTACCGCCGACGCGGACTTGGCCGCTGAACTTCGCGAAGAGATCGTTCTCCGTGTTGACATTGACCAGCATGAGGCCCGATTTCTTCGGTTGAATCAGAGTCAAGCGCTCGCCGGCTGCATGGGCAAGCAGCGATGCGCCAAAGAGTGCCACGAGGACAACTGCGCTGCGCATATGCGGCCTAACGAAGCTGTAGAAAAACCCCGCCGCGGCGGCAGCCGGCCTGACCGGCGCGGCATGTCACACCAGCGTTGTGGATCCGTTCTTTCATGCACCTCCCTCGGCGTCCGGGTTTGCGCCAGCCTATCGGCGCGGCACAGCGCTTGCAAGTTCTCCCGTCATCTTCCCGACCGTCATCGCGATGGCCCGTTACCGCCCCGTCGACAACCAGCCGCGTTTCCTGCCGGTTGTGCTGGCCGAGCAGTTGCTGCCCGGTTCCTTCGAGTTCGCGCTCAATCATCTGGTCGACTCCGGCGCGGTGCCGCTGGACGCGTTCGACGCCTTCTATCGCAACGACGAGACCGGAGCGCCCGCCGTCTCGCCGGCCGTGCTGCTCAAGGTCGTGTTGCTGGGTTATTCCCGCGACCTGGTCTCCAGCCGCGCCATCGCCTCGGCCTGTGAGCGCCACGTCACCTTCATCGCGCTGTGCGGCACCGACGCGCCGCACTTCACGACCATCGCGCGCTTCGTTTCGCGCGTGGCCGAGCCCGTTGCCGAGGTCTTCCAGCGCGTGCTGCTGGTCTGCGACGCGCAGGGGCTGATCGGCCGTCAGATGTTCGCCATCGACGGCGTCAAGCTGCCCAGCAACGCGAGCAAGCGCCACAGCGGCACGCGCTCGGAACTGGCCGAGCGCGCGGCCAAGATGCTGGACGCAGCGCAGGCGATGCTGCGCCGTCACCAGGCGGCAGACGGCGCCCCGGAGCCGACGCTGCCCGTGCGCGAGCAGCGCCACATCGAGAAGCTGGCGCACGAGGCCCAGCGCATCACGCGCTTCCTGGCCGAGCACCGCCACGACAAGACCGGCGCCAGAGGCGCCGTGCGCAAGAGCAACGTCACCGACAACGACTCGGCCAAGATTCCACCGACAAGGGCGTCATCCAGGGCTACTGCGGCGTGGCAACGGTAGACGCCGAGCACCAGGTCATCGTCGACGCCCAGGCCCACGGTACGGGCTCGGAGCAGGCGCTGCTGCTGCCGGCAGTGCGCGCGGCGCAGGCGCACATGAGCGAGGACACCGTCATCACTGCCGACGCGGGCTACCACTCGGAGAGCAACCTGAAGGCGCTGGCCGAGATGGGCGTCAACGCCGTCATCGCCGACAACCAGCGCCGCCAGCGCGACCCGCGGCTGGCCGGCCAGGGCAAGCACCGCATGGGCACCGACCCGCTGCACGACAAGACCCGCAAGCCGAGCAAGACCGTGCTCTTCGGGCCCGAGGACTTCCGGCACGATGCGCTGCGCCGCTGCTGCACCTGTCCGGCCGGGCACACGGCGCAAGGCGGCCACGAGGCGCAGCAGCGCGGTTATGTCTCGCTGCGCTACCGCTTCCAGGCCGCGCAGTGCGGATCCTACGTACTGCGCGGGCAGTGTCTGAGAAAGCCCGAGACGACGGCAGCGCGGCAGGTAGCGTTCTTCCAGGCCAACACCGGCAGCGCGCACCCGTACACCCAGCGCATGCGCGCGCTCATCGCCAGCGAGGCCGGGCGCGAGCTGTACGACCGGCGCATGGGCACGGTGGAGCCGGTCTTCGCCAACCTGCGCCACAACAAGAGGCTGCGGCGCTTCACGCTGCGCGGGCAGAAGAAGGTCGACGGTCAGTTCAAGCTCTTCTGCCTGGTGCACAACATCGAGAAGTTGGCCAAGGCGGGGTACGGGACGGGGTGACGGCGCGGGGCGAGGCCCTTTTCGGGGCTTGCAGGCGGCATCTGCCGCGATAACCGGCCTGCCGAGCCGATTTCGGCCGCTCGATCGCGAAAACAGTACCGCCCAGTAAAACGGCGCCCGAAGTGGGCGCCGTGTCGTGTTCGAGGCTGCAAAACAGGGTTTTGCTACAACCTCAACTATTGAGCTAACCGGACCGTTGCGGTATGTGGCTAAAGGCCCAGAATGAAATGGCGGGCCTTTGGCCGCATGCCGCAATGGGTCCGGTTGAGCGAATGGTTAGGCCGCACTTGGTGCAGTGCATCGCAGTGTGCCGTCTGCAAGTGAGATATCGCGAAGGTAGACCGGAGTGTCGCCGAACTCTGTCGGCTTCGGCGCTGCTTGGACAAGGTATTGCGGGTAACGGTCAAACGGACAGTTGGTGCACTCACGGGCGGAGAGCAAAGTCAGCCGCGTTCCAGGTTTTAGATAGATCAAGAATGTGACTTCGGGGCCTGTGAATCCTGGATTCCAGATCGTGATGCCATCCGTCTTCTTGTTGCTTTCGAGTTTGTGTGTGTAGCCATGGGCGCGCAGAGGCGTTAGAACCTCGTAGACCTTACCAACATGGGTGTTGTAAGGAGCCTCTTTCGAGACGTCGCGGTGCGTTGCAAGGCATCCACCGACCAATATTGCAGCGATGGAGATGGACGCTGTTCGTAGACGGAAGCAATGCATGGCATACGAAAATGGTGACATTTCGCTTTGGTGCTGGAATGGCACGAGCGGTTGGAATGTGCGGCCTAATGTGAAAGTGAGCGGACGCCGAAGGCGGTCAGCTCGAATGACAGGTTAAACATCGATTTCATCTGATTGACGCGGCAATGGATCGAACCTCAGCAACTCGACGATCGTTGAGCTCAATTCTGCACAAAAGCCTTCTATCGTTTGCGCCGTTTCCTCCGGCAGCAAGCGTAGCCTGGAGTTCGCACTGCGCTGATCGCGCACGAAGAAACTCTGCATGCGCCTGCTTTTGAGCAGCAAGGGCGGTTCGTTTGTAGCTTTCATTCTCTTGCCAGTTGCAGACCACCTGCCGTAGATCGCGCTCGGCCTCCTCAAGCCGCCAATCAGACTTGGCCGCTTCAGCGATGAGGCAGCTGCGGGCGTCGGCATGGCCAAGCAGACCCAGGCAAGTCGTCTCGGCTTTAGCACTACGTTGAGCTACCGCCAACATCGGCAAAGAGAGAGCGGCTGCGATGATCGCGTTGCGCATTCCGAAGATGTTTAACGTTTGACGTGAGGGGCCGCCGTAGCGGCGAAGCCGCGAAGGGAACCCACAAGCGCAGCTTGTGGGCGGTCCCTCTCGACGGAATGGTTAGGGCGTTTTTGCATACGACTACGGTTGAGTTTGTACCGCAATAACAGTGAACTCACCACCCCCGAGCTCAATTGATTTTCGCCATACATGTTTGATGTTCTCAACAGACGCGAAATCACTGTAATACGCTTTAGACGCCAACTCTTTGTAGAGAGAAGGCGTAAGTGCGGGAATAGAACCAGCGGGGATATTTGAGCACCAGGATGAAATGAACCCATTGAAGTTACTGTGGCTTCCCTGCGTAACGCGGCTGGCGCCTTTATACGTGACGATGTATGTGTAGAGAGGCATAACCGACTAAGCCCTAACGTTTGAATTCAGCGGACCAGCCAGCGCAGCTGGCGCAGGCCCGCTGCAATGATTAGTTGGGCATCATTGCTCGGCCTCAGTGACTTCGCGCCCACGCTCCCAAGGAACGATAGTTTCGGGCCG
>NZ_NRRU01000115.1 GCF_016583785.1 Rubrivivax gelatinosus | reverse complement strand
GTCGGTGGGGCGGCTGTCCCGACTGCTGGCCGCGGCGCCGGACGGGCGGCTGTACCCGTCGCCGGCAAGTCCCGCGGGCGGGCTGCACCCTGGGCTACCGGCCGGCCTGTCCCGGCTATCGACAAGGCTTCCGGGCGGGTGGTGGCATGAACCGGCGGCGCTGCGACGGCAGCCGGGCCTGCCACGCTGCGCGTCGTGGCACGGCGGCTTGCGGGCCGGCGCAGCGCCGGCCCGGGCTCGACCGGCTGCAGCCGGGTTGCGCACTCGGGCCGGTGGTCGCCCTGCGGCACGAGGCGCAGCACCTGCTCGTCGCCCAGGCGGGCACGCAGGCGTTCGAGCAGGCGCACGAGGCCCTGTGCCTGGGCCTGGCGCGTCGGGAAGAGTTCGGTATTGGGCGCCGGGGCGTGCACGGTCTCGCGGCATTCGAGTTCCAGCTCCAGCGTCGGCGCGGCGAGTTCCAGCCGCGCCAGGCGCTCGCGCAGCAGCAGCTGCAGCTGCTCGGGATCGAGTTCGGGCTCGGCCAGCTCCAGCCGCAGCGGCGTCGCTGGCGGGGCGGCGCCGCGGTGGCGCGGTTCGTGGTGCATGCGCAGCGTGAACGCCGCGATGCGCACCTGGCGCGCCCGGGCCCAGGCGACGAGCCGCATCAGCAGCACGCCGGCGCCGTGCAGCACCTGGGCCGTGGTGTCGGCACGGGCGAAGAGTTCGAGCCGGCTTTCGAACACAGCCGCCGGCAGCAGCGGCTCGCGCAGGTCGGGGCGCCGCCCGAGCGCCCGGTCCAGGTCGTCGAGCAGCGCGGCACCGAAACGCCGCGCCAGCCCTTCACGCGGCAAGGCACCCAGGTCCCCCAGCGTGTGCAGCCCGATCGCCTGCAGCGCCTCGTGGTGCTCTCGCCCAGGCCCCAGCAGTGCCAGCGGCGCGGCGTCGAGCGCGGCCTGCAGCGCCACGAGCCGGTCGCCCGGCGCGAGCATGAAGCCGGCGGGGCCGCCCCGCCAGCGTGCCAGCAGCGCCGCCCCCAGCGCGGTCGGCGCGCTCGCGACCTGCAACTGATGCCCCAGCGGCTGGACGGCCGCCAGCAGCCGCTGCAGCAGCCGCGCGCCGCCGCCGAAACAGCGCAGGCTGGCCGCCACCTCCAGCAGCACGGTGGCCGGTGGTTCGGGCACGACCATCGGCGTGAAAGCCAGCGCCGCATGCGCGACCGCGGCCAGCGCCGCCGCGTCCCGCGCCAGGTCGGCCTCGCCGGGCAGCAGGTCGGGCGCCAGCGAGAGCGCGGTCGCGCGCCGCATGCCGGGTTTCAGGCCGCGCTCGGCGGCGAGCGCGTCGACGGCCACGAGCCGGTGCGCCGCGATCAGCACCAGCGGCCGCCCGGCCTCGGCCGCGCCCAGCGTCGAGCGCAACGACTCGAGCGATAGCAGCGGACAGTGCAGCGCGATCCAGAACATGAGGTGGCAGCGTGATGCGGCGCGGACGGCGACGAGGCGCCCGGCCCTCCCGAGCGCGCAGCGGCGCGTGACGGATAGCTCGTAGCTCGTAGCTCGTGGCTCGTGGCTCGTGGCTCGTGGCTCGTGGCTCGTGGCTCGTGGCTCGTGGCTCGTGGCTCGTGGCTCGTGGCCGGAACACGAGCACGGCGCTCGGTCTCGCGGCAGTGGCGGCTCAGCTGCACGCGCCGCGGGTTGCCGGCCCGACAGCCCGACAGCCCGGGAGCGCGGCCGCGTCGCCTGACTCAGTCTTCTTCGCCAGACTCTCCAGCGTCGCCACCGCCGATGGCCTCGGCCAGATGCGCGCGGTTGGCCGGTGCGGGGTAAGGCTCGGGCCAGAACTCGACCAGGCGGCGCACGCGGCCGGCGGCCAGGTCGCAGTCGAAGAAGGAGATCACACGCGCCTGTTGCACGCCGTCGGTGACGGCGACGTCGGAGACCGCGTCCTGCACGCCGCCGACGACGCGGTGCACCCGGAAACGCCAGGCCCCGTGCGCCGGGTACTCCTGGTTCATGCGCACGAAACGTTCGGCGCCACGGAAACGTTCGCCGGACTGCGGCCAGTCGAGCACGAAATCATCGGCGAGCAGTTCGCCGACCGAGGCGAAGTCGTTGCTCGCCATGCGGCGCCAGAACTCGTGCACCAGCGCGGCCGAGGCGGCAAAGGACGAGGCGCCAGCGGCGGCGCCGCTGGCCCCGGGCATCGCCCCCGGCATCGCAAAAGGCGAGGCACCGGCGGCCTGCACGCCCCCGGGTGACGGCCAGGCGGCGGCCGCGACATGCGGCGACGGTGCCGCAGCCTCTTCGACCGCACAGAGGAAGGCGGGTGAACTCATGGCTTGGCCTCCAAGGGGTGCTGCGGTTCGTGCTCCAGCTCGTACTCCAGTTCGTACCAGTGGCGCCCGTCGACTTCGATGCGGATGCCCATGCGGCCGGCCAGCCCCTGGAGCGCACCGGTGCCCGAGTCGGGCACGACGACGATGGACAGCGTCGGCACGCCGCGGTTCATCAAGCCGCTGTGCTGCAGCACGAAGCTGCCGGCGCGGCCAGCCAGCGTGCCGGTCACGCGTTCGAGCGCGACGTAGGCCGCCGAACCCTCGACCGGGCTGACGAAACTCAGCATGCGGCCTTCGCCGCGGGCGTCGAGTTCGCCGTGGTAGCGCTTGTCCAGCCGCCGGCTGGCGGGAAACTCGCCGGGCTCGGGTGTCATCACGACGTCGAAGACGCCGCTCGTCTGCTTCTTCATCGCAGGCTCTCCTGGGCGGGGGAACGGACAGGTGGTGCGGGCGCAGCGGCCCGGGCACGCGCAGGCGCCGCCAGCACCGGCGGCAAGGCCAGCACGAGGGGCTGCGCCAGCGGCGGGCCGCGGCGCTTGAGCAACTGCACACGCAAGGCGTCGGCACCGGCGGCGCACAGCCACAGCCGCAGCGGCGCGACGCTGGGCCGGGTGCGCGCGGCGTCGTCGCGCAGCACGAAGGCGGGGCCCTCGTGCGCCTGCGCGGCGAGCTGCAGCCGGCGCAGCGCCTCGGCCGGCAGCCGCGCCGGCAGCCAGGCCAGCACCGCACCGACGTGGCCGCTGCGCAAAGCCTGCTCCAGCGCCCAGAGCACGTCGGCGGCTGGCAGCGGACCACTGGCCCGGCCGCGCTGCGCCTGGCGGCTGCGCACGAGGAACAACAGGTCGAGGGCCAGCCCGCAGTCGGCGAGCGCGCGGCCGAAAGGCAGCGCCGGCGGGTCGAACAGCATCACGCAGCGTTCGCTGCGCTGCACCGCGGCCAGCGCCGGTGCCAGCAGCCGCATCTCGCCGAGACCGGCACGCGGCAGCAGCAGTTCGGTCAGCACGCGCCCGGGCCAGCCGCCGCCGGGCAGCACGGCGTCGAGTGCGGCGAAACCGCTCGCCCAGGTGGCTTCGCGCTGGCGCCCGAGCTGGTGCGCACGCCACAGCGCCGGGTGCAGGTCTTCGAGCGGGGGCGCCGGTGCCGCAGGCCGGGCCTCGGCATGCGGTGACGGCTCGGGCAGGGGACCCGGCATCAGCCCCGGGGTCGCCCCTGGGAGCAGGCCTGGGAACGCTCCTGGGGACGGGCCCGGGATAGGACCCGGCATCCGGCACGGCCTCGGACCCGGCCTCGGGCCGGGGGCCGGACTGGACAGGGGAGCACAGGCCGGGCCGGGCGCCACAAGGGTTCGGGCGCCGCACGCCGGGCCCCGGTGGGCCTCGGCCACGGGAACGACAACCGGGGCCGCCACGACGGCCGCGACGGCCCCGCCAGCCCGGGCGATGGCGGCATCGGCGGGGGCAGGCCCCGGCCCAACAGGATCCGCTGGCTCGGCAGGCCCGGCCGCACGCCCCCGCACCCGCGCCGGCCGCAGCGCCGGCGGCGGATCCAGGGTGAAGAGCGGCAGCGTGTCCATGAAGGAACTGTATGCCCATACAGTATTCGGAGCAAGCACCGCAGCCTCCCCCGCAGGCGGGATTCCGTCACGCCGGGAGCCGCTTGCCAGACCAGCCGCCAAGGTGCCGCTGCCGGGCCGCGCCAACGCCATGTGCAGGACCCGGAGCCTGGATCGCACCCGGCTTCCGGCGGCGTGCGCCTGCCGGCGCCGCACCCAACCCAGCCCTCGCGGTGAAATCGCGTTCGGGCCTGACGGAGGCATAGCAGGCCTTACGGCCAGCTACGTCCACGCCCAGACCTCGCGCCTCGGAATCGTGTTCCGGCTGCGACAGGCGGTCGGTGCAGTGTGGGCCGCCCCGCCTCAGTTCGCGGCCACGTCGACGACCAGCGTCGCCGGCCGCCCCGGCTGCAACTGCAGTTGCAGCGTCAGCACCGGCACCGGCTGCAGGGCGACGATGGCCGCCAGCGTCGGCGCACGCACCGCGGGGTCGACGAACAAGCCGACCAGTTCACCCGCGGCCAGCGCCTGCGCGGCGCGTTCGACGGCCGCGGCGTGCAGCGCCGCGTCCTCGTGCGCCGGCGCCCAGGCGATGGCGCCGGCGCGGCGCAGCAGCCAACCCAGTCCCGGCCGCTCGAGCACGCGGCGCTCGACGACCAGGCGCAGCGGCCGCGCGCTCGCCGCCGCTGGCAGCAGCAGGTCGGCACCGGCCAGCGCCGCGCCGACGAGCAGCGCCGCGCCCTCGGCCGGCACGTGTTCGCCGCCCTGCACCCGCAGCGGCCGCAGCAGCCGCTCGTGCAGCAGCGCGGCGCAGCGCAGCAAGTACTCGGGTGCGAGGACGAACACGGTGCCGGCGACGACCGCGTTGACGACACCGGCAACGAGGAAGACGCCGGGGATCGACAGCCCCGCGCCCAGCAGCGCACCGGCCCCCAGCGAGCTGGCGATCATGAACAGCGCGTTCAGGATGTTGTTGGCGGCGATGATGCGGGCGCGGTGCGTCGCCGGGCTGCGCAGCTGGATCAGCGCGTACATCGGCACGCTGTAGACGCCGGCGGCCAGCGCCAGCAGCAGCAGGTCGGCCATCACGCGCCAGTGCGCGGGCTGAGCGACGAAGGCGGCTACCGGCATCAGCGCCGCTGCCGGCAGCGCATGCGCGGCGAAGTACAGGTCGATGGCGAAGATGCTCATGCCGGCCGCACCCAGCGGCACCAGGCCGATCTCGACGTGGCGCCGCGACAGCGTCTCGCACAGCAGCGCACCGGCGCCCACCCCCACCGAGAACAGCACCAGCAGCAGCGAGGCCACCTGCTCGTCGCCGTGCAGCACCTCCTTCGCGAAAGCCGGGAACTGCGACAGGAAGACGGCGCCGAAGGCCCACATCCACGAGATGCCCAGCAGCGAGCGGAAGACCACCGGGCGCTCGTGCGCCAGCAACAGGTTGCGCCAGGTCTCGCTGAACGGGTTCCAGTTGATCGCCAGCCCCGGCTCGGGCGCCGGCGAACGCGGCACCGCCTGCGCGACCAGCCGCCCCAGCAGCGCGACGCCCAGGCAGGCCGCGGCCACCAGGCGCGCGCCGGCCTCGGGCACCGCCACCAGCAGCCCGCCGGCCAAGTTGCCCAGCAGGATGGCGACGAAGGTGCCCATCTCGACCAGGCCGTTGCCGCCGGTCAGCTCGCGCTCGTCCAGGTGCTGCGGCAGGTAGGCGTACTTCACCGGGCCGAACAGCGTCGAGTGCAGCCCCATGCCGAAGACGCAGGCCAGCAGCACGACGGCGTCGGCGCGCACGAAGCCCCAGACTGCGGCCGCCATGATCGCGATCTCCAGCGACTTCACCCAGCGCGTCAGCAGCGCCTTGTCGTACTTGTCGGCCAGCTGCCCGGCGGTGGCCGAGAACAGCACGAAAGGCAGGATGAAGACCGCGCCGATGACGAGCCCGGCCAGCGCCGGCGGCAGCCAGGCCAGCTGCAGCTCGTAGGTCGCCATCACGGTGAAGGCGAACTTGAACAGGTTGTCGTTGCCGGCGCCGAGGAACTGCACCGCGAAGAAGGGCGCGAAGCGGCGCTGGGCCAGCAGCGCGAACTGGTTGGGGCGTGCGGCGCCGCTCATCGCCGCGCCTCGGGCTGCGGCCGGCAGGCGCCGTCGGCCGGGGCGGCAGGCGCCCCGCGGCTGTCGGTCGTGCGCATTCAGGCGGCGAGCGGCGCGAGCGCCTCGCGCAGGAAACCGCCGGCCAGCGCCAGCGCCGTGCCGGCCTCGTCGAGCACACGCCCCATCGTGACGAAGCCGTGGATCTGGCGCTCGAAGCAGACGTATTGCACGCGGTTGCCGGCGGCCGACAGCGCGTCGGCGTACTGCAGGCCTTCGTCGCGCAGCGGGTCGTACCCGGCGGTCAGCACCAGTGCACGCGGCAGCCGCGTCAGGTCGGCGGCCAGCAGCGGCGACGCGCGCCAGTCGCTCCACAGCGCCTCGTCGGGCACGTAGTGGCCGCGGAACCAGCCGATGCTGTCGTTCGTCAGCAGGTAGCCCTGGCCGTTGGTGGTGTGCGAAGGCGCGCCGGCACGCATGTCGGTCACCGGGTAGATCAGCAACTGCGCGGCCAGCGGGTCGTGGGCGTCGCGGGCGGCGATCGCCGCGACCGCGGCCAGGTTGCCGCCGGCGCTGTCGCCGCCGACGGCGACACGCGCCGGGTCCACGCCCAGCGCCGCGGCCTCGCGCCGCGCCCAGCGTACGGCCGCCACGGCGTCGTCGACGGCGGCCGGGAAGCGGTGTTCGGGCGCCAGCCGGTAGTCCACCGCCAGCACCGCGCAGCCCGAGGCCAGCGCCAGCGTGCGGCAGACGACGTCGTGGGTGTCGAGGTCGCCTATGGTCCAGCCGCCGCCGTGGAAGTAGACGAGCAGCGCCAGCCGGCCCTCTGCAGGGCGGTACAGGCGCAGCGGCAGGCCGGTGTCGGTGGCCAGCGCGCGCACGTCGGCCAGCGGCGGCGGCTCGGGCTGGGTGAAGGTGCGGCGTTCGGCGTAGAAGCGCCGCGCCTCGGCCGGCGCCAGCGTGTGCACCGGCGGCACGCGTTTTTCGATCATCAGCTCCAGCAGGGCACGGGCTTGCGGGTCGAGCATCGGACGGCGTCCTGGCAGATCGGCGAAGAGGTGGCGTGGTTGCGACACGGAAGGCCCGGGTCGCGATTCGAGTGTAGCGAGCGCATCGGACAGCACCCGCCGCGGCGCTATGCTGCCGCGCGCGCCGTACCGGGCGCCCTGCCCTCCCGCTCACCGATGAACCCCTGCCCCTGCGGCCTGAAGGCCGACTACGACGACTGCTGCGGCCGCTGGCACGCCGGAGCACCCGCAGCGAGCGCCGAGGCGCTGATGCGCTCGCGCTACAGCGCCTACGTGCGCGGCCTCGAGGACTATCTGCTCGCCACCTGGCACGCGGACACGCGCCCCGAACGCGTCGAGATCGAGGCCGGGCTGAAGTGGCTGGGGCTGGAAGTGCGTCGCGTGCTGGAGGTCGGCGAATACGCGACGGTCGAGTTCGTCGCCCGCAGCAAGCTCGCCGGGCGGGCGATGCGGCTGCACGAGACCAGCCGCTTCGTGCGCGAGCACGGGCGCTGGTTCTACGTCGACGGCGAGCTGCGCTAGGAAGCTGCGCGGCAGAAGCGGGCCGTGGCCGATGCCGCGACGTGTGCGGGACCCGGCCGTTCAGCCGCGAGCAGACGAGCGCAGGCTGAAGCGCGTTACAGCAGGCGTCAGACTCACTGGCGCCTCCTGCAGGGACCGGGGAGATCGGTAACACCCGTGCGAAGACATGGGTGACAGAGGGAACGGGGGCAGCCCACCTCGTCCAGCTCGATCGCGCCGGCTTCAGGGCATCAGGCCACCTCGCGCCCCATGCTGGCCTGCCAGACGCGGTACCAGGCCTCGGCCGGCAGGCGCAGGGACAGCGCGGCCACGGCCTCGGCCAGCGCCTCGATGCGCGACGAGCCCGTGATCGGCAGCGGCCGCGACGGATGGCGCAGGATCCAGGCGTAGGCCACGGTTGCCGCCGAGACGCCGTGTTCGGCAGCCAGCGCCTCGAGCACCGCACGCACGCGCCGCGCCTGCTCGTCGTCGCCGCGGAACAGCCGCCCGCCGGCCAGCGGCGACCAGATCATCGGCGGCAGCCCCAGATCCAGCGCCTGCTCCAGCGTGCCGTCGGCCAGCGCCTGCATCTGCAGCGGCGAGAACTCGATCTGGTTGCTGACCAGCGGAAAGCGCCGGTGCAGCAGCGCGAACTGCGAGGGCGTGTGGTTGGAGACGCCGAACTGCAGCACCTTGCCGGCACGCCGCAGCGCGTCGAAGGCGGCGGCAATCTCGTCGGGGTCGGCCAGCAGATCGGGCCGATGCAGCAGCAGCAGGTCGATGCGGTCGGTGTGCAGCGCGCGCAGCGAGGCCTCGACCGAGGCGACGATGTGGCCGCGCGAGCTGTCGTAGGACTTGATCGTGTGCGCCGGGCGTGCGCCGCAGACGAGCTTGATGCCGCACTTGGTGACCAGGCGCAGACGCTGGCGCAGCCCCGGCGCGGCGGCCAACGCCTCGCCGAACAAGGCCTCGGCGGTGTAGCCGCCGTAGATGTCGGCATGGTCGAAGCTGGTGATGCCCAGCGCCAGCGCACGCTCGATCCAGCGCACCCGCGCCGCACGGTCCAGGCCCCATTCGTGCAGCCGCCAGCAGCCGGCGACGACCGGGGACAGCAGGCCGGGCTGCGGCTGCTTCGGGGTGTCGGTTTCCATGGGCGCACGATAGCGCTGGCTGCGCAGCCAGCGGCCGCCGCGCCGAGCTGGTGCAGCGTCAACGGCGCCGGGGACGTGACAGGCCAAAATTTGGTGCTATACTGCTTAGCTGTTTCGGGGGCGTAGCTCAGCTGGGAGAGCGTCGCGTTCGCAATGCGAAGGTCAGGAGTTCGATCCTCCTCGTCTCCACCAAAACAACAAAAGCCGCTGGTCGCAAGATCAGCGGCTTTTTCGTTGTGGTCTGCCATCCCTTGCCCCCGCGGCTCACCTCGGCCGATGAGCGCACCTGGCCGGCAAGGCCGGCAGTCAGGGCTCAGGCGTTCGACAGGGTTTGCGCCGCAGCTGCTGCGGGAGCCTCCGCATCGAGCTTGAAGACCGCCACCACCCGGGCCAGTTGCTGCGCCTGGACCTTCAGGCTCTCCGCCGCCGCCGCACTTTCCTCCACCAGCGCGGCGTTCTGCTGCGTGACCTGATCCATCTGGCTCACGGCATCACCCACCTGCTGGATGCCGGTGCTCTGCTCGGAACTGGCCGAGCTGATCTCGCCGACGATGTCGCTGACGCGCTGGATCGACCCGACGATCTCGCCCATCGTCTGGCCAGCCCGATTCACCAGCGACGAGCCCTGCTCGACCTGCTCGACGTTGCGCGTGATCAGCGTCTTGATCTCCTTGGCGGCCTCGGCGCTGCGCTGCGCCAGGCTGCGCACCTCCGAAGCCACCACGGCGAAGCCGCGGCCCTGCTCGCCGGCGCGGGCCGCCTCGACGGCGGCATTGAGCGCCAGGATGTTGGTCTGGAAGGCGATGCCGTCGATGACGCCGATGATGTCGCCGATCTTGCGACTGGAGTCGCTGATGCCCCCCATCGTCGTCACGACCTGCCCGACCACCTCGCCGCCTTGTTCGGCGACGCGGGCGGCTGCCTGGGCGAACTGGTTGGCCTGCCGGGCGTTGTCGGCGTTGTTGCGCACGGTGCTGCTCAACTCGTCCATCGTCGCCGCGGTCTGCTGCAAGGCGCTGGCCTGCTCCTCGGTGCGGCTGGACAGGTCATGGTTGCCGTGCGCGATCTGGGTCGACGCGGTGACGACGCTGTCGCTGCTGCTGCGCACCGTGCCGACGATGCGCGACAGGTCCTCCTTCATCGCCTTCAGCGCCGCCAGCAACTGCCCGATCTCGTCCTTCGACGTCGCCTCCACGCTCACCCCCAGATCGCCCGCCGCCACGGCACGAACGGCCACGACGGCCCGGTCCACGGGGCGGGTGATGGAACGCGTGATCAGCAAGCCGCCGGCAGCCGCCAGCAGCATCGACAACGCAGTCGCCCCGGCCACCACTGCCACCGTCCAGACATAGGTCCGGGCCGCGGCGTCGACGTCGTCTTTCGCCGCGCGCAGCTGCAGCTCGATCAGTTCGGCGATCTTGGCGCTGATCGGGTCGACGCTGTCGTACATCGCCCCGTTGAACTGCGCGAGCTGGCCGGCCACCGGGCCGGACAGCGCTTGCAGGCTCTTCTTGGCGCGCTCGATGTCCGCGTTCGCCGGGCTGAACAACCGTTCGGCATCCTGCGCCAGCCGCTGCTCGTCGGTCGTGAACGTCGTGGCCCTGTATTCGTTCCAGGACCGGCTGATGAGGTCTTGCGCGCCCGACAGTTCCTTGACCGCTTCCTCCGCCGGCATGCGCCCGGCATTGGCCTTGTTGATCGTGTCGATCACATTGACGGCATAAGCGTCCGCGATCACTTTCAGCTGTTTCAGCGGCACGACCCGGTCACCATAGATCGAATCGAGCCTGGCCTGCGTCGTCTGCAGGCTGCGCAGACCGATCGCGCCGGTCGCGGCGAGCAGCACGACCAGACCGAAAAAGGCGACGCCTAGACGTACGCCGATGCGAGCATCCCGCAGAAACTTCATGAATCGACCCGATCGCTTGGATATTGTTGGAACTTGAGCCGCCGGAAGTCGCCGCGCGAGTTCCAGCAGTCGTCGTGCCTTCGGCAGCGCCGCATCGGGTCTTGAACCGCAGACCGGTCTCATTTCACGAGCGCCGGAGCTCGTGGCCTGGCGGCTGCGGCCAGGCCAGCCCCCCCCGGGCACGGGCTCAGGCGCTGTCGACCATCTCGCGCAGGCGCCGCCGCAGTTCGCGCTCGCGCCCCTGCTCGGCCAGCCAGTCCACACGTACCGCGCGCCACAGCGCGGCGGTCATCAGCACGATGACCAGCGTGAACGGCAGCGCGAAGACGATGGTCGCCGTCTGCACCGCCTTGATGCCGCCGGACAGCAGCAGGCTGGCCGCGATGCCGGCCACCAGCAGGCCCCAGATGATCTTCACGCGCGCCTTCGGGTCGGGCTCACCGCGGGAACTCATGATGCCCAGCACCAGCGTCGCCGAGTCACCCGAGGTGACGAAGAACACCAGCACCAGTGCAGTGGCGACCCCCGACATCAGCGTGCCCAGCGGCAGGGCCTCGAACAGCACGAACAGCGCGGTCGAGACGTCGGTCTTCACCGCCTCGGCGATCGGCACGCCGCCGAAGATCTGCAGGTTCAGCGCCGTGCCGCCGAAGACGGCGAACCAGATGAAGCCGGCGAGCGTCGGCGCGAACACGGTGCCGAGCACGAACTCGCGGATCGTGCGTCCGCGCGAGACGCGGGCGATGAACAGGCCGACGAACGGCGACCACGCGATCCACCAGGCCCAGTAGAAGATGGTCCAGCCGCCGACCCAGCCGCTGTCGCGGAACGGCGTCATGCGCAGGCTCATGCGCACGAACTCGCTGGCGTAGGCGCCCAGCGTCGTCGTGAAGGTGTCGATGATCGCCACCGTCGGCCCGAGCAGGAACACGGCCAGCGCCAGCAGCGCGGCCATCGCCAGGTTGATCATCGACAGCCACTTGATGCCGCGCGCCACGCCGCTGAGCGCCGAGCCGAGGAACAGCAGCGTCGTCACGGCGATGATCGCCAGCTGCCAGGCGGTGCCCACCGGCACGCCGAAGACCGCGTTCAGGCCGCTGTTGATCTGCAGCGCGCCGATGCCCAGCGAAGCCGCGACGCCGAAGGCCGTGGCGATCACCGCGAGCACGTTGACCAGCGGCGACAGCAGCCGCATGCCGCGCCAGGGCAGCGCTTCGGTGGCCGAGCTGATCAGCGCCGCCTGACCGCGGCGAAAGCTGAAGAAGGCGATCGCCAGCGCGACGACGCTGTAGACCGCCCAGGGGTGCAGGCCCCAGTGGAAGAAGCTGTAGCGCATCGCCGCGCCGGCCGCCTCGGGCGAGTTGGGCGTGATGCCCGGCGGCGGTGCGCCGTAATGCGACAACGGCTCGGCCACGCCCCAGAAGACCAGGCCTATGCCCATGCCGGCGGCGAACAGCATCGCGAACCAGGTGCCGCGCGAGAACTCGGGCTCCTCGTCCTCGGCCCCGAGCTTGAGATTGCCGTAGCGGCCGAAGGCCAGCAGCGCGCAGACGATGACCAGCCCGAGCACCACCCACAGGTAGAGCCAGCCGAAGTGCACGGTGATGTAGGCCAGCGCCTGGTCGAACACCGCGCCCAGCGACGCGGGGGCCAGCAGCCCCCACAGGACGATGGCGCAGATCAGCCCGGCGGACAGGACAAGCTGCATCGTGTTTTCCTCCTCTTGATGCCGGGCGCACGCGACAGCGCACGGACTCCGGAAGAGGAAACGGTGCAGAACAGCCGCCGGCGCGCCCCTGAGGGTCGCGTGCACGGCGCGGGAGCGC
Source organism: Rubrivivax gelatinosus (assembly GCF_016583785.1). Taxonomy (GTDB): domain Bacteria; phylum Pseudomonadota; class Gammaproteobacteria; order Burkholderiales; family Burkholderiaceae_C; genus Rubrivivax; species Rubrivivax gelatinosus_B. The sequence goes on along the minus strand of NZ_NRRU01000115.1, from coordinate 2,451 downwards.
GGCACGGCCCTGGTTGATTGACGACTCGAAGCCAAAGGGAGTCGGGAACGCGGGGCCGAGTTCCGTTGGCGGGCGCATCGGCCCGCCGCACGCCGCGCTCAGGCCGGCTGCAGGCGAAAGCGCGCCACCAGCTCGGCGAGCTTCACCGACTGCTCCTCCAGCCCCGTCGCCGCCGCGCTCGACTGCTCGACCAGCGCCGCGTTCTGCTGCGTCATCCGGTCCAGCGCCGCCACGGCGACGTTGACCTGCGCCAGCCCGTCGCTCTGCTCGGCCGTCGACGCGCTGATCTGGCCCACCAGGTCGGCCACCTGGCCGACCTGCTCGACGATGTCGTGCATCGTCTTGCCCGCGTCAGCCACCAGCTGCGAGCCCGACTCGACCCGCTCCACCGAGGCCCCGATCAGCGACTTGATCTCGGTGGCCGCCTGCGCGCTGCGCTGCGCCAGCGCCCGCACCTCGCCCGCCACGACCGCGAAGCCGCGGCCGGACTCGCCGGCACGCGCCGCCTCGACCGCGGCGTTGAGCGCCAGGATGTTGGTCTGGAACGCGATGCCGTCGATCACGCCGATGATCTCGGCGATGCGCGTCGAGCTGCGGTGGATCGCGTCCATCGTCGTCACCACCTGCTGCACCAGCGCACCGCCGTGCGCTGCGACGCCGGCCGCAGCCGATGCCCGCTCGTCGGCCTGGCGCGCCGAATCGGCCGACTGGCGCACCGTCCCGGTAAGTTGCTCCATCGACGCCGCCGTCTGCTGCAGGTTGGCCGCCGACTCCTCGGTGCGCCGCGACAGGTCGTGGCTGGCGGCGGCGATCTCGCGGCTCGCGCCGTGTATGCCTTCGGTGCCGGACCGCACCGAACCGACGACTTCACGCAGCGCATCCTGCATGCGCGCCAGCGCGCGCAGCAGATCGCCGAACTCGTCACGGCGCGCCGACTCGACCGGCTGCGTCAGATCACCGGTGGCGATGGTCTCGGCCACCCGCATGGCGTCGAGCAGCGGCACATGGATCGAGCGCTGGAGCACCAGCGTGCCGGCCACGGCCGCCGCCACCACCAGCGCGATCAGCGCGCCGGCGACGCCGACGATGCGGCGGCGGTCGTCCAGCACGCGCTCGCGCACCGCATCGGCATTCGCACGCTGGCTGGCAATGAAGTCGCGGACAGAAGGCAGGAAGATGTTGATCGCCGGCAGGAAGCGCGTCTCGAGCGCGGCGCGTGCGCCGTCGGCATCGCCGCGGTGCTTGAACTCGGCGATCTCCAGCGCCGCGGCGCGCACGGCGTGGTGCTTGTTGTCGATGGCCTGCAGCATCGCCTTCTCGGCGTCGGTGGTCGCCAGCGCGGCGATCTGCGGCTTGATGTCGGTCTTCATCTTCTCGACGTTGGCCTCGTTGAGCGGCAGGACCGCCGCATGCACCGCGGGCTCGGTGCTGAGCGCTGCGGCGTACTCGCGGCCGACGTTGACCTCCACCAGGTGCAGCCAGGCGTTGGAGAGTTCGACCTTGCGCTGGGCCACCGCTATGGCCTGCCCGGCCTCCTGATCGGAGAGGTACAGCCAGCGGCCGGCGATGCCGACGACGCTGACGACGAGAAGGGCGAACAAGCCGACGAACAGCCACAGCCGTTGACCGACCCGCAGGGAAAAGAAGTTCATTTCAGGATGCTCCGAAAGCGCGACCCCGGTCGCCTGCGAGCCTCCGACCCCTGCCGGGCCGCCTGGCGCCGCGCCGCTCGCATCGCCATCGACGGCAACGCGCGCAGGCTTGAGCACCACCCGACCGCGACTGTCAACGCTTGACAGTTGGTGTCGGTTCATGTCCCGCGGACACGCTGGAGACGAAACGCCTTCGTCCGCCGCCCGGCACCAGCGCGGCGCTGCCGACACGGTGCACACGTCACCCGCAGACGGCACGCCGAATGCCGGCGCGCTTATGCGCAAGCTGCTGCCTCCAAGGCGGATAACGTGTTGGCCGGCGCTCGGTTCGCGCGCTTAAGATCGCTGGCCCCGAACTTGCTCACGGTGTCTGAGTGATTGCCAAGTCGCCCAGACCCGGGGCAAGTCCCGTGGGAGTGGTTCTTGACTTTCGCGCTATAGTCCCGCGCTTCGCGGTCGACCAGGCCACCTGCGGTCCACGAGGCCGCGTGAAAGTTGGTCATGGGTTCCTGCCCGAATGGCGGGCAGGAACGCCTGGAGGATTCTGAGTGGATTACGCCCAGCAACAACGAAACCCGGGCAAGCACGCCGTTGGGATCGGCATCGTCCTCGCCCTGCACTTGCTGCTGGGGTGGGCACTTTTAACGGGTCTTGCACAACGCATGATCGAGGTCATCAAGGCCCCGATCGAAACCAAAATCATCGAAGAGGTGAAACCGCCGGAGCCCCCGCCGCCGGAAAACCTCCCGCCGCCGCCCAAGTTCGCACCCCCGCCGCCGTCCTTCGTGCCGCCGCCCGA
>NZ_NRRU01000114.1 GCF_016583785.1 Rubrivivax gelatinosus | reverse complement strand
CACCGCGAACGCCGGCCGCGCCCGCCAGCTCGCTGCCGGCGTTCGCGGTGCTGGTCAAGGACGCACGCCGCATCGCCGGGCCGCTGCCGCTGTGGCAGAAGGACGACAAGGTCTGGATCGAGATCGCGCCCGACACCTGGGGCAAGCCCTTCCTGTTCTCGCCCAAGATCGCCTCGGGCATCGCCGAAGCCGGCGTGCTCGGCGGCCTGATGGCCTATCCGGTCTCGGGCGCGGGCGGCGCCCAGCTCGTCGAGTTCGTGCGCCTGCACCAGCAGGTGCGGCTGCAGTCGCGCAACACGCTGCCGTCGGCGACACCCGGCTCGCCCGAGGCGCGCGCCGCCGCCGCCTCGTTCGCGCCCAGCCTGCTCGCCAGCGCACCGGTCGCCAGCCAGCCGCAGCCGCAGACCGGCGCGGTGCTGGTCGAGGCCAACGCCCTCTTCCTCGGCGATCTGCTGGGCGTGGGCATGTCGCTGCAGCGCGCCTTCCGCCAGCCTTATGCGCTGGATGCGCGCAACACCGCGATCACCGCGGTGCGGGCCTCGGCCGACGTGACCGTCATCGAGACCAGCAACCATTACTACGCCGCCAACCTGGCCCCGGCCGCGCCCGGCGGGCCCTCGCTGCCGCGTTTCGTGCCCGACGCACGCAGCCTGATCGTCGGCCACCACTACTCGCTCGCGCCGCTGCCGGCCGAGCCGATGACGCCGCGGCGCGCCGACGCACGCGTCGGCTTCTTCACGACGCGCGCGCTCGACTTCTCCGGCGAACTCGGCGTCTCGCCGCGCCAGCGCTGGGTCAACCGCTGGCGGCTGGAGAAACGCGACCCGGCCGCGGCGCTGTCCGAGCCGGTCAAGCCGATCACGTTCTGGATAGACCGCAACGTGCCGCTGGCCTGGCGCGGGACGGTGCGCGAGGCGATCCTGGAGTGGAACCAGGCCTTCGAGCGCATCGGCTTCCGCGACGCCATCGTCGTGCGCCAGCAGGCCGACGACGCCGATTTCGACACGCTCGACGCCGGCCGCGCCTCGGTGCGCTGGATGACCAGCCCCGAGCCGGCCTTCGCCGCGATCGGGCCGAGCCAGGTCGACCCGCGCAGCGGCGAGATCCTGGACGCCGACATCGGCTTCGAGGCCATCGTCACGCGCCTGAAGCGGGCCGAACGCACCCAGGTGCTGGCCGGCGTCGCCGGCGCCGCCGCGGCCCCGGGTGCCGACGCCGGCACTCACGCCGACTGCAGCTTCGGTGAACTCGCGGCCGAGCAGCTCGCCTACGCGCTGGACGTGCTCGCGGCCCGCGACGACCTCGCCGCCGACGACCCGCGCACCCGGTACTACGTGCAGGACTACGTCAAGGACACGGTGATGCACGAGGTCGGCCACGCGCTCGGCCTGCGCCACAACTTCCGCGCCTCGCGCGCCTACACCGAGGCCCAGCTCGCCGACCCCGAGTTCACGCGTGTGCACGGCACCACCGGCTCGGTGATGGAATACAACGCGATCAACCTGCCACGCCCGGGCGAGCCGCTGGCGGCGCCGTTCCAGACCACGCTCGGGCCCTATGACTACTGGGCGATCGAATACGCCTACAAGCCGATCGCCGCGGCCGACGAAGCGGCCGAGCTGCAGCGCATCGCCGGCCGCGGCAGCGAGCCGCTGCTGGCCTTCGGCACCGACGAAGACAACAGCCTCGGGCTGGACCCGGAGGTCGCCCAGCTCGACCTCGGCGCCGACCCGATCGTCTTTGCCGCCAAGCGCCTGGCGATCGCACGCGAGCTGCTGCTGCGCCAGGAGACGCGCAGGCTGGACCCGGACGAGGACTTCTCGGTGCTGCGGCGCTCGATCGTGTTCGCGCTCGGCGACGTCGGCCGCGCGACGCAGCTGCTGCTGCGCCAGATCGGCGGCGTGCGCACGCTGCGCGACCACCCTGGCAGCGGCCGCGATCCGCTGCAGCCGCTGCCCGCGGCCACCCAGCGCCAGGCGCTGGCGCTGCTGATGCGGGAAGTGCTGGGCGCCGAGGGCCTGACGCTGAGCCCGGCGCTGCAGCGCCGCCTGGCGCCCGACTACCTGGACCGCGGCGACTACGGCACGCCCACCGACTTCGCGCTGCCGCAGCGGCTGCTGGAGCTGCAGCGTGGGGTGCTGGCGACGCTGATGAGCGACGCCTTCGCCGGCCGCGTGCTCGACGCCGCAGCCAAGGTCGACCGGCCGCAGGACGCCTTCGGCCTGCCCGAGCTGCAGGCGCAGCTGCTGCAGCAGGTGTGGAGCGAACTGGCTGCCGGCAAGCCGATCACGGCACCGCGGCGCGAGCTGCAGCGTGAACACGCCAGCCGCCTGGCCGCCGCGCTGCTGCAGCCGCCCTCGCGTGCCGACGCACGCGCGCTGCAGCGCAGCCAGGCGCAGACGCTGCTGGCGCGTCTGGACCAGGCGCTGGCCCACCCGGCGAAGCGCGACGCCCAGACGCGGGCCCATCTGCAGGACAGCGCCCAGACGCTGCGCCAGGCGCTGCGCGCGCGGCTGGAGCGCGCCGGGGTCTGATCAGGCCGCCGCGGCCTCGGCCACGCGCCCGGCCTCGATGTGCAGCTGGCGCTCGCAGCGTGCGGCGATCTGCGGGTCGTGGGTGACCAGCACGAGCGTCGTGCCGGCTTCGCGGTTGAGCTCGAACATCAGCTCCATCACCTTGGCGCCGGTGGCGAAGTCCAGGCTGCCGGTGGGTTCGTCGGCCAGCAGCAGCGCCGGGCGCACGACGAAGGCACGCGCCAGCGCGACACGCTGCTGCTCGCCCCCGGACAGCAGCTTCGGGTAGTGGCCCAGGCGTTCGCCCAGGCCGACACGCTGCAGCATCTCGGTGGCCGCGGCGCGTGCGTCGCGCCGGCCCGCCAGCTCCAGCGGCAGCATCACGTTCTCCAGCGCCGTCAGGTGGCCCAGCAGCTGGAAGCTCTGGAACACGAAACCGACCTGGCGCGCACGCAGTGCGGCGCGTTCGTCCTCGTCGAGCGAGAACAGGTCGGTGCCGGCCAGCGTCACGCTGCCCGCCGTCGGCGTGTCCAGGCCCGCCAGGATCGCCAGCAGCGTGCTCTTGCCCGAGCCCGACGCCCCGACGATGGCCACGGTCTCCCTCGGGAAGAGCGCGAAATCGATGTCGTGGAGAATCGTCAGCGTGCCGCTGGAATCGGCGACCTGCTTCGAGATGCGTTGGACGGAGATGATGGGATCGGACATTCGGATGCGGTGGACCCGCCGGCAATGGCTGGCGCATGCTAGCGCGCTCGCCCTGGCCCCTGCGGCCCGGGCCCAATCGGGCGCGCCGACCCGCACGCTGCTGGTGCTCGGCGACAGCCTGTCGGCCGAATACGGCCTGGCGCGCGGCACCGGCTGGGTCGCGCTGCTGGACAAACGCGTCGGCGCCCAGGCGCCGGGCTGGAAGGTCGTCAACGCCAGCATCAGCGGCGAGACCACCTCGGGCGGCCGCACGCGGCTGCCGGCGCTGCTCAAGCAGAACCGGCCCGAGCTGGTGATCCTGGAGCTGGGTGGCAACGACGCGCTGCGCGGCCTGCCGATCGCCAACACACGCGACAACCTCGCGGCGATGGCGCGCAGCGCACGCGAGGCCGGCGCGCGCGTCGTCGTCGTCGGCATGGAGGTGCCGCCGAACTACGGCCGGCGTTATGCCGAGGACTTCTCGGCCTCGTTCGCACGCGTCGCGCGCGAGACCGGCGCCGCGCTCGTGCCCTTCCTGCTGCGCGGCGTGGCCGACATCCCGCAAGCCGAAACCCTGTTCCAGCCCGACCGCATCCACCCCACCGCGCAGGCCCAGCCGACGATGCTCGACAACGTCTGGCCGGTACTCAAGCCGCTGCTGCGCTGAACGCGCGGCGGCGGCCGGGTCTTCAGCGTTCGTCCTGCCGCGCGCCGCCGCGGCGGTCGTCGCCGCGCTTGTCGTCGCGGTCGGGCTGGCGCGGGGCAGCGCGCTCCTGCACCGCGTTGCGCGCCGGCGGCTCGACCGGCAGGCGCGTCACCTCGCGGCCCGGGCGTTCGACACCCTGGTCGGGCGCGCGCCGCTCGACGGTCTGCGGCGGCGCCACCGGCCGCGCGGGCCGGTCTTCGTCGGGACGTGTGGTCCACATGCCGCCGCGCCGGTCGGTTGGCGGTTTGTCCGTGGTCGGGCGCTCGTCACGCTCGGCGCTGCCGCGGCGCGGCATCGCGTGATCGGGGCCGACCGTGATCACCGGCTTGGACGGGCGCACATCGCGCTCCTCGCGGCGATCACCCTGGCGCTCGTCACGGCGCTCCTCGACCCGGCCCGACGGGGCCGGCACCGGCACCGGACGCCCGACCGCCGTGCCGGGGCGGTCGTCGCGAGCGTTGTCGCCGAAGCGCGGCCCTTGCGGGCGATCTCCGTCGCGCCCGGTCTCGACCCGTACCGGCGGGCGAACGTCCCGGGTGTCGCGCTGATCCCGCTGATCCCGCTGATCCCGCGGTTCACGCGTGTCGCGCTCGTCGCGCGGCTCCGGGCGGCGCGTCGGCCAGTTGGCGCCGCGGCGGCCGTCGTCGTTGCCCGTGGCCAGCCGTGGTGAGGGCGGCGGCTGGCGGCGGTCGGCGTCGCTGCGCGGAACGACCGGGAGCACGGTGGGTTCGGCGTGTTTCAGCGGCCGACGGCCGACGTCGACGTCGACGACAGCACGCGCCACCGGCTGCCGGTGCACCAGCACGTCGCGCGAGACCACGGTGACACCACCGGGCACGCCCTGGTTGCCGTACATGATCGGGCCGGTGCGCACCGGCCGCGGGCCGTGCGGGCGGTGGTTGACGCGGTCGATGTAGATCGGCGTGACGCGGTAGTACGGCACGAAGACCTCGCGCGGTGCCAGCGGCACCCAGCCGACCGACGGGCCGCCGATGTTGACGCCGACGCTGAAGTTGCCGCCGCCGACCCAGGCCACCAGCGCCGGCGCGTACACCGGCCGGGCGACATAGGCACCCGGATACCAGACCCAGCGCCGGCCCCAGTACATCCAGCGGCCGTAGTGGAAGGGTGCGAAGCCCCAGGGCGCGTCATCGACCCAGGTCCAGCCCCAGGGCGCGACCCAGGCCCAGCGGCCGTAGCGGTACGGCGCCCAGCCCGAGGGCACGCCCGAGGGCACCCAGACGCTGCCGTACTCGGGGTGGCGGTCCCAGCTGCCGTAGCGATCCAGGTCCTCGGCGCCGGTCATCTCGGGCGAGACGTAGCGGTAGGAGGCGCTGCGTTCGTCGTTGCGGTCCTCGCGCCGCGCCCAGTCGGCGAACTCGTCGTCGGGCGGCGTGTCCCAGCGCGTGCGCGCGCGTCGGTCGCGTTCGATCCAGACCTCGACGCGGCGGCCGTCCTCGACGCCGAAGGCGTCGCCGCCCTGCGGGTCGACACGCAGGTCGCCGCGCCAGGAGGTGGCCCAGCTGACGTCGTCGACACGGTCGACGCGGAAGTAGCCGGCACGGCGCGGGCTGAACCTGGCTTCGGCGGTGACGAGCTCGGTCTCGGCGGCGACCTCGGCCGAGCGCACACGCAGCGCCGCGGCGCCGCTGTGCAGCTGCAGCGAGACCCGCTGGTCGTCCAGGCGCAGCACCTCCAGTTCGCTGGAGCCACCCAGGCGCACGGTGGTCGAGCCCACACGCAGCGTCGCTCGTGCGTCGCCGTCGGTCGAGACGCGGTCGCCGCGCGTCAGCGGCCGGTTGGTCGAGGCGTCGACCCAGGCGCCCTGGGCGTCGTCGTAGATCCAGACGCGGCCATCGGTTTCGGCGATGCGGCCGACACGCCCGGGCGGGTCGTCCTGCGCGGTGGCGAGCGCCGGCACGGCGAGCGCGGCAAAGGTCAGCAGGCTGGCCAGCAGCCGGCGAACAAGGTGTTCAGCGCGGTTCATGAAGCTCCAACGCGCAAGCGGCCCGTGACGCCGACCGACGGCGGTGTAAACCGTTGTGATACAGCGGGCAAACCGCGCGCCCTCAGTCGTCAGACGCCGGGTCCAGCTCGGGGAAAAGCACGCTGGTGAAGCCGAGTTTCGTCAGGTCGTCCATGCGCGTCGGGTACAGCCGGCCGATCAGGTGGTCGCACTCGTGCTGCACGACGCGGGCGTGGAAGCCGTCGGCTTCGCGTTCGATGGCCCGGCCCTGGGCGTCGAAGCCGGTGTAGCGGATGCGGGCGAAACGCGGCACGACGCCGCGCAGCCCCGGCACCGACAGGCAGCCTTCCCAGCCGTCGACCATCTCGTCGGACAGCGGCGTGATCACGGGGTTGCACAGCACCGTGATCGGCACCGCCGGCGCCTCGGGGTAGCGCTCGTTGTGCTCGAAACCGAAGACCACGAGCTGCAGGTCGACGCCGATCTGCGGCGCCGCCAGCCCGGCGCCGTTGGCCGCGACCATGGTCTCGATCATGTCGGCCACCAGCGCATGCAGTTCGGGCGTGTCGAAGGCTTCGACGGGTTGCGCGACGCGCAGCAGGCGCGCGTCGCCCATCTTCAGGATCTCGTGCACGGCCATCAGGACTCCCCGGCGGCAGCGGCCGCCTCGTCGTTGTTCGCGGCCGCGGCCGCCTCGATCAGCGCTTTCAGCCCGTCTTCGTCGAGCACGGTGAGGCCCAGTTCACGCGCCTTGTCCAGCTTGCTGCCGGCTTCCTCGCCGGCGACGACGGCCCAGGTCTTCTTCGACACCGAGCCGGCGACCTTGCCGCCGGCGGCCTCGATGATCTCCTTGGCCTGCTCGCGCGACAGCGTCGGCAGCGTGCCGGTCAGCACCAGCGTCTTGCCGGCCAGCGGCAGTGCGGCCGCGCTGGCGACCGCCGCCCCTTCGTGTTCGTCCCAGCGGATGCCGGCGTCGCGCAGATGCTCCACAACCTCGCGGTTGTGCGCCTGCTCGAAGAAGGTGCGGATGCTCTGCGCGACGATGGGCCCGACGTCGCGCACCTCCAGCAACTGCTCGACGCTGGCGTCCATCACCCGGTCCAGGCTGCCAAAGTGGCGCGCCAGATCCTTGGCGGTCGATTCGCCGACCTGGGGGATGCCGAGCGCGTAGAGGAATCGCGCCAGCGTCGTCTGTTTGCTGCGTTCCAGCGCGGCGACCAGGTTGGCGGCGCTCTTGTCGGCCATCCGATCCAGCGCCGAGAGTTTGAGCACGCCCAGCGTGTAGAGCTCGGGCAGCGTGCGGATGATGCCGGCGTCGACGAGCTGGTCGACGAGCTTGTCGCCCAGGCCTTCGATGTCCATCGCGCGCCGGCCGGCGAAATGCAGCAGCGCCTGCTTGCGCTGCGCGGCGCAGAACAGCCCGCCGCTGCAGCGGTGCGCGATGCCGCCGCGCACGCGCACGACGGCACTGCCGCAGACGGGGCACTGGCGCGGCATGCGGAAGTTGGGCACGTAGACCGGGCGCTCGCCCGGCACGCGGCCGACGACCTCGGGGATGACGTCGCCGGCGCGGCGCACGACGACGCTGTCGCCGATGCGCACGCCCTTGCGGCGCAGCTCGAAGACGTTGTGCAGCGTCGCGTTGCTGACCGTGGTGCCGCCGACGAAGACCGGCTCGAGCTTGGCCACCGGCGTCAGCTTGCCGGTGCGCCCGACCTGGATCTCGATGCCGTTCAGGCGCGTCATCTGCTCCTGTGCCGGGTACTTGTGCGCCACCGCCCAGCGCGGCTCGCGCGTGACGAAACCCAGGCGCTTCTGCAGCGCGATGTCGTTCACCTTGTAGACGACGCCGTCGATGTCGAAAGGCAGCGCGTCGCGGGCCGCGGCGATGCGCTGGTGGAACTCGACCAGCCCGTCGGCGCCCTGCACCACCGCACGTTCGCCGCTGACCGGCAGGCCGAAAGCGCCGAGCGCGTCCAGCGTCGCGCCGTGTGTCGCCGGCTGCTGCCAGCCCTGCACCTCGCCCAGGCCGTAGGCGTAGAAGCTCAGGCGCTTGTCGGCGAGCGAGCGGTTGTCCAGCTGGCGCACCGCGCCGGCGGCGGTGTTGCGCGGGTTGATGAAGGTCTTGGCGCCCTTCTCGCGCTGGCGTTCGTTCAGGCGCTCGAAGTCGTCGCGCCGCATGTAGAGCTCGCCGCGTACCTCCAGCACCGGCGGCGCGGCGCCGAACAGGCGCAGCGGCACCTGGCCGACGGTGCGCAGGTTGTGCGTCACGTCCTCGCCGGTCTCGCCGTCGCCGCGTGTTGCCGCCTGCACCAGCAGGCCGTCTTCGTAGCGAAGATTGATCGCCAGGCCGTCGAACTTCAGCTCGGCGGCGTATTCGACCGGCGGCGCGTCGGCGGCCAGCTCCAGCTCGCGGCGCACGCGCGCGTCGAAGGCGATCGCACCGGCGGCCGTGGTGTCGGTCTCGGTGCGGATCGACAGCATCGGCACCACGTGCCGCACCGGCACCAGCCCGGGCAGCACCTGACCGATGATGCGCTGCGTCGGCGAGTCGGGCGTCAGCAGCTCGGGGTGTGCGGCCTCGATCGCCTGCAGCTCCTGGAACAGGCGGTCGTACTCGGCGTCGGGGATCTCCGGCGCGTCGAGCACGTAGTAACGATGGGCGTGGTGGGCGAGCTGCCGGCGCAGTTCGGCGGCCCGCTCGGCGAAGGGAATCTCGGACATGGGCGACATTCTCGGCGAGCCGGACCAGGAGGACCCCGATGGAAGCTGAATTCGACCTCATCACGATAGGCGCCGGCTCGGCCGGTGTCGCCGCCTCGCGGCGCGCCGCGGCGCTGGGCGCCCGGGTCGCGATCGTCGAAGCCGGCCGTGTCGGCGGCACCTGCGTGCTGCGCGGCTGCGTGCCCAAGAAGCTGCTGATGTACGCCGCCGGCCTGCACGACGCCTTCGCCGAGGCGCCGGGTTACGGCTGGACGCTGGAGCCGCCGCGTTTCGAGATGGCGCGCTGGGCCCAGGCCAAGGCCGCCGAGACGGCGCGGCTGGAAGCCGTCTACCGCCGCATGCTCGAAGGCGCCGGCGTCGAGATCGTCGCCGGCCGCGCGCAGCTGGAAGACCCGAACACGGTGCGCATCGGCGACCGCCGGCTGCGCGCGCGCCACATCGTCGTCGCCACCGGCGCCTCGCCGGCGCGCGACACCATCCCGGGCATCGAAGCCTGCGCCACCAGCGACGAGCTGCTGGACCTGCAGGCGCTGCCGCGGCGCGCCGCCATCGTCGGCGGCGGCTACATCGCCGTCGAGTTCGCCAGCCACCTGGCGCGCCTGGGCGTGGCCGTCGAGATGTTCTACCGCGACCGGCTGCCGCTGCGGGGTTTCGACGAAATGCTGCGCACCGGCGCCGCAGCGGCGCTGGCGGCGGCCGGCATCACGCTGCACCCGGGCAACGCGCCGCGCGAGGTGCAGCGCACCGGCGACGGCTTCCTGCTGGTGGCCGCCGACGAACGCGCGCGCGACTTCGAATGGGTGCTCAACGCCACCGGCCGGCGCCCGAACACCGAGGGCCTGCCGCTGGAGCTCGACGAACGTGGCGCGCTGCGTGTCGACGCCCGGCTGCAGACCTCGTGGCCCGGCGTCTACGCGGTCGGCGACGTCACTGACCGGCGCAACCTGACGCCGGTGGCGATCGCCGAAGGCCGCGCGGTCGCCGAGATGCTGTTCGGCGGCGGCGCAACGCTGCCCGATCTGGAGCGCGTCGCCAGCGCCGTCTTCATGCTGCCGCCGCTGGCGACGGTCGGCCCGAGCGAAGCCGAGGCGCTGGCGGCCGGGCTCACGGTCGAGGTCTACGAGACCGAGTTCCGGCCGATGCGCCAGGCTTTCGTCGGCGGCGAGGAACGCACACGCATGAAGCTGCTGGTCGGCAGCGCCGACCAGCGCGTGCTGGCGCTGCACATGCTCGGCGCCGACGCACCCGAGATCGTGCAGAGCCTGGCGGTCGCGCTGACGGCGGGCGCGCGCAAGCAGGACTTCGACCGCACGCTGGCGCTGCACCCGACCGCGGCCGAGGAGTTCGTGCTGATGCGCGCACCGAGCCGCGTCGTCGGCCCGGAAACGCAGACGTGACGCGCCTGAACACGGGATCGCAAGCGGCGCGTCGCGGCGGCAGCATCGCGCCGGGCCCTCACGGAGCGACCACCATGCACCTGTCCGCCGTCCGCCTCTTCGTCGACGACCTGCGCGCCGCACGCGCCTTCTACGGCACGCAGCTGGCGCTGCCGCTGCGCGCCGCCGGCCCCGACGAGGCCTGGCTGGTGTTCGACGCCGGTGGCCTGGACCTGGTCGTCGAGCCGGTCGCCGTCGACGCCGCGGCCGAGGAACGCGCGCTGGTCGGGCGTTTCAGCGGTCTGTCCTTCGCGGTCGACGACATCGCCGCGGCCTACCAGCGGCTGCTGGCCGAAGGTGTGCACTTCTGCGGCGAACCCGAGGCCCAGCCCTGGGGCGGCGTGCTGGCGACGCTGGTCGACCCGGCCGGCAACTCGCTGCAGCTGGTGCAGCCGCCGCGCGCCGCCAGCGGCCTCAGCTGAACAGCCGCCGCGTCGTCGGCGAGCCCGCCGGCAGCCCGAGCTGCTCGAGCTGGGCGTAGAGCTGCTGCAGCTCCTGGCCGATGGCGTCGAAGGCGTGCAGCGTCACCGGCTGGCCCTGGTCGTCGACGGCGGTGGCGTCCATCTCGTCGGCGAGCACGGTGGTCAATCGGTGCCAGGTCGGGAAGGGTTCGAGCCGGGCTTCGGTCTGCGGCACGTCCAGCGTCAGCGTGCAGTCGCGCACCGCGGCCATCTGGGCGTCGTCGGCCAGCGCCGCCTGCGAGTCGAAGCTCAGCACCAGCATCACCGGCGCGCCGTCTTCGGCACCCGGCAGCACCAGCCGGCCCGGCAGCGAACCCGGCAGGAAACCGTGGCGCTGCGCCGTCTGCTGGATGTAGCCCACCGACCAGGCGACGTGGTTGGAGCGCAGCGTGACGGTGAGCTGGGCGTCCAGCGGGCTGGCGAGTGCGTCGAGCTCGCGGGCGCGGGCAACGACCTCCAGCATGTCGGGGAAGTCCGGCATCGCGCCGGTGGCCTCGGCGAAGGCCTGCAGCTTCTGCACGAACTCGGAGTACTCGATCTCGTTGAGCGCGCCGCTGCGGCTGGCCAGCTGCACGCCGGCCTGCAGCTCGCCGTAGCGCCGGCCCGGCTGCGGCTGCTGCCAGTCGCCGGTCTCCGTGTCCAGGCCTTCGACGTAGAACGGCTTGGTGCCGGCGCGGCGCGTCGGCGGCAGGTGCGAGAGCAGGAAGTCGCCGGTGACCGGCGCGTCCAGCGTCATCGGCACGATGGCGTCGATCAGCGCGTCCAGCCGCGCCGGGCGGCGCAGCGGCGCCGCGTGCGCATGGGTGCCCGCCGCGAAACCGGGTTCGGCGTCGTTCTCGCCGGCGGCCGGGGCGCCGGTGCCGAGACCGGGTTCGACCCGGTCCGGCGCCGACGGCAGCGCTTCGGCGCGGCGCGGGCCGGCGCGGCGGGTGGCGAGCCAGCCCTGGACGATGAGCGCCAGCAGCACGAGGCCGCCGACGATCGATAGTGCCGTGGTGAGGGTCATGCCGCTTCGGCGAAGCCGATGGCCGCTTCCATGTCGACGGCGACGATGCGCGAGACGCCCTGCTCCTGCATCGTCACGCCGATCAGTTGTTCGGCCATCTCCATCGCGATCTTGTTATGGCTGATGAAGAGGAATTGCGTGCCCGCGCTCATTTCGGTGACGAGCTTGCGGTAGCGCTCGGTATTGGCGTCGTCCAGCGGCGCGTCGACTTCGTCGAGCAGGCAGAACGGCGCCGGGTTCAGCTGGAAGATCGCGAACACCAGCGCGATCGCCGTCAGCGCCTTCTCGCCGCCCGACAGCAGGTGGATGGTGCTGTTCTTCTTGCCCGGCGGCTGCGCCATCACCTGCACGCCGGCGTCGAGGATCTCGTCGCCGGTCATCACGAGCCTGGCCTGGCCGCCGCCGAACAGCGACGGGAACATGCGCCCGAAGTGTTCGTTGACCTGGTTGAAGGTGCTGCCCAGCAGGTCGCGCGTTTCCAGGTCGATCTTGTGGATCGCGCCTTCCAGCGTCGAGATGGCCTCGTTCAGGTCGGCCATCTGGGCGTCGAGGAAGGTCTTGCGTTCGCGCGAGGCCGTGAGTTCGTCGAGCGCCGCCAGGTTGACGGCGCCCAGCGCCGCGATCTCGCGGTTGATGCGGTCGATCTCGCTTTGCAGCCCCCAGAGCTTGACGCTGCCCTGTTCGATGCTGGTGACGAGCGCCTCCAGGTCGACCTCGGCCGCCTGCAGCTGCTCCAGGTACTGGGCGCCGCCGAGCTGCGCCGCCTGCTGCTCGAGCTGCAGCTTGGTGATCTGCTCGCGCAGCGGCGCCATGCCCTGCTCCAGCGACAGGCGCTGCTCGTCGCTGCGGCGCATCTGCGCCGACAGGTCGTCGTAGCGGCTGCGCGCGGCGCCGAGTTCGCCCTCGCGTTCGAGCTTGAGCGCCAGCGCGTCCTGCAGCCCGGCCTGGGCGGCGGCGTCGTCGAAACCGTCGAGCTCCTGCTGCAGCTGCTCGGCGGCCTGGACGTTGGCGGCGATCTGCGCGCCGGCGGTCTCCAGCGCACGCTGCAGCTCGTCGCGGCGTGCGGCCAGCGACCGCGCCTGGAAACGTGCCTCCTGCGCCTGGCGCTCCAGCGCACGCTGCTGCTCGCGGGCGTCGGCCAGGCGGCGTTCGGCGGCGATGACCTCGTCTTCGAAGTCGGCGTGGCGCTGCTGGGTGTCGCCGAGCTCGATGTCGAGTTCCTCGAAACGCGCTTCGCCGACCGCACGCCGCTCCTCGATCGCCTCCATCTGGGCGTCGATCTCGGCCAGCTCCTCGGCCAGCTGTTCGCGCCGCTGCAGCGCGGCCTCGGCTTGCTGCGACAGGCGCAGCAGCTCGACGTGCAGCGCGTGCGCCTGGTTCTGCGCCTCGGCGGCTTCGCGCCGCGCCGCGGCCAGGCGGCCCGAGGCCTCGGTGTAGGCGGCTTCGAGCCGCACCGACTGCGTGCGCGCCTCTTCGGCGATCAGCACCTGGGCACGCTGCTGGCGGTCCAGGTTCTCGATCTCCTGGGCCCGCGCCAGCAGCCCGGCCTGTTCGGAGTCGGGCGCGTAGAAGGCGACGGCGTAGGCGCTGACGGCATGGCCTTCGCGTGTCATCACCACTTCGCCGTGCCGCAGCTGGCCACGCAGCGCCAGCGCCGCGTCCAGCGAGTCGGCGGTGTAGACGCCTTCGAGCCAGTCGCCCAGCAGCGCCTGCAGCCCGGCGTCGCCCAGGCGCAGCAGCTCGGCCAGACGCGGCAGCGCGGCGGCGGTGGCGGCGATGGGGGACGTCGGCAAGGCGTAGAACGCGAGCCGGGCCGGCGGCGCGTCGGCGGCGAAGGCACGCACCGTGTCCAGGCGGCCGACGGCGAGCGCGTTCAGGCGTTCGCGCAGCGCCGCTTCGAGCGCGGTCTCCCAGCCGGCTTCGATGTGCACCTGGCGCCACAGGCCCTGCAGCCCGGTGAGGCCGTGGCGCTCGAGCCAGGGTTTGAGTTTGCCCTCGGTCTGCACCTTCTCCTGCAGCGCACGCAGCGCCTCCAGGCGGGCGCCGATGTCGGCCTGTTTCGCGCTTTCGCGGTTGACCGCGGCCTGGGCGGCGCGGCGCTGCTCGTCGAGCGCCGGCACCTGCTCGGAGAGTTCCTGCAGCCGCGCATCGCTTTCTTCGTGGCGCGCGGCGGCGACGGCTTCGTTGTCGCGCAGGGCGTCGAGGCGGGCGGTGTCGGGCGCCTGCAGCTGCTGGCGTTCGCCCTGCAGGCGGTCGCGGCGCGAGCGCAGCTGGCGCGCCTGCTCGTCGAGGTTGCGGCTGTCGGCGGCCAGCACCTGGATCTGCTGCTGCACCTGGGCGACGGCGTTGCGCTGGCGGTTGCTCTCGGCCTGGGCGGCACGCAGCGCATCTTCCAGCGCCGGCAGCTCCAGCCCTTGTTCCTCGGCCTGGGCGGCGAGCACGTCGGCTTCGTCGTCGGCGGCGACGATCTGGCCGGCGATGTCCTCCAGCTCGGCTTCGGCGCCGGCCTGGCGCTCGTGCCAGCCCTGGTTCTGCGCCTGCAGAGCGGCCAGGCGCTGCTCGGCGCGCTGGCGGCCGTCGACGACGTAGCGGATGCGTTCCTCGAGCCGGCTGACTTCGAGCGCGGCTTCAGACAGGCTGCCCTGGCGTGCATGCAGTTCGTCGCTGGCGGCGTAGTGCGCCTGGCGCAGCTGTTCGAGTTCGGCCTCGACGTGGCGCAGCCCGGCCAGGCGCTCTTCGAGCAGGTTGGTCGCGGCCAGCATCGCGGCCTTGACCCGGTCTTCTTCGCCGGCGGCGTCGCGCGCCTTCAGGAACCAGAGCTGGTGCAGCTTCTGCGTTCCGTCGTCCTGCAGCCGGCGGTAGGCGGCGGCGACCTCGGCCTGCTTCTCCAGCCGTTCGAGGTTGCCGCCGAGTTCACGCAGGATGTCCTCGACCCGGGTCAGGTTCTCGCGTGTGTCCTTCAGCCGGTTCTCGGTCTCGCGGCGACGCTCCTTGTACTTGGAGACGCCGGCGGCCTCTTCGAGGAACAGGCGCAGCTCCTCGGGGCGGCTCTCGATGATGCGGCTGATCGTGCCCTGGCCGATGATGGCGTAGGCGCGCGGCCCCAGGCCGGTGCCCATGAACACGTCCTGCACGTCGCGGCGACGCACCGGCTGGTTGTTGATGAAGTAGCTGGAGCTGCCGTCGCGCGTCAGCACACGTTTGACGGCGATCTCGGCGAAGGCGTTCCACTGGCCGCCGGCACGGCCGAGGGCGTTGTCGAACACCAGTTCGACGCTGGCGCGGCTGGCGGGCTTGCGCAGGCCCGAGCCGTTGAAGATCACGTCCTGCATCGACTCGCCGCGCAGTTCGCTCGCCTTGCTCTCGCCGAGCACCCAGCGCACCGCGTCCATGATGTTGCTCTTGCCGCAGCCGTTCGGGCCGACGACGCCCACCCGCTGCCCGGGCAGCTGGAAGGTGGTCGGTTCGGCGAAGGACTTGAAGCCGGCGAGCTTGATCTGGTTCAGGCGCATCGGGGCGGCCGCTGGAGGCGGCGGGTCATCACGCGCAAGTGCTTGATCTACATGGCAAAACGCGCTCTTCTGGGGAGCGCGCTGGGCGCCGGATGATAGCATCGCAGCCCTTTGTCCCCCGCTTGCCCTTCCCGAT
>NZ_NRRU01000113.1 GCF_016583785.1 Rubrivivax gelatinosus | reverse complement strand
AGCGGCGCCGGCGCTGCACCAGGTGCTGCCGGCGCTGGCGGCGGCGCTGCGCGACGCCGGGGTCGCGCTGCTGCGCTGCAGCGTGCAGGTTGGCGGCCTGGGCGGCGCCACCACCAGCGCCGTGCCGCTGGGCGTGCTGCCGCCGGGCTCGCTGCTGCCGCCGGCGCTGTTCCGCGCCGCCACCGCGGTCGTGCTGGCGCTGGTGCGCGCCGACACGCTGGACGCCGCCGAACCGCGGCTGCGCTGATCAGCCCAGCGAGCCGATGACGCTGACCTCGCGCGACTCGGGGATCTCGTTGTACGACAGCACCGCCAGCCCGGGCGCGAACAGGCGCGCGTAACGCGCCAGCAGCGGCCGGATCTGCGGCATCACCAGCAGCACCGGTGCTGCCGCCAGCTGCTTCATCTGCTCCTGCACCATCGGCATGTGCGTCTGCAGCTGCGACAGCAGCTTGGGGTCGACCGGGTAGTTGTCCAGCGCCACCTTGGCGCCGCCCTGGCGCGCGCTGTTCAGCGCCCCCAGCAGCAGGTTTTCGAGCTCGGCGCCCAGGCTGAAGGCGCGCATGGCCGGCCCCGGGCCGGCGATCGAGTTGACGATCTGGCGCCGCAGCGTGCAGCGCACCTCGGCCGCCAGCAGCACCGGGTCTTTCGTCGTCTCGGCGTTCTCGACCAGCGTGGTCGCGATCGGCACGATGTCTTTCAGCGCCACGTTCTCGGCCAGCAGCAGGCGAAAGACCTTCAGCAGCAGGCTGTGCGTGTAGGCCTTGTCCAGCGCCGCCGCGAGCTTGGGCGCCTGCGCCGCGCAGCGTTCGATCAGCGCCGGCACGTCCTCGTGGCGCAGCAGCTCGGGCAGGTGCTCGCGCGCGAGCTTGGAGACGTGGGTCGCGATCACGCTCGCGGCCTCGACGACCTGGTAGCCCAGGCCGAGCGCGTGCGCCTTGTGCTGGGCCTCGATCCAGACCACCGGCAGCAGGTAGGCGGGTTCGATCCCGGGGATGCCGTCGAGCTCGCCGTAGGTCTGCGGCGAGGGCAGGGCCATCAGCCGGTCGGGGAAGACCTCGGCGGTCGCGATCGGCGTGCCGCCCAGCAGCACCGCGTACTGCGTCGGCCGCAGCGACAGGTCGTCACGCGCGCCCAGGCGCGGCAGCACGATGCCCAGCGTCTCGCTCATGGTCTGGCGCACGCCCTTGAGCCGTTTCGCCAGCGGCGCACCCTGCGCCGGGTCGACGAGCCCGGCCAGCCGGTAGCCCACCGTCACCGCCACCGGCTCGACGATGGGCAGCGAGGCCCAGTCGAGCTCGGCCTCGCGTTCGGCCACCAGCGCCTGCTCGAGCGCGGCCACGCCTTCGTCGGCCGGCGCCACCACCGGCCGGCGCGCCAGGCGCCAGGCGACGAAGCCCACCACCGCGGCGAAACCGCAGAAGGTCGGCCAGGGCATGCCGGGGATCGCGGCCAGCGCCAGCATCACGCCGGCGGCGCCGTAGAGCACCGGCGGCGAGGCCAGCAGCTGGCGCCCGATCTGCTGCTCGACGTCGCCCGAGTCGCTGACGCGGGTGACGATGATCGCCGCCGCCGCCGACAGCAGCAGCGCCGGGATCTGCGCCACCAGGCCGTCGCCGATGGTCAGCAGCGCGTAGGTGCGGAAGGCGTCGCCCAGCGACAGCCCGTGCATCGCCGCGCCGATGGCGACGCCGCCGATCATGTTGATCAGCAGGATCAGGATGCCGGCGACGGCGTCGCCGCGCACGAACTTCGACGCGCCGTCCATCGCGCCGTAGAAGTCGGCTTCGGAGCCGACCTCGCGCCGCCGCGTCTGCGCCTTCTCCTGGTTGATCAGGCCGGCGTTCAGGTCGGCGTCGATCGCCATCTGCTTGCCCGGCAGCGCGTCCAGCGTGAAACGCGCCGAAACCTCGGAGATGCGCTCGGCGCCCTTCGTCACGACGACGAAGTTGATGATCATCAGGATCACGAAGACGACGATGCCGACGACGTAGTTGCCGCCGATGACGACGTTGCCGAAGCTCTCGATGACGCGGCCGGCGGCGTGCGTGCCCTCGTGGCCGTTGAGCAGCACGACACGCGTGGACGCGACGTTGAGCGTCAGCCGCAGCAGCGTCGTCGTCAGGATGATGGTCGGGAAGACGGCGAAGTCCAGCGGCCGCTGCGTCGTCACCGCCACCAGCACGACGATGATCGCGAGCACGATGTTGAACGTGAACAGCACGTCCAGCAGCAGCGGCGGCAGCGGCAGCACGACCATCGCCAGGATGGCCAGCAGGAAGATCGGCGCGGCCAGCCGGTGGCGGCGCAGCGCGGCCTGCAGGGTCTCGGTGAGGGTGGGCTTCATCGGCTCGGTTTCTCGGCCAGGTGCGGCGGCACCGGCAGTTCGTTGGGCAGCTGGGGCGAGCTGGCGCGGCGGCCGCTGCGGAAGGCCTGCAGTTGCATCACGTAGCCCAGCACGAGCGCGACGGCGCGGTACAGCGCCGCCGGGATCTGCTGGTTGACCTGGCTGGTGTGGTAGATCGCGCGGGCCAGCGGCGGCGCCTCGACGACCTGCACCGCGTGTTCGACGGCGACGCCGCGGATGTACAGCGCCATCTCGTCGACGCCCTTGGCGACGACGTAGGGCGCCTGGGCGCGGCGTTCGTCGTACTTCAGCGCCACCGCGTAGTGCTCGGGGTTGACGACGACGACGTCGGCGCCGGGCACGGCCTTGCGCACGCTGCGCTGCGCCAGCTGGCGCTGCAGCTGGCGGATGCGCTGGCGCACCTCGGGCCGGCCTTCGCTGGTCTTGTGCTCTTCCTTGACCTCCTGCTTGCTCATGCGCTGCTGGCGGCGGAAGAGGAAGACCTGCAGCGGCAGGTCGATGAGCGCGAAGATCACGAACACCGCGACCAGCGCGAGCACGCCGCCGCGCACCAGGTCCAGCCCGGCGCCGAGCGCACGCTCCAGCGTCATGCCCTGCAGCCGCAGGTAGTCGCCCGGCGCGGCCGCGGCCACGTGCCACAGCACCGCGCCCAGCGCCAGCGTCTTCAGCAGCGAGCCGGCGAACTCGGCCAGGTGGCGCGCGCCGAACAGCCGGCCGAGGTTGGAGACCGGGTTCAGGCGTTCGGGCTTGGGCTGCAGGTTGCTGCTGCTGGCGGTCCAGCCGCCGGGCACGAGGCCGGCGATCACCGCCAGCAGCGGCACCGCCAGCAGCGGCAGCACCATCTTCAGCAGCAGCAGCATCGCGGTGGCGAACAGCGTCGACCAGGTCTCGGCCAGCGCGCCGTCGCCGTCCAGCGGCACGAAGGCGGCGCCGAAGAGCAGCCGGAAGTCCTCCAGATAGGCCGGCAGCAGCAGCACGAAGACCTGCAGCCCGACGACGATGCCGGCGGCCGTGGCCCAGTCGCGCGAGCGCGCGACCTGGCCCTGCTCGCGCGCCTTGCGCAGCTTGTTCGGTGTCGCCTTCTCGGTCTTGTCGCCGCCGCCGGCTTCAGCCATGCGCCGTCCTCAGGCCGTGTTCGATCAGGTCGAGCACACGCTGCAGCATGTTCAGGTAGTGCTCGGGCAGGTGGCGCACCAGCGCCACCAGCATCAGCAGGCCGAAGCCGGTGACGACGGCGAAGCCGAGCGAGTACAGGTTCAGCGCCGGCGAGACCCGGTTCAGCAGGCCCAGGCCGATCTGCACCACCAGCGCCGACAGCACCAGCGGCAGCGCCAGCAGCAGCGCCGCCGAGAACACCCAGGCCACCGCCAGCGGCAGCGCCTGCAGCGACAGCCCCGCCAGCCCGCCGCCCACCGGCCAGGCCTTGAAGCTGGCGCCGGCGACACCGGCGACGACGAGGTGGCCGTCGACGGCGAAGAAGACCAGGATGCCCAGCACGTGCAGCAGGCTGGAGACGACGTCGGAGGACTCGCCGTTCATCGGGTCGTTCATCACCGCCATCGACAGCCCGATCTGCGACGAGGCCAGGAAACCCAGCGTGCCCAGCACCGCGGTGACGAGCTGGAAGGCCAGGCCCAGCACCAGGCCGATCAGCGCCTGCTCGACGGTGGCGGCGACGCCGGCGAGCGAGAACGGGTCTATGGCCTGCGGCGGCTGCGCGATCGGCAGCAGCACCACGGCCAGCACCAGCGACAGCAGCACGCGCAGCGTCACCGGCACCATCGCGTCGCCGAGGATGGTGGTGGCGGCGAAGAAGGCGAGCACGCGGCAGAAGGGCCACCACAGCTGCCCGACGAGCGCCAGCCACTGGCCGTAGAGCGCCTCCATCGTCAGCCCACCAGCGTCGCCGCGCGCTGGAACACCGAGATGCAGAAGTCCATCATCGAGCCCACCAGCCAGCGCCCGGCGAGCGCGACCACGAGCAGCGTCGCCAGCAGCCGCGGCAGGAAGCTCAGCGTCTGTTCGTTGATCTGGGTGGCGGCCTGGAACAGCGCCACCATCAGCCCGACCAGCAGCCCCGGCACGACCAGCACCGCGACCATGCGCGTGACCAGGCCCAGGGCCTCGCTGACGAGGTCGGCGGCGATTTCCGGAGTCAGCATCGCCGCCGCCTAGAACTTCTGGATGCTGGTGACCAGCGTGTTCACCGTCAGCGTCCAGCCGTCGACGAGCACGAACAGCAGCAGCTTGAGCGGCAGCGAGATCACCAGCGGCGACAGCATCATCATGCCCATCGCCATCAGCAGCGACGACACCACCAGGTCGATGACGAGGAAGGGGATGAAGAGCATGCAGCCGATCTGGAACGCCGTCTTCAGCTCGCTCAGCACGAAGGCGGCGAGCTTGACGGTGAAGGCGTGCTCCTCGGGTTTGGCCACCGCCGTCTCGCCCGACAGGCGGGAGATCTGCGCCAGCGCCGTCTTGCTGGTCTGCGCCAGCATGAAGCGCGAGATCGGCGCCTCGGCCTGCTGCAGCGCCTGGGTCAGGCCGATGCGGTCCTCGTCGTAGGGCTGGAAGGCCTGGGTCCAGACCTGCTCGCCCACCGGGCGCATCACCAGGCAGGTGAGGATCAGCGCGACGCCGGTGATGATGCGGTTGGGCAGCCCCTGCTGCAGCCCCAGCGCCTGGCGCAGCAGCGCCAGCACGATGACGAAGCGTGTGAAGCTCGTCATCATCAGCACCAGCGAGGGCAGCAGCCCCAGCAGCGTCATCAGGATGACGATCTGGGTCTTCACCGTGAAGTCGGTGCTGGCGCCGTGCGTCGTCGTGCCGAAGACCGGGATGCCGTTGGCGGCGAAGGCCGAGGCCCCCGCCAGCAGCAGCGTCGCGGCCACCGCCCAGCGGGCGGTGCGTTGGCGGCTCACCGGAGCACCCTGAGGCCCGGTCCCGCCAGGCGGGACCGGGCCCCCGACAAGTCTTGACGGCTCATGCCTCGGGCAGTCCCAAGTCCAGGTCCGAGACCTCGACCACCTTCAGCCCGTACTTGTCGCCGGTGACGACGACCTCGGCGCGGCCGATGGTCGTGCCGTTGACCTTGATCGTCAGCGGCTCGCCGGCCAGCGTGTCCAGCGGCACGACGCTGTCGGCGCGGATGCGGCTCAGCTCGTCCAGCGAGACACGCGCCGAGCCCACCTCGAGCGTCAGCGTCACCGGGATCTTGCGCATCATCTGCGCCAGCTGGCGTCGCGGTGCCGGCGGCGCCTGCGGCGGCGGCTCGTCGGGCGGCAGGTCGATGGTGTCGAGCAGCGGATCGATCGGAAGGGCCTGGTCCATCGTCGGGGCTTTCAGTCGGAGTCGGAAAAACAGGTGAGGCACAGCCGGCCGTCGTGCTCGGCGACGCGGGCCTTGAACAGGCGCAGGCCGTCGACGAGCGCGTCGGCCTCGCCGAGCGTGATCGGGAGCACGTCGCCGACCTTCAGCGCGGCGACGTCGGCCAGCGCCATCGGCTTGTCCAGCAGCTGGGCGACGAGGCGGAACTCGAGCCGCGTGCGCAGCGGGGCCACGGTCGGTGCCACCGATGACGGCGCACGCTCGGCGGCGAGCTGCGTCCACAGGCGCTCCAGCCAGGCCGGCGCCAGCGCCACCCGCAGCCGGGCCGGTGCCGGCATGCCGGGCTCGGTGATGGTGGCTTCCAGCACCCAGCTGCCGCGCGCCGGCGCCGGTGCGCTGCCGGTGGCCACCGGCGCCGCGACGACGCCGGGCTCGGCGGCGATGCCGACCTCGAGCCGGCGTGCCGCCAGCGCCGCCCACTGGGCGCCGAACAGCGCCGCCAGGCGGTCCTCGGTCGCGGTCGCCGGCGCCTCGTCGCCGCCAGTCTCGGCGCCGAAGCGGCGCGCCAGCAGCGCCAGCAGCAGGCCGCGCTCGGCGCCGCAGACCAGGCTGCCGCGCGCGAACGCGTAGCCATTCCAGCCGCAGCCCGGCGCCTCCTGCTCCAGGCGGTGCAGCGTCGCCGCGACGACCTCGAAACGCGCGCCCTGGCGCAGGTTGACGTGGCGCCGCAGCCAGCCGGCGAGGTCGCCCTGCCAGCGGCGGGCGAAAGCGTCGAGCAGGTGCACGGGACGCCCGAGCGAGGTCGGGTCTATCGGTCTGTGGCTGGGGCTGGCGGCTGCGTTCATGGATTCATGGGGACGGCGTCGTGGCAATTCTAGAAACGGCAGGGGCGAACTGATCAGCTAATGTGGCGCGGGAGTCGCCGCTTTTCCGTCAATCGCTCACGCAGTGCCTGTAATCGACACCCTGACCTGAATGTTGAGTCCATCCCCAAATAAATCGAAGGCGAATGCCCGGCGCACTTAAATTCGCAATGTTTGGCGAAAATGATGCCAACTCCAACATTATCAAAGTTATCAAATAACGAGTTCATTTTGAATGAATCATTGACTTTTCGGCCTTGATCAAGCGAATTAGTTCACGTGTGCGAACGTCTCTGACGGTTACCGCGTGCAACCTTCCACGGATCACCATTAGGATGCGCCGCATCAGGGCACACCCGTGCGAAAGCCGGGGTCGCAAAGCTTCCGGTCTACCCGTCCCCATAGGGGCGCAAGGCAGCGGGGCCGCCGGGCGAAGCCGCCTAGTCCACCCTCTCCATGAGGGCGGAACCGGCTTGGTCCGTCCGTGGCGCAGCGCGCCATGGAGACCTCCTGCGACCGCGCGTGGCGTCCCATTGCATGACCACGCCGATGCCAGCAACGCCGTCACCGACCGTCACCACGACCGCCATCCGCGGCGCGCCAGGCTGCGCGCGGGCGGCGCCGACGGCCGCCGGTTTCGGTGCTTCTGGCGGGTCATTTCGGTCCAGTTCATTCTTCTTCAGTAGCCGCCTGGCATTAGCATCGGTGGCGTTCGATGAGTTTCCATCGACGTCGGAGTTAGGCTTGGAAGACGGCCTCCGACGTGTCAAGAAAATGTAATGCGCAGGCACCGTCAAGAATTCTGACGGCGCGTCGATAAGCGCTTATCCCGTTCTTTTTCGCGAATGTGGTCCATCCGGCCAGAGCTGCCGCATGGTCGGAAGAAAACGTCAGACGCCCCCGCCCGGGCGGCGCACAACAGGGGGTCTCGATGTCGCAGATGTTGTTGTCGGTGCTCGCCCAGGTCGACCGGATCGCCGGCGACGGCGCCGCGCTCGGTACGGGCATCGGCGCTGCCGCGGGTGAAGCCGGCGGCCAGGCGGCCGGCGGTTTCGCCTCCAGCCTGAAGGACGCGATCCACGCCGTCGACGGCCAGGCACAGGCGGCCGATGCCCGGCTCGCCGAGGTCGACTCGGGGCGCTCGAACGACCTCGTCGGCGCGATGCTCGCCAGCCAGCAGGCCGACCTGTCGTTCTCGATGCTGCTGCAGGTGCGCAACAAGGTCGCCGGCGCCGTCGACGAGCTGATCAAGCTGCAGCTCTGAAGCGCGAGGTCCGAACACCGTGCCCAACCCCGTGAGCAAGCTCCTGCAAACCACCTTCGCACGCCTGCGCGCCGCGGGCCTGCCGCGGCCGTCGCCGGCGCTGCTCGGCAGCCTCGGCCCGCTGCTCGTCGCCGCCGCCGCCGTCACCGCGCTGGTGCTCGCCTTCCAGTGGCGCGACCAGTCCAGCTACAAGCCGCTGTTCGGTGCCCGCGAGAAGGTCGCCGCCGCCGAGATGATGGCGGTGCTCGACGCCGAGAAGCTGCCCTACCGCGTGCACCCCGAAAGCGGCCAGGTGCTGGTGCCCGAGGGCGAACTCGGCCGCGCCCGCATGCTGCTCGCCGCCAAGGGCGTGGTCGCGCGGTTGCCCGCCGGCCTGGAGCTGATGGACCGCGACGACCCGCTGGGCGTGAGCCAGTTCGTGCAGGACGTGCGCTTTCGCCGCGGCCTCGAAGGCGAGCTGGCGCAGAGCATCATGACGCTGGACGCGGTCGAGTCGGCGCGTGTCCACCTGGCGATCGCACGCTCCTCGTCCTTCGTCACCGGCGCCGACGACCGCAGCTCGGCCTCGGTCGTGCTCGCGACCAAAGCCGGGCGCACGCTCAGCGCCGAGCAGGTGGCGGCGACGATCAAGCTCGTCGCCGGCAGCGTCGCCAACCTCGACGCCGCGCGTGTCAGCGTCGTCGACCAGGCCGGCAACCTGCTGTCGGCACGTGTCGACCTCGAGGACGGCCTGGAAGGCCTGGCCGCCGGCGGCCAGGACGCGCGCCATCGCTACGAGGAGGACACGCGCCGCGGCGTGCACGAGCTGCTCGGCCCGGTGCTGGGCCAGGGCAACTACCGCGTCAGCGTCACCGCCGAGGTCGACAACGACCGCGTGCAGGAGACGCGCGAGACCTACGGCGCCACGCCCAAGGTCACGAGCGAGGCGCTGCGCCAGGAGATGGACCGCGAAGGCCTGGCCGTCGGCGTGCCGGGTTCGCTCAGCAACCGGCCGGTGGCGGTGGCCGCCGCGGCCTCGGGCGCCGACGCCGCGCAGGCGCAGCGCAACGCCAGCACGCGCCAGTACGCCTACGACCGCAACATCACGCAGATCAAGCGCAGCCGCGGCCGCCTCGAGCGCCTGAACGTCGCCGTCGTGCTCGCCGCTGCGGCCGCTCCCGGCGGCAAGACCGGCTGGACGGCGCCGGAGATCGCCGGCATCGAACGCACGCTCGCCAGCGGCCTGGGCATCAACGCCGAGCGCGGCGACCGCCTCGTCGTGTCGGCGATGGCCTTCCCGGCACCGACGCCGCCCACGCCCTGGTACGGCGAGCGCGAGCTCTGGGTCGACGTCGGTGGCTGGCTGCTCTACGCCGCCGGCGGCCTGCTCGCCTTCTTCGGCATCGTGCGTCCGGCGATGCGCCTGGCGCAGCAGCGCTGGGGCTCGGCGACGACGCCGCTGGTGCCGCTGGCCGGCACCGGCCCCGACGGCCTGGCGCCGCCCGCCGGTGCTCTCGCCGCACCCGGCAGCGCCGGCGCGCTGCCGGGCCGTTCGCCGGTGGCGCCGCTGCTCGCCAACTACGACCTGCCGCCGCCGGGTTCGGCGGTGGACGTGCTCGTCGACCACCTGAAGGTGCTCGCCTCCAAGGAGCCCGAACGCGTGGCCGAAGTCGTCAAACAGTGGGTGCAACGCCGTGAACGAGTCGAATAACGCCCCCGAAGCCGCGGCGCCCGCGCCGAGCTCGCTGGAACGCGCCGCCATCGTGCTGCTGAGCATGGGCGAGGAGCCTGCCGCGGCGGTGCTGCGCTGCCTGTCGCGCGAGGAGCTGCTCGAGGTCACGCAGGTGATGTCGCGCATGAGCGGCATCAAGGTCGAGAGCGTGCGCCTGTCGCTGCAGCACTTCTTCGAGGACTACCGCGAGCAGAGCGGCGTGCACGGCGCGTCGCGCTCCTACCTGCAGCGCTCGCTGGACCTGGCGCTGGGGCGCGAGATCGCCGGCAGCGTGCTCGACAACATCTACGGCGACGCCATCCGCCCGAAGATGGCGCGGCTGCAGTGGGCCGCGCCGCGCTGGCTCGCCGACCAGATCGTGCACGAGCACGTTCGCATGCAGGCCGTGTTCCTCGCCTTCCTGCCGTCGGCGCTGGCCGGCGAGGTCGTCGAGGGCCTGCCGGCCGAGGGCCGCGACCGCGTGCTGCTGCACGTCGCCCGGCTCAAGGAGATCGACCGCGAGCTGCTCGCCGACCTCGACGCGCTCGTCGACCGCTGCCTGGCCAACCTGGGTTCGCAGAGCACCAACGTCGAGGGCCTGCGCCAGGCCGCCGAGATCCTGAACCGCATGCCCAGCAACCGCCAGGCACTGGTCGAGCAGCTGCGTGCGCACGACCCCGAGGTCGTCGCCGAGATGGAGGTCAGCCTCTACGACTTCGGCATCCTGGCACGCCAGACCGAAGCCAACATCACCCGCATCATCGAGGCGGTGCCGCTGGAGCAGTGGGCGATCGCGCTCAAGGGCGCCGAGCCCGCGGTGCGCGACGCGGTGCTGCAGTCGATGCCGCGGCGCCAGGCCCAGGCCTTCGAGGACACGATGCGCCGCAGCGGCCCGGTGCCGCTGTCGCGTGTCGAGCAGACCCGCCAGCAGATCATGGCCCAGGTCAAGGCGCTGGCCGACGCCGGCGAGATCGAGGTCCAGCTCTTCGCCGAGGCCGTGGTCGAATGAGCCCTCAGGACTTGTCCGGGGCTCATTCCCGCCTGGCGGGACCGGCCGACAGGCCGAAGGGTGCTCCAGTGAGCCCTCAGGACTTGTCCGGGGCTCATTCCCGCCTGGCGGGGCCGGCCGGCAGGGCCAAGGCTGGCGCAGTGGACGCAACCGAGCGACCGCTGCCGCCGGCCGCGCCGGCGACGCGCCCGTACCGCTTCCCGCCGCTGTCCGGCCTGAACGCCGGCGGCGTGTCGGCGGCCGACGGGGCCTCGGCCGCCGAGGTCCAGGCGGCCGCCGCGCGCGCTTATGCCGATGGCCAGAAGCGCGGCTGGCGCGAGGGCTACGACGCCGGCGAGGCGCAGGGGCGCGAGGACGGCTGGAACACCGGGCTGGCGCTGGCCGGCGACAGCGCCGAGCAGGAACTGCAGCGCCGGCTGGAGGAGCGCCTGGCCGAAATCGCCGCGCCGCTGGCGGCCGCGGTCGCGGCGCTGCAGGCTGCGCACGAAGACAACCAGGCCGCGCTGCGGCGCGAGATGGTCGAACTCGTCGGCCGCGTCGCGCGCCAGGTGGTGCGCTGCGAGCTCGCGCTGCAGCCGGGCCAGATCCTGAAGCTGGTCGACGAGACGCTGGCGACGATGCCGCCGCCGCACGAGTCGGTCGAGGTGCGCCTGAACCCCGAGGACCTGCGCCGCATCGAGGACATCGACGCCGAGGGCGCGCGCCGCTGGCAGCTGCTGGCCGACCCGCGGCTGGCGCCGGGCGAATGCCGCGTGCGCAGCGGCCGGCGCGAAGCCGACGCCGGCTGCCGCCAGCGCCTGGACGCGGTGATGGAGCAGGTCGGCGCGCAGCTGCTGGAGGCGCCGGCCGAGGCCGATGCCCCGGCCGAAGCCCCGGCCGAGCCCGAGGTGCAGGCCCCGGCCACCGAGGTAGCCGGCGCATGATCGCCCAGGCGCTGCAGCGCGTGCGGCTGGCGCAGGTGCCGGTGGCCACGCCCACCGGCCGCCTGGTCGGCGCCAGCGGGCTGTTGCTGGAGAGCGTCGGCTGCGCACTGCGCACCGGTCACCGCTGCAGCATCGAGACCGCCGGCGGCGAATGGATAGACGCCCAGGTCGTCGGTTTCCGCGACGAGGTCAGCTACCTGATGCCGTTCCGGCCCGCGACCGGGCTGTGCACCGGTGCGCGTGTGCTGCCCGGGCCCGAGGACACGACGCAGTTCATCGGCGCCTCGTGGCTGGGCCGCATCGTCGACGGTCTGGGCGAGCCGGTCGACGGCCGTGGACGGCTCGGCGGCGAACACGTGCTGCCGGCGCACCCGCCGCGCATCAACCCGCTCAAGCGCCGCCCGGTCGACGCGCCGCTGGACGTCGGCGTGCGCGCGATCAACGGCGTGCTGACGCTGGGCAAGGGCCAGCGTGTCGGCCTGATGGCCGGCTCGGGCGTCGGCAAGAGCGTGCTGCTCGGGCTGATCACGCGCCAGACGGTGGCCGACGTCGTCGTCGTCGGGCTGATCGGCGAACGCGGCCGCGAGGTGCGCGAGTTCATCGACCTGTCGCTCGGCGAAGCCGGCCTGGCACGCGCCGTTGTCGTCGTCGCGCCGGCCGACGAGTCGCCGCTGATGCGGCTGCGCGCCACCGAGCTGTGCCACACGATCGCCGCGCACTTCCGCGACCAGGGCCAGGACGTGCTGCTGCTCGTCGACTCGCTGACGCGCTACGCGATGGCGCGGCGCGAGGTCGCGCTCGCGCTCGGCGAGCCGCCGGCCACGCGCGGTTATCCGCCCTCGGTCTTCGGCCGCCTGCCGCAGCTCGTCGAGAGCGCCGGCAACGGCGAGAACCCGGCCGGCAGCATGAGCGCGATCTACACCGTGCTCGCCGAAGGCGACGACCAGCAGGACCCGGTGGTCGACACCGCGCGCGCCATCCTCGACGGCCACATCGTGCTGTCGCGCGAGCTCGCCGAACGCGGCCACTACCCGGCGATCGACATCGCCCAGTCGATCAGCCGCTGCATGGGGCTGGTCGCCAGCCACGCCCACCAGGCCGCGGCGCGCCAGTTGAAGAGCATGGCCGCGCGCCACGCCCAGGTGCGCGACCTGCTGCCGCTGGGCGCCTACGTGCCCGGCGCCGACCCGGCAACCGACCGCGCGGTCCAGGCCTACCCGGCGATCGAAGCCTTTCTGCAGCAGGGCACGCGCGAAGCCGCGCCGCTGGCCGACACGCTGCAGCGCCTGGAGGAGCTGACCCGATGAGCGCCGCCGAAACCTCGCTGCACGCGGTACGCCGCCTCGCCGAACTGCGCGGCCTCGAAGCCGACCGGCTGCAGAGCGACCTGGCCGAACGCCACGTCCAGCGCCGCCGCCAGGCCGACGCCGTCGAGCGCCTGAACACGCTGTGCGCCGGCGTCGGCGCCAGCGCCGCGCTGCCGCTGGCGCTGTCGGCCAACTGCGCCGCCTACAAAGAGACGCTGATCGAACTCGGCCAGCGCCAGCAGGACGAACTCGCGGTGCACGACGCCGGCATCGCCAGCGCACGTGTCGCGCTGGTGGCCGCCGCCTGCCGCCGCATGGCGCTGGACCAGGCCGTCGCCGGCCGCCAGCAGCGCTTCGACCGCGAGCTCGCCGGGCGCGAGCAGAAACGCCAGGACGACATCGCCACCCAGGTGTGGCTGCGGGGCAATCGATGAGCGCGCTTCAGCAATCGTGCGCGGCGGTCGCCTTGTCCACGGGAGAAAGCCCTTCGACCCGAGGAACCCGCCATGTCGACGATTGAACCGACCACCCTGGCCCAGCAACTGGCCACCTCGTACACGCAGAACGAACGCACGCTGCTGTCCACGCGCAGCAGCGCCGCGCAGGCGACGTCGACCGCGCTCGGCAAGCTGAAGACCGCGCTCACGACCTTCGACGGCGTGCTCTCGACGCTGTCCTCGTCCAAGGGCGTGAAGGCGCTGTCGGCCAGCTTCGCCACCAGCGGCTACGCCAGCGCCACCGCCACCACCCAGGCGGCCGCGGGCAACTACTCCTTCTTCGTCGAGCAGCTGGCGACGACGCACCAGACCAGCTTCGCCGCCGTGCCCTCGGTCGCGGTCGCCGGTGCCGGCAAGCTGGGGCTGACGGTCGGCAGCAACCATTTCGAGGTCGACCTTGCCGCCGCCGACAGCGACGGCGACGGCCAGGTCTCGGCCAGCGAGATCGCGCGCGCCGTCAACGCCAGCACCGACAACGGCGGCAAGCTCGTCGCCAGCGTGCTGACCGTGGGCGGCCAGAGCCAGCTGGTGCTGACGGCCGGCGAGTCCGGCGCCGCCGGCGCGATCACGCTGGACACCGCGGCGCTCGGCAGCAGCGCGCTGAAGACCGCGCTCGGCACCGAGAAGCTGCTGGTGCAGGGCCGCGACGCCGTCGCCTGGCTGGGCGAGCAGGGCAGCGGCGTGCGCATCCAGCAGGGCAGCAACACCTACACCGGCATCAGCGGCGTCAGCGTCGTGTTCTCGAAGGCGATGAGCAGCGGCGACACGCCGATCACGCTGACGGTGGCCAACGACGCCAGCGCCACCGCGAGCAACCTGAAGACCTTCGTCGACGCCTACAACACGCTCGAGAAGCTGCTCGACGACATGACGGCCAACGCCAACGCGAGCAACGGCACCAGTGCCGGCGCCTTCGCCAGCGATTCGGCCGTGCTGTCGCTGAAGAACCGCCTGGCCGCGCTGGTGCGCCAGAACGTCGGCGGCGTGCGCCTGGCCGACTACGGCGTCTCGATCGACCGCGGCGGCCAGATGTCGATCGACCAGAGCAAGCTCGAAAAGGGGCTGGCGGCCAAGGCCGACGGCCTGAACACGCTGTTCGGCAGCGCCCGCGCCGGCTCGTCCAGCGGCCTGCTCGGCAGCCTGTCCGATCTCGCCGACCGCTGGCGCAACGCCGACGGCCAGATCGCCGGCCGGCAGACCTCGATCGAGAAGACGCAGAAGAGCCTGACGGAGCGCCAGGAAGCGCTCGAGATCCGCTACGAGAGCCTGTACCAGCGCTATCTGAAGCAGTTCACCAAGCTGCAGGAGCTGCAGACCACCATCGGCGAGACCAGCAGCCTGTTCAGCAACCTGTCTTAGTCCTGAAGCCACACGCCACCTTCGGAAAGCCGCCCGTGATCCAAGACGCCTACCACAGCTACCACGCCGTCGACCTCGGTGCCCGCACTGCGCAGGCCTCGCCGGTGCAGCTCGTGCTGATCCTCACCGACGGCCTGATCGAAGAGCTTGCCCGGGCCCGGGCGCATATCGTCGGCCGCCGCTACGAGGCCAAGGCGCGCAGCCTGGACAAGTGCGTGAACATCCTCAACGGGCTGTCCAGCGCGCTCGATTTCGACCAGGGCGGCGACATCGTGCAGAACCTCGAACGCCTGTACGACTTCTGCGCCCAGCAGCTCTACAAGGCCGGCCAGCAGCTGGAGCCGAAGTACATCGACGAGGTCGTGGGCCTGCTGCAGACGCTGCGCAACGGCTGGCAAGGCCTGCAGGCACGCCATGGCTGAGGCCCGCGTGCTGGACGAGCTGGCGCGGGCGCTGCGCCGCGCGGCCGACACCGCCGACTGGACGGCGCTCGCCGCCGCCGACGCTGCGCTGGCCGCTCGGCTGCGCGCGCTGGCGGCGCGGGGCGTGC
>NZ_NRRU01000112.1 GCF_016583785.1 Rubrivivax gelatinosus | reverse complement strand
GACGCTGGCCGCCCAGGGCCTGGCCCGCGGCGAGCAGCGCCTGGAACGTCTCGACGCCCATGTCGCCGGCACGCTGGGCAGCCACCGCATCACGCTCACGGCGACGTCGCCGCTGCGGCCGCCGGCCTGGACCGACGCCGCGCCGGCACCGGCCACCGGTGCCACCAGCTTCACGCTGCAGGCCGCCGGCGCGTGCCGGCTCGGCCGGCGCCACGCCCTGGGTGCTGGCGCGCGACGTCGAACTCGCCGCCGACCTGGCGCCCGGTGGCGCGCCGCGCGAAGCGCGCGTCGCCCCGGGCAGCATCGCGCTGCTGGGCGCGACGCTGCGCTGGAGCGAAGCCGCCTGGCAGGCGGCGCCGCGCGAAGGCGCGCCGTCGCGGCTGCGGCTGGCCGCGAAGCTGGACCCGCTGGCGGTGGCGCCCTGGCTGCAGCGGGCCCAGCCCGACGCCGGCTGGCGCGGCGACCTGCGCCTGGCGGGGCACGTGGACATCCGCCGCGCCGAGCGTTTCGACGCCGACATCGTGCTCGAGCGCGAGAGCGGTGACCTGAGCGTGGTGCGCGGCAACCTGCCGCTGGCTTTCGGCCTGACCGGGCTGCGGCTGGCGCTGTCGGCGCACGACGGCCAGTGGGAGGCGGCGCAGGCCATCGTCGGCAGCCAGATCGGCGTCGTCGCCGGCGCGCAGACGCTGCGCACGGCGGCGACGGCCGCCTGGCCCGAGGCCCAGACGCCGATCCAGGGCGTGGTCGAGATGCGCATCCCCGACGTCGACGTCTGGAGCGCCTGGCTGCCGGCGGGCTGGCGCATGGGCGGCTCGCTGTTCACGACGGCGCAGGTCGGCGGCACCGTGGGCGCGCCGCAGCTGGGCGGCCGCATCGAGGGTTCGCAGCTCGCGCTGGGCAACCTGCTGCAGGGCGTGGACCTGACCGAGGGCTCGCTGCTGCTGACGCTGCGCGGCGAGGACCTGCGGCTGGAGCGGCTGCGGTTCAAGGGCGGCGACGGCACGCTGGCGGTCGACGGCAGCGCGCGCCTGGGCGCTTCGCCGAGCGCCGAGCTGACGCTGGTCGCCGAACGTTTCGAGGCCTTGTCGCGGGTCGACCGGCGCATCGCCGTCAGCGGCCGCGCCACGGTGGCCTTGCGTGAGCAGGCGCTCGCGGTGGACGGCAAGTTCGCGGTCGACCGCGGCCGCATCGACATCTCGCAGAGCGAGGCGCCGTCGCTGGACAGCGACGTGGTGGTCGAGAACCGGCCGCTGCGCCCGGGCGAGCAGCGGGCGCCGGCGCCGGCGGCCAACGGGCCCGAGCCGACGCCGCTGATGAAGAGCAGCCGCGTCGCGCTCGAGCTGGCGCTGGGCAACGACCTGCGGCTCAAGGGCCGCGGCATCGACACCGGCCTCACCGGCACGCTGCGCGTCTCGACGCCCGAGGGCCGGCTGGCGATCAACGGCGGGGTGCGCACCGTCAACGGCCGTTACGCAGCCTATGGCCAGAACCTGTTCATCGAGCGCGGCCTGATCCGCTTCTCGGGCGAGGTGGCGGCGCCGCGGCTGGACATCCTCGCGGTGCGCCAGGACCTGGACGTGCGCGTCGGCGTCACGGTCCAGGGCAGCACCACCGACCCGCGCGTACGCCTGTACAGCGAGCCCGACATGAGCGAGATGGACAAGCTCTCGTGGCTGGTGACCGGCCGCGCCTCGGAAGGCCTGGGGCGCGCCGACACCGCGATCCTGCAGCAGGCGGCGCTGGCGCTGCTGGCCGGCGAAAGCGGCGGCCCGTCGACCGGGCTGCTGCAGCGCCTGGGGCTGGACGAGCTGTCGGTGTCGCAGAGCGGCGAAGGCGACGCCCGCGACACCGTCGTCAGCGTCGGCAAGCAGCTGAGCGACCGGCTCTTCGTCGGCTACGAACGCGGCGTCAATGCGACCGCGGGTTCGTGGCAGCTGATCTACCGCGTCGCGCGCCGCTTCACGGTGCGCGCGCAGACCGGTGACGAGAGCGCGCTCGACGTCATCTGGACCTGGCGCTGGAACTGAGGCGCCGCGCAGGCGCCGATCGCCAAGACCGTTGCGTCTGGCCGGCCATGGCTTGACACAGACCAAACGATGCGGCTTGACCGCAGCAGAGTGAGCGGGCACGATCAGTCGCGTTATTGCGACTTACTCGCATTCGTATCCCGTCCACATGAGGTCTTTCATGAAACCCAGCCATTGGGGCGCCGCCCTGGCCATCGCAGCCGCCTGCTTCACGACTTCCGCCTACGCCCTCGAATACCCGATCGGCACGCCGCAGAACCTGGCGGGCATGGAGATCGCGGCCGTCTACCTGCAGCCGATCGACATGGAGCCCGAAGGCCACATGCGCAAGGCCGCCGAGTCGGACGTGCACATCGAAGCCGACATCCACGCGCTGGCGAACAACCCCAACGGCTACCCCGAAGGCTTCTGGATCCCGTTCCTGTTCATCAAGTACGAGGTCACCAAGGTCGGCTCGACGACGCCGATCAGCGGCAACTTCATGGCCATGGTGGCCAGCGACGGCCCGCACTACGGCGACAACGTCAAGCTGCAGGGCCCGGGCAAGTACAAGCTGAAGTACACGATCTACCCGCCGAACGCCAAGGAAAACCCGCTGTCCCCGTACTACGGCCGCCACACCGACCGTGAGACCGGCGTGCGCCCCTGGTTCAAGCCCTTCACCGTCGAATGGGACTTCACCTACGCCGGCATCGGCAAGAAGGGCGGGTACTGAGCATGTCCACCCTGCCCCCGAGACACGGGTTCGCATTGCGCAACGCCCGGCTCGTCGCCGCGCTGACGCTGGCCGGCCTGGCCGGCGGCGCGCAGGCCGCCGGCAGCGAGATCGAGCAGTTGAAGGCGCAGTTGCGTGAGCTGGCCGCCCGTTTCGGCCAGCTTGAGCAGCGCAACCAGGAACTCGAGAAGAAGGTCACCGAGCTCGGCGCCGCGGCGCCCAAGGCGGCGCCGATCGAGGCCCGCGTCAAGGCGCTCGAAGAAGCCCAGACCGCGACCGACCAGGCCCTGCTGACCGACCGCCTGAGCGAGAACGAGCCCGAGCTCGTCACGCGCCTGAAGGCCGTCGAGACACAGACCCTGGCGATGCAGAAGCCGGTGCGCCAGGTCGAGGCGCTGGAAGGCATCACCGTCGAAGGTGGCCTGGTCGCCGTGGCGCAGCGCGTCAACGGCGCCGGCACCGAAAGCGGCAAGCGCGAGTCGCGCCTGAACTACCGCGGCGACATCGAGTTCACGCTGCCCGGCGGCGACATCGGCCAGGCCGAAGGCACGATCTACGCCCAGCTGCGTTTCGGCCAGGGCGACGGCGTGGCGCTGCGCCCGACCTACACCAGCACGACCAACTCCTCGACCTTCCAGGTCGCCGGCGTCAACGACCCCGACTCCTCGTTCGCGGTGCTGGCCCAGGCCTGGTACCAGCTGAACGTGCCGCTGCCCTTCGACGGCTACAAGCCGTACTCGCGCCAGCGCCTGGAGTTCACGGTCGGCAAGATGGACCCGTTCGTCTTCTTCGACCAGAACGCGACCGCCGATGACGAGACCGCGTTCTTCCTGAACAACGCCTTCGTGCACAACCCGCTGCTCGACTCGGGCGGCGACGCCGGCGTCGACGCCTACGGCTTCACCCCCGGGGTGCGCGCCGCCTACGTCGACGAGCAGGACAAGTCCGGCGTCTGGAGCGCCTCGGTGGCGGTGTTCGGCTCCGGGCCGGCGACCAACTTCTCGGGTTCTCTGGGCAAGCCCTTCGTCATCGGCCAGCTCGAGTACTCGACGCGGCTGTTCGACGGCCTGCCGGGCAACTACCGCGTCTACGCCTGGCGCAACGGCCGCGCGGTCAACGTGCTGGACGACAGCGAGCAGGCGCACAGCGGCTGGGGCCTGTCGATCGACCAGCGTGTGGCCGACGGCCTGACGCTGTTCGGCCGCTTCGGCAACCGCAGCTCGGGCACGGCCAGCTTCGACCGCGCGCTGACGCTGGGTGGCGAACTCTCGGGCGACGCCTGGGGCCGCGCCGCCGACGGCGTGGGCCTGGCGGCCGGCCTGCTGCACACCAGCAGCGACTACCGCCGCGCCAGCACGTCCAGCGGCAACGAACGGGTCGCCGAGCTCTACTACCGCTACCACGTGAACGAGAAGATCGCGCTGACGCCGGACTTCCAGTGGATCTCGCGCCCCGGTGGCGACGACGGCGCCGGCGACGTCAAGGCCTTCGGCCTGCGCGCCACGCTCGGCTTCTGACCGCCGTGACCGCTCGCGTCCTGCGCCCCGCGGTCCTGGCCGCGGTGCTCGCCCTCGGGGCGGGCACCGCGTTCTGCCAGAGCCTGGCCACCTACCCCGTCGTCATCAAGAACGGCCGCATCGAACCCGCGCGCCTGGAGGTACCGGCGGGCGTGAAGATCAAGCTGACCATCCGCAACGAAGGCCCGGGCCCGGCCGAGTTCGAGAACCTGGACCTGCGCGTCGAGAAGGTGCTCGGGCCGGGCGGCAACTCCTTCGTCGTCATCCACCCGCTGCGCCCGGGCACCTACAAGTTCTTCGACGAGTTCCATCCACAGAACTCGGAGATGTTGATCATCGCGAAGTAGTCTCTCGCGCGTGAGCGAGAATCATTCTTATGTTGAACGCCTTGATCGTGGTCTGGCGCGAGAGCCTCGAGGCGATGCTCGTCATCGGCGTGCTGCTCGCGTGGATCGCACGCCAGCCCGAACCGGCGCCGCTGCGCCGCGGCCTCTGGGCCGGTGCCGCCGGCGGCCTGCTGCTGGCGGCGCTGCTGGGCGCCGCCACCTTCCTGGTGCAGAGCGAACTGCAGGGCGAGGCGCTCGAGATCTTCCAGATCGTGATGGTCTTCGTCGCCGCGGCGCTGATCGTGCAGATGGTGCTGTGGATGCGAAAACACGGCCGCGGCATGCGCCGCGAGCTCGAACGCCAGGCCGGGCAAGCCTCGGGCGCGCTCGGGGTCGGGCTGGTGACCGCGTTCGCGGTCGCGCGTGAAGGCGCCGAGACCGTGGTCTTCCTCTACGGCCTGGGGCTGGAGTCGGGCGGCGGCGCGCTGCTGGCCAACGCCGGCGCCGCGGCCACCGGCTTCGTGCTCGCCGCCGCCACCGCCTGGCTGATCGCTCGCGGCTCGCGCCTGCTCAGCTACCGCACGCTGTTCGCGATCAGCGAAGTGCTGCTGCTGCTGATCGCCGCGTCGCTGCTGGCCGGCGGCATCGACCGCATGATCGGCATGGACTGGATCCCGCCGCTGCTCGACCCGGTCTGGGACAGCTCGGCGCTGCTCGACGACGGCAGCGGCATCGGCCGCGTGCTCGCCGACTTCCTGGGCTACCGCGCCCGCCCATCGGCCAGCGTGCTGATCGGCTACCTGGTGTTCTGGAGCCTGACGCTGTGGGCGCTGTGGCGCACCGGCCGGCGGCCCGCGGCCGCATGAGATGACCGCCGCCGTCCCGATCCACTTCATGCGCCCGGCGCCGAAGACGCGCCTGGCGCGGCTGGGCGACGCGATGCGGCGGCATCGCCGCGTCATCCTCGGCATCCAGTGGTTCATCGTGCTGTTCTACGCCGCGCTGGTGATCGTGCCGGCGCTGCTGCCGCTGCCGCCATCGGGCGCCAGCATCGTCTCGGACCTGACGCTGTTCGCGCAATTCGCGTTCTGGGGCGTGTGGTGGCCAGGCGTGATCCTCAGCATGGTGCTGGTCGGGCGCGTCTGGTGCGGCGTGCTCTGCCCCGAAGGTGCGGTCACCGAGTTCGCCAGCCGCCACGGCCTGGGGCTGAGCATCCCGCGCTGGCTGCGCTGGAGCGGCTGGCCGGTGCTGGCCTTCGTCTGCACCACGGTCTACGGCCAGCTCGTCAGCGTCTACCAGTACGCGGCGCCGGCGCTGCTGATCCTGGGCGGCTCGACGCTGCTGGCAGGTGCGGTCGGCCTGGTCTACGGGCGCGAGAAACGCGTCTGGTGCCGCTTCCTCTGCCCCGTCAGCGGCGTCTTCGCGCTGCTCGCCAAGGTGGCGCCGCTGCACTACAAGGTCGACGAGCAGGCCTGGCGCGCCTACCCCGGGCCGCCGCCGCGGGTCGACTGCGCGCCGCTGATCGACCTGCGCAACATGAAGGGCGCGTCGCAGTGCCATTCCTGCGGCCGCTGCAGCGGCCACCGCGGCGCGATCGAATTCGCGGCGCGTTCGCCCAACGAGGAGATCCTCGGCGAGAGCCCGCGCCGCGTCAGCAACGCCTCGGCGGTGCTGCTGATCTTCGGCACGATGGGTGTCGCGGTCGGCGCCTTCCAGTGGAGCGTCAGCCCCTGGTTCACCGGCCTGCGCCAGGCGGCGGCCACCTGGCTGATCGAACACGATTCCTACACGCTGCTGCAGGACAACGCGCCCTGGTGGCTGCTGACGCATTACCCGCAGGTCAACGACGCCTTCACCTGGCTCGACGGCCTGGGCATCTGCCTGTACATCGGCGCCTACACGCTGCTGGCCGGCGGCCTGGGCTGGGCCGCGCTGCGGCTGGCGGCGCGGCTGGCCGGCGGCAGCCGCTTCGACTGGAAGAGCCTCGCGATGGGCCTGGTGCCGATCGCCGGCGCCGGCCTGTTCCTGGGGCTGTCGATGACGACGCTGACGCTGCTGCGCGCCGAAGGCTGGCTGCCGCCGGGTGTGTCCAGCGCGCGCGCGCTGCTGCTGGGCGGCGCCGCGGCCTGGTCGGCCTGGCTCGGCCTGCGCATCGTCGCGAGCTCCGACGCCGGCCTGCCGCGGCAGCTGGTGGCGACGCTGCTGTACGCGCTGCCGCTGGCGCTGGCGGTCACCAGCTGGGTGATGATCTTCTGGGTCTGGTGAACTCAGACCAGGCCGAAGCCGCGCAGCGCGGCTTCGACATCGGCCGGCGCGCCGACCTGCACCGCGATCAGCCCTGACTCACGCGCCGCGGCCACGTTCTCGGCCAGGTCGTCGAAGAACAGCACCCCGGCCGGCGGCAGGCCCAGCGCATCGCAGACATAGGCGAAAGCCGCCGGCTCGGGTTTGCGCAGCCCGATCTCATGCGACAGGAAGATGTGTTCGACGCTGCCCACCAACTCCGGGAACATCCGGTGCCAGTTGAGCGCATGGCTGGCATTGGTGTTGGAGAACAGGTGGCAGGGCAGCCGGCGCGCGGCCTGCTGCAGCAGCCGGCGCGTCGCGACGATCTCGGCGCCGAAGATGGTGTTCCAGCCGGCCTCGACCTGGCTCGGCGTCGCGGCCAGTTGCAGCGTCTGGGCGACGTAGGCGAAATAGGCCGGCGAATCCAGCTCGCCGCGTTCGTGCCGGCGATAGGGCTCGTCGGCGCCGAAGCGGCGCGCCAGTTCGTCGGGCGGCAGCGCCGAAAACGGCGCCCAGGCCGCGAGCACGCGCGAGAAATCGACGTCGATCAGCACGTTGCCGACGTCGAACAGCAAGGCTTTCGGAGGGGTGGGCATGCCGCATTGTCAGGCTGTCGCCAGCCACGCTTGCGCCGGCATTCGCATGTCGCAGCCCGCCCCCGGTGCCAGCACCAGCGCCGGATGCGGGCCTTGTCCTTTGGGGAACTCGGCGTTGACCGGGATCTTGCTAGCCTCGGCCGCGGCGACGATGAACCGTCGGCGCAGGCCAGCAACGTCAGGCCGAGGCTGGCCGGCGGCGTGGGGCCACCGGCTTCATTTGTCGAACAGCCCCAGCTTGGCCGACCCCTGCGCCTCGATCGGCTGGCCGACCGGCTTGCCGCTGCCCTCTTCCTCCAGCCAGACCGCCGAGCGGTCGGCGCCAAGCACGCCCTTGACGACATAACGTTTGCCGCCCTCGGGCGTGAACTCGAGCGGCCCCTTCACCTGGAAGACCTCGCGCGTCAGCGCGAGGATGGGCGCGGCGTACTCGGTGCGTGCGGCCAGCGCCAGGCGCACGCTCTTGTCGGCGGGCAGATCACGCTGCTGCCCCACTGGAGCCATCGTCATGCCACGGCCTCGGTTCGCTGCCAGCGAACGGAAGCGGCTGTTGTCGACCGGGTGCTCGTCGATGGCCTCGACATAGAAGAACTCGACCTTGGAGGAGCTGAGCGCGCGGTAGGAGTCGGCAACGCTGGCCGTCGGCCCGGTGTAGCCCTCGGGCACCGGCTGGAACGGCTGCGAAGCACAACCGGCGAGAAACGACAACACGAGGAGAGGCAGCAGCTTCTTCATGGCTCCGGGTATCAAGGGATGAACGAACCGGCAGCCTAGCCGCGCCGGCAGGCGTGCGCTTTGGGGTCGCTCCACACACGAGGGGACGCGGGACTCAGCGGCACGAGTGCAGATGGAACAGCAGCTCGCTCATCACCTCGTTGAGCGCCCGGTAGCGCCCGGGCGGCGCCGCCAGGATCTCGGCCTCGCCTTGCACCCAGGGGCCGGGCACCAGCTCATCGCGGCAGTTCTCGACCAGCGCACGCGCCGACTCGGGCGTGGTCTCGAGGTGGAACTGCAGCCCGATGACGGTCGCACCGAGCTGGAATGCCTGGTTCTCGCAGGCCGTGCTGCGCGCCAGCTGCACGGCGCCGGGCGGCAGCGTGAAAGTCTCGCCGTGCCACTGGAAGACGCCCAGCGCCGGCGCGAAACGAAACAAGGCCGCATCGGCCGGGCCGGTGGCTTCGATCTGCAGCCAGCCGATCTCCTTGAGCGCGTTCGGGAACACCCGGCCGCCCATCGTGTCGGCGATCAGCTGTGCCCCCAGGCAGATGCCCAGCACCGGCTTGCCGGCTTCGATCGCGCGGCGGATGAAGGCCTTCTCGGCACGCAGCCAGGTCAGCTGCGCCTCGTCGTTGACGCTCATCGGCCCGCCCATCACGACCAGGAAATCGACGTCCTCCAGCCGCGGCACGCTCTCGCCGGCGAAGAAGCGGGTGCAGCCGATCGCGTAACCGGCGCCCTGCAGCCAGGGCTCGATGCTGCCCAGGCCTTCGAACGGGACGTGCTGGAAGTAGTGCGCGCGCATGATCATCCTGTGTCGCGGCGGGCCTGTCGGTCGCGCGGACACGCCCCGCCGGCATATCCGCAGCCGCCGACGCTGCACCCCAGCGGGGAGCGGCGCATGGCGCGCGCGGACCGAAGCATCGTGCGTGCCACGGCCGCCGCCGCGAGCAGCTTCAGCGCGCCGTCTTCAGCAACAGATCGCGCAGCGCCAAGCCGACACCGTGTGCCGACTGCGGGTTCTGGCCCGTGACCAGGCGGCCGTCGACCTGCACGCTGGGCGTCCAGTTCGCGGCCGCGTGGTGGATCGCACCGCGTTCGACCAGCGTCGACGCCAGCAGGAACGGCACGACGTGCTCCAGCTTCACCGCACGCTCCTCGTCGTCGGTGAAGGCGGCCAGGTGCCGGCCCGCGACCAGCCAGGAGCCGTCGGCGAGCTTCACGTTCACCAGTGCCGCCGGGCCGTGGCAGACGGCGGCGACGACGCCGCCCTGCTCCCAGAACGCCCGGGTCTGGCGCTGCACGGCGGGGCTGTCGGGGAAGTCCCAGACCGCGCCGTGGCCGCCGGCGAACAGGATCGCGCTGTAACGCGTCGCCTCGACCTCGTCCAGCCGCGGCGTCTGGCGCAGGCGCTCGCGGAACGCCGGATCCTCCCAGTAGCGCCTGTTGACCGCGTCGTCCAGGTCCAGGCCGTCGACCGGCGGCTCGCCGCCCTGGATCGATGCCAGCTCGACCGGGATGCCGGCGGCTTCCAGCACCGCCATCGGGTGCGTGGCCTC
Source organism: Rubrivivax gelatinosus (assembly GCF_016583785.1). Taxonomy (GTDB): domain Bacteria; phylum Pseudomonadota; class Gammaproteobacteria; order Burkholderiales; family Burkholderiaceae_C; genus Rubrivivax; species Rubrivivax gelatinosus_B. The sequence goes on along the minus strand of NZ_NRRU01000112.1, from coordinate 5,510 downwards.
GCCGAGGTAGAAGCCGGTCGGCTCGCCGCTGGCGCCTTTGACGCCGTGGCTGGTCAGCACGATCAGCACCGGCTTGACGGCCGGGTTGGTCTGGGTGGTATCGGGCTTGTTCATCTGCGCTCTCCGTTCAAGCAAAGGTTCAGGAAGCCGCCAGGCAGGCGGCGCCGTCGTGGCGGGGCATGCGGCGATCCAGCCGCACGCTGAAGACGGCAACCGCGAGGCCAGCCAGCGTCAGCAGCGCCGCGACCCAGGGCAGCGCGCCCAGGCCGAGCGCACTGTCGATGACGCGCGCACCGAGCGCGGCGCCGATCGCGTTGCCCAGGTTGAAGGCGGCGATGTTCAGGCTCGACGCCAGGCTCTGGCCGGCGCCTTCGGCCTGCTGCAGCACGCGCATCTGCAGCGGCGCGACGGTGGCGAAGGCGGCCGCGCCCAGCAGCCCGGTGAACAGCACCGCGCTCCAGGCGATCTGCATCGCGAAGCTCATCACGCCCAGCACCAGCGCCAGCAGCGCCAGCGTGCCCAGCAGTGTCGGCACCAGGCGGCGGTCGGCGAGCCGGCCACCGACCAGGTTGCCGACGATGAAACCGAGGCCGAAGACGAGCAGGATCGGCGACACCGCCGCCTCGGCGAAGCCGCTGATGCGTGTCAGCATCGGCTGGATGTAGGTGAAGACGACGAAGACACCGGCATAACCCAGCACCGTCATCAGCAGGCCCAGCAGCACCTGGGGCCGCGCCAGCACCTTCAGCTCGTCGGCGAAGGACGCGGCCGCCGCCGCGGGCCGGTCGGCCGGCACCAGCCGGGCGATGACCAGCGTCGCCAGCACGCCCAGCGCCGCCACCGCCCAGAAGGTGGTGCGCCAGCCGTACTGCAGGCCCAGCCAGGCGCCAGCCGGCACGCCGAGCAGCGTCGCCGCGGTCAGGCCGGTGAACAGGATGGAGATCGCGCTGGCCTTGCGGTCCGGCGCCACCAGCGAGGTTGCGACCACGGCGCCGACGCCGAAAAAGCTGCCGTGCGCCAGCGAGGTCAGCACGCGCGCGGCCATCAGCAGCTCGTAGTTCGGCGCCAGCGCGCAGGCCAGGTTGCCGAGCGTGAAGACGATCATCAGCGCCACCAGCAGCGTCTTGCGCGGCAGGCGGCCGGTGGCCGCGGTCAGCAGCGGCGCGCCGACGAACACGCCCAGCGCGTAGCCCGAGATCAAGAGCCCGGCGGCGGCGATCGACACGCCCAGGTCGGCCGAGACCTGCAGCAGCAGCCCCATGATGACGAACTCGGTGGTGCCGATGCCGAAGGCACCGGCGGTCAGCGCGTAGAGCGCGATCGGCAATCGGTTCTGGGTGTTCATCGCGAGTGACTGCAAAGAGGAGGCCGGATGCTGGGGCCCCGCGCTTTGCAGAAACAGGACCACAATCCACAATCACTTTCAACACCCCGTTGAGAATCATGGACCGCCTCGACGACCTGAACCTGTTCCTGCGGGTGCTGGACGAAGCCTCGATCAGCGCCGCCGCACGCGCGCTCGACCTGAGCCCGGCGGTGGCCAGCCAGCGTCTGGCGCGGCTGGAGAAGGACCTGGGCGTGCGCCTGCTGCACCGCACGACGCGGCGCCTGCACCCGACGCCCGAGGGCCTGGCGCTGGCCGAACAGGGGCGTGGCCTGGTCGCCGACCTGGACGCGCTGGTCGGCGGCCTGCGCCAGTCCGGCGGCCAGGTGGCGGGCACGCTGCGCGTGACGACCTCGGCCACCTTCGGCCGGCTCTACCTGTCGCCGCTGCTGCCCGAGTTCCTGGCGCTGCACCCGCAGTTGCGCATCAGCGTCGACCTGGACGACCGTGTCGTCGACCTCGTCAGCGCCGGCTACGACCTCGCGATCCGCATCGGAGCGCTCGACGACTCGACGCTGGTCGCGCGCCGGCTGGCGCCGAACCGGCGCGTGCTCGTCGCCTCGCCCGATTACCTGAAGCGCCGCGGCACGCCGCAGGTGCCCGCCGACCTGGCGGCGCACGACTGCCTGCTGCTGACCGGCACCCAGGGCCGCCAGACCCACTGGGTGCTCGCCGACGGCCGCGGCGGCGAAACCGCGGTGCGCGTGCGCGGCCGCGTCGAGAGCAACTTCGGCGAACTGCTGCGCGACGCCGCGGTGGCCGGAGCCGGCATCGCGTTGCACTCGACCTGGCACGTCGCCGAGGACCTGCGCGCCGGCCGGCTGCAGCTCGTGCTGCCCGACTACCCGCCGGCGACCACCGGCATCTGGGCGGTGATGCCGCAGCGCCGGCTGCTGCCGCCGCGGGTGCGCGAGTTCGTCGAGTTCCTGGCCGGCAGGTTCGGCGACGGTGCCGCGTGGGAACGAGGCTCGGCCGAGACCTGAGGGCTCAGTCCCCTTCTTCTCGCACCTCGGCCGGCTCCGACTGCTCCAGCTCCGGTTTCGTCGGCCGCGCCGGCGGGAACGGCGGCGGGAAACCGACGAAGGCCATGAAGACGAGGATAGGCAGCAGCACGTAGAACAGCGGCCGCTTCCAGTTGAGGTTGATGCGCACGAGGCGACAACTGCAGGCGCAGGCCGCGGTTTCAAGCCGCGCGCATGCGCTACCGGGATTACAGGGTGCCAAGTCCCCACCCTCCCCATACGGGTTTCGCGGCCCGGTGCCCGATGGGTTACGGTCCTCGCACGCCGCCCCCGGGCGCGCCTGTCGAACAAGAGGAACATGAAGGGCGAAGACCTGCGCGCCATCACCGCTGCCGAAACCCAGCCGCCGGCCGACACCGCCGCGCCCACGCTCGATCCGCTGTGGTTCAAGGACGCGGTCATCTACGAGCTGCACATCAAGGCCTTCGCCGACAGCAACGGCGACGGCATCGGCGACTTCCCCGGCCTGATCGCCCGCCTCGACTACGTGCGCGACCTGGGCGTCAACACGATCTGGCTGCTGCCCTTCTACCCCTCGCCGCTGCGCGACGACGGCTACGACGTCGCCGACTTCATGGGCGTGAACCCGGCCTACGGCACGACGGCCGACGTCGCCCGCCTGGTGGCCGAGGCGCACGCACGCGGCCTGCGCGTGATCACGGAGCTGGTTGTCAACCACACCTCGGACCAGCACCCCTGGTTCCAGCGCGCGCGGCGCGCGCCGCCGGGCTCGCCCGAACGCGACTTCTACGTCTGGAGCGACGACCCGACGAAGTACGCCGGCACGCGCATCATCTTCACCGACACCGAGAAGTCGAACTGGAGCTTCGACGAGGTCGCCGGCCAGTACTTCTGGCACCGCTTCTTCAGCCACCAGCCCGACCTGAATTTCGACAACCCGGCGGTGCGCGAAGCCGTCATCGGGATCATGGAGTTCTGGCTCGCGCAAGGGGTGGACGGCTTCCGCCTGGATGCCATTCCCTACCTGATCGAACGCGAAGGCACGGGCAACGAGAACCTGCGCGAGACGCACGAGGTCATCAAGGAGATCCGCCGCCGCCTGGACGCCAAGTACCCCGGCAAGCTGCTGCTGGCCGAAGCGAATATGTGGCCCGAGGACGTGCGCGAGTACTTCGGCGACGACGACGAATGCCACATGGCGTATCACTTCCCGCTGATGCCGCGCATGTACATGGCGATCGCGCAGGAAGACCGCCACCCCGTCGTCGAGATCCTGCAGCAGACGCCCGACATCTCGCCGCAGTGCCAGTGGGCGATCTTCCTGCGCAACCACGACGAGCTGACGCTGGAGATGGTCACGAGCCGCGAGCGCGACTACATGTACTCGATGTACGCCGCCGACCCGCGTGCACGCATCAACCTGGGCATACGCCGGCGCCTGGCGCCGCTGCTGGAGAACGACCGCGAACGCATCAAGCTGATGAACAGCCTGCTGCTGTCGATGCCGGGCTCGCCGGTGCTGTACTACGGCGACGAGATCGGCATGGGCGACAACATCTTCCTCGGCGACCGCGACGGCGTGCGCACGCCGATGCAGTGGACCAGCGACCGCAACGGCGGCTTCTCGCGCGCCGACCCGCAGCGCCTGTACCTGCCGCCGATCCAGGACCCGGTCTACGGCTTCGAGGCCGTCAACGTCGAGGCCCAGGACCGCGACGCCTCCTCGCTGCTGAACTGGACGCGCCGGCTGCTGGCGATCCGGCGCTCGACCCAGGTCTTCGGCCGCGGCCGCATCACGATGCTGCACCCGGGCAACCGCAAGATCCTGGCCTACCTGCGTGAGCTCGGCGACGAGGTCGTGCTCTGCGTCGCCAACCTCGGCCGCGCGCCGCAGCCGGTCGAGCTGGACCTGACACGCTTCAAGGGCCGCGTGCCGGTGGAGATGGGCGCCCACACCGCCTTCCCGCCGGTCGGCGACCTGCCCTACCTGCTGACGCTGGCCGGCTACGGCTTCTTCTGGTTCCGGCTCAGCGCCGAAGCCGCGCCGCCCGACTGGCACGCCGACCGGCGCCCGGTCGAGCAGCTGCCGGTGCTGGTGCTGTTCGACGGCTGGAACAGCTTCTTCCGCGACCGCGTCGTGCCCTGGCGCATCGCGATGGCCGGCAAGACGCTGGCCCAGTTCGAGGACGAGCTGCTGCCGCCGCACCTGGCGCGCCAGCGCTGGTTCGACGCCGGCGAAGCGCCGTCGCAGGTGCGCATCGCCGGCCACGCCGTGCTGCCCCACGGCGGGCGCGAATGGATGCTGGCGCTGCTGGACACCCAGGGCCCGCACGAGCCGGCACGCTGGTTCTCACCGCTGGCGGTGGCCTGGGAGGATGAAGGCGAGACCCGGCTCGGCCAGATCGCCCCGGCCGCGATCGCCAAGGCCCGCATGCAGGCGCGCATCGGCCTGCTCGGCGACGCCGCCGGCGACGAGGCCTTCTGCCGCGCGCTCGTCGCCGCGGTCGCGGCCGGGCGCACGCTGCCGGCGACCGGTGGCGCCAGCCTGCGTTTCGTCGCGACACGCGGTTTCGATGCCGGCATCGTCGCCGAGCTCGAGACCCTGCCGCTGCGCAGCGTGCCGCACGGCCGCAACAGCACGCTGCAGCTGGGCGAGCGCCTGTTCGTCAAGCTGCTGCGCCGGCTGCGCGCCGGTGTCGACGTCGAGATCGAGATGGGCCGCCACCTCGCCGACGTGCTGCATTTCGAGCACGCGGTGGTGCCGGTGGGCCATGTCGAACACCTCGCCGCCGACGGCACGGTGACGACGCTGGCCGTGCTGCAGCCCTGGGTGGTGCATCAGGGTGACGCCTGGGAGTTCGCGCTCAACCAGCTCTCGCGCCACCTCGAACGCGCCGCGCCGGCCGCGCTGCCGGCGCCCGACGCCGCCGGTGCCGCCGAAGGCGGGGTGCTGGCGCGCACGCGTGCGCTGGCGCAGCGCCTGGCGGCCCTGCACGCGGCGCTGGCGCAGCGCCGCGGCGACCCGGCCTTCGACCCCGAGCCGCTGCAGCCCGAAGACCTGCGCCGCTGGGCCCAGGTCTCGGCCAGCGCTTCGCGGCGCAGGTTCTCGGCCTCGGTGTGCGTGCCGATCTGCAGCGCCAGCG
>NZ_NRRU01000111.1 GCF_016583785.1 Rubrivivax gelatinosus | reverse complement strand
TTCAGCGCCCGGCGCTGCGTGCGCTCGGGCACCGCCGCCACCACCGGCGACAGCAGCGCGCCGGCCAGCACCCGCCCGAGCAGCAGGCAGGCGACGAAGGCCAGCGGCGCCGCCCAGGCGCCGCCTCGGGTCCCGGCCAGCGTCAGTGGCAGCGGCCAGGCCCAGAGCGCGAAGGCGACGCTCGCCACCAGCGCCACGAGCGCGGCCGCATCGGCGACGAAACCGCGGCGCAGCCCCAGCAGCGCGCCGAGCAGCACGATGGTGTAGAGCAGCAGGTCGACGGGGTTCATCGGCAGTCGGGTCGGACAGCCCCACGTCCGGCAAGCACCGCACCCGACCCTGCGCAAAACCCCGATAGTGCGAACGCACTATCATTAGCGCCCGCCTCCACCACCCTTCCGATGCATGGAACGCAACACCCGCCAGCGCTCTGCGATCCGCGACGCGATCGTTCAGGCCGCGCGCCCGCTGCTGCCGCAGGAGGTGCTGGAGCGCGCCCAGCAGGTCGCGCCGGGGCTGGGCATCGCCACCGTCTACCGCAATCTGAAGGCGCTGGTCGACGAGGGCCAGCTGCGCACCGTGACGCTGCCGGGCGAGAACCCGCGCTACGAGCCGGCCGAGCACCGGCATCACCACCACTTCCAGTGCACACGCTGCCAGCGAGTGTTCGACGTGCACGCCTGCCCGGGCGACCTGTCGCGGCTGGCGCCCCCGGGTTTTTTCGTCGAGGACCACGACTTGACGCTGTACGGCTGCTGCCGCGACTGCGGCGCGCCCGCGGCTGCCAACTGATGCCGGCCGGAGCAACACGATGCTGATGGCAGGCGCTCTGGCCCGTCTCGCGGGCGCGGCACTGATCGTTGCGGTGCTTTGGGCCGCGGTCGCCTGGGCGATGTCATGAACACGCGCCACCCAACCGGGGCCCCTGTGCACGCGGCGCAAGCGGCCGCCAAGCCGGCCGCCGCACGCGCCGCCGCCGTGCGCCTGCACGACCTGACCGTCTCCTGGCGCGGCCACCCCGCGGTGCACCACCTGAGCGGCGCCTTCGAAACCGGCTGCGCGACCGCGATCGTCGGCCCCAACGGCGCCGGCAAGAGCAGCCTGATGGCGGTGCTCGGCGGCACGCTGCGGCGCTACCAGGGCCGCGTCGAACGCGACCCGGCGCTGCGTGTGGCCTATCTGCCGCAGGCCGGCGAGATCGACCGTTCGTTCCCGGTGCGGGTGCACGAGTTCGTCGCGATGGGGCTGTGGCAGCGCATCGGCTGCTTCGGCGCCGTCGACGAGGCGATGCGCGGGCAGGTGCATGCGGCGCTGCACGCGGTCGGGCTCGACGGTTTCGAGCAGCGCCCGATCGGCGAGCTCTCGATCGGCCAGATGCAGCGTGTGCTGTTCGCGCGCCTGGTGGTGCAGGACGCGTCGCTGATCCTGCTGGACGAACCCTTCAACGCCCTCGACGAACGCACCACCGCCGACCTGCTGGTGCTGCTCGAGCGCTGGAAGGCCGAAGGCCGCACGCTGATCGCGGTGCTGCACGACCTGCCGCAGGTGCGCGCGCACTTCGAGCGCACGCTGCTGCTGGCGCGCGAGAAGGTCGCCTGGGGGACGACGGCCGAGGTGCTGTGCGACGAACACCTGGGTGCCGCACGCCGCATGGCCGAGGCCTGGGACGCGCACGCGCCGCGCTGCACCGTCGAGACGGAGACGGCGCCGTGACCGAGCTGCTGCAACCCTTCGTCGAGTTCGGCTTCATGCGCCGCGCGCTGGTCGCGACGCTGGCGCTGTCGCTGGGCGCCGCGCCCATCGGCTGTCTGCTGGTGCTGCGCCGCATGAGCCTGGCCGGCGACGCGCTCGCGCACGCCGTGCTGCCGGGCGCGGCGGTGGCCTATCTGATCGCCGGGCTGTCGTTCCCGGCGATGAGCGCCGGCGGTTTCGTCGCCGCGCTGGTGGTGGCGCTGGCGGCGGGTTTCGTCACGCGCAACACGCCGCAGCGCGAGGACGCCAGCTTCGCCGCCTTCTACCTGATCGCGCTCGCGCTCGGCGTGCTGCTGGTGTCCTGGCGCGGCAGCCAGGTCGACCTGATGCACCTGCTGTTCGGCAGCGTGCTCGCCGCCGACGACGCCGCACTGCTGCAGACCGCCGGCGTCGCCAGCCTGACGCTGTTCGCGCTCGCGCTGGCCTGGCGCCCGCTGGTGCTGGAGAGCTGCGACCCCGGTTTCCTGCGCAGCGTCGGCGGCCCGGGAGCAACGGTGCACGCGCTGCTGCTGGTGCTGCTGGTGGCCAATCTCGTCAGCGCCTTCCAGGCCCTGGGCACGCTGATGGCGGTCGGCCTGATGATGCTGCCGGCCGCGGCGGCGCGTTTCTGGGCCGCGGGGCTGGCGGCGATGTGTGTCGTCGCCGCGGCCATCGGCGCGGCCTCGGGTGCGCTCGGCCTGCTCTGGAGCTACCACGCCGAGCTGCCGTCGGGTCCCTGCATCGTGCTCGTCTGCGGTGCCGCCTATCTGGCCTCGGTGCTGTTCGGCCGCCGCGACGGCGTCTTCGTGCGCCGGCTGCAGGGCGCGCGCCACCTCCAACGCTGAAACCCCGATGACCACCCTGCCCCGCCGCCACCTGCTGCTCGCCGCCGCCCTCGCGCCATTGGCCGCCCGCGCCCAGGACGGCGCGGCGCGCGGCGGCCGCGTCGTCGCCAGCTTCTCGATCCTGGCCGACCTGGTGCGCCAGGTGGCGCCGGCGGACATCGAGGTCACGGCGCTGGTCGGCGTGGACGCCGACGCCCATGCCTGGGAGCCGCGCCCGGGCGACGTGCGCCGGCTCGCCGGCGCCGACCTCGTCGTCGTCAACGGCCTGGGTTTCGAAGGCTGGATGACGCGGCTGGTGAAGAACTCCGGCTACCGCGGCGCGATCGTCGTCGCCAGCGAAGGCGTGGTGGCGCGCCGGCCGGCGCACGCCGAGCACGAGGACCACGATCACGACCACGGCGACGTCGACCCGCACGCCTGGCAGGACCTGGCGCAGGTGCGGCGCTACGTGCGCAACATCGCCGCCGCGCTGGCGCGGCGCTGGCCGGCGCGCCAGGCCGAAATCGCGCAGCGCGCCGGCGTCTACCTCGAACGCCTGGACACGCTCGACCTGCGGCTGCGCCGCCTGGTCGACAGCGTGCCGCAGGCGCAGCGCCGCGTGATCAGCTCGCACGACGCTTTCGGCTACCTGGGCGCGGCCTACGGCATCGAGTTCCTGGCGCCGCAGGGCTGGACGACGCACAGCGAGCCCTCGGCGGCGGCGGTCGGCCGCCTGGTGCGCCAGATCCGGCAGCAGCAGGTGAAGGCGCTGTTCGTCGAGAACATCAGCGACCCGCGCCTGGTCGAGCGCATCGCACGCGAGACCGGCGCGCGTGTCGGCGGCACGCTGTACTCCGACGCGCTGTCGGCGCCGGGCGGCCCGGCGGCGAGTTTCCTCGCGCTCTACGACTACAACGTCAGGACGCTGGTCGCCGGCATGAGCGGCCGCTGAGGCCGGCGCCGTTCAGCGCAGCGCCAGCGCCAGCAGCGGCGCGGCCAGCACGTTGAGCGCGCCGACCAGCACCATCACCAGGCCGGCGACGGCACCTTCTTCCTGGCCGACACGGTGCGCCTGGGCGACGCCGGCGCCGTGCGCGCCCATGCCGAAGAGCGCACCGCGTGCCAGCGTCGAGCGCAGCGGCAGCCAGCGCAGCAGCGCCTCGCCGATGCTGGCGCCGAGCACGCCGGTGAAGACGACGAAGACCGCCGCCAGATTGGGCACGCCGCCGATGTCGTCGGCCACCGTCATCGCGAACGGCGTGCTGACCGAACGCGGCAGCAGGCTCAGGCGCAGCTCGCCGCCGACCCCCAGCCACGACGCCAGCCACCAGGCGGTGAGCATGGACACCGCGCTGCCGACCAGCATGCCGACGGCCAGCGCCGCCGCGTGGCGGCGCAGCAGCGCGCGGTGTTCCCACACCGGAATGGCGAAGGCCACAGTCGCCGGCCCCAGCAGCAGCATCAGCCAGTGCGTGCCACGCAGGTACTCGGCGTAGCTGCCGTGCAGCGCCAGCACGACGATCAGCATCACCGCCGGCGTCAGCACCAGCGGCACCGTCCAGGCGCGCGGGTGGCGCCGGTGCAGCGCCTTGGCGGCGACGTAGGCGACGATCGTCGGCAGCGACCAGACGAGCACCGCACCCGCGCCGCCGCTCAGCGCCGGGATCACGGCTGCACCGCGCTGCGGCGCAGCATGAACTCGACCGCCAGCGCCGTCGCCGCCATCACCACCAGCGTGCCGCCGGCGATCACCGCCAGCAGCTTCAGCCCGAGCCAGCCGAAGAGCTCCGGGTGGTCCAGCACCGCCAGCACCGCCGGCACGAAGAACAGCAGCATCTCGGCGATCAGCCAGCTCGCACCGCGCCGCCAGCTGGCGACCTGCACGACACCGGCGGCCAGCAGCGCCAGCAGCAGCGCCATGCCGACCAGGCCGCCGGGCAGCGGCAGCCCGGTGCTGCGCACGACGAGTTCGCCAAGCAGCCAGACCAGCCCGATCGCGGCGAGCTGGCCCAGGCGGCTCTGCCGCCAGCGGCGGCGCACCGCCACCGTCGTGCCGCGCCAATCGAGGGGGTAGTCCATGGCTTGCACTCTAGGAGCCGGCGCAGCATGATGAAAGCGAATCTTTAGACTGACTCCCAGTCCAAACTGGAATGGACATCAAACTGCGCGCGCTGCGCGCCTTCACCGAAGTCGTGCGCCAGGGCGGGTTTTCGCCAGCGGCGCGCCAGGTCTTCGCCACCCAGTCGGCGGTCAGCAAGGCGGTGCGCCAGCTCGAGGACGCGCTCGGTTTCATGCTGCTGGACCGCAGCGTGCAGCCGGCGCGGCTCACCGCCGCCGGCGAAATCGTGCTGCGGCGCTCGCTGGTGGTGCTGGCGGAACTCGACGACCTGCGCGGCGAACTCGACGAGTTGCGCGGCCTGCAGCGCGGCGTGCTGCGCCTGGGGCTGCCGCCGATCGGCAGCAGCCAGCTGTTCGCGCCGGTGTTCGCGCGTTTTCGCGGCCTCTACCCCGGCATCGAGGTGCAGCTGGTCGAACACGGCAGCCGCCGGCTGGCCGAGATGCTGCGTGCCGGCGAGCTGGATCTGGCCGGCCTGCTGGTGCCGATGGCCGACGAGTTCGAGTGGCAGTCGGTGCGCGAGGAGCCGATGACGGTGCTGCTGGCCGAAGCCGGGCCGGCGGCGGCCGACGGCGACTCGATCGCCTTCGCGGCGCTGGCCGGCCTGCCTTTCGTGCTGTTCGAAGCCGGCTTCGCGCTCAACCCGATGGTGCTGGACGCCGCGCGTGCGGCCGGGCTCGAGCCGCACGTGGTGGCGAGCACGAGCCAGATCGAGTTCATGGTCGAACTCGTCGCCGCCGGGCTGGGCGCGGGTTTCCTGCCGCGGCTGATGGCGCAGACGCGGCAGCGCCCCGGCCTGCGCGTGCTGACGCTGCGCGAGCCGGCACTCAGCTGGCACCTGGCGCTGGCCTGGCGCCGCGGCGGCTACCTGTCGCACGCCGCGCGGGCGTGGCTCGAGCTGACCGCAGCCGGTTGAGGCTTCAACGCGCCGGCTGCGCGCGTGTCGCCCAGCCCGAAGCGCCGAAGACATCGACCCGGGCGCGGCGCGAGACGTTGTAGTGCAGCTCGGTGCCCGGCGCGGCACCGAGCACGGCCAGCGTGCGCTGCAGCAGCGTCCGCGCGGCGTCGAGTTCGGCCACCTCGACGTCGATGCGGTGGAAACGCAGCGGCCGCAGGCCGGCATCGCCGGCTTCGCCGAGCGAGCTGCCCCAGCCCAGCAGCGTGCCCAGCCCGGCGTCGGCGAGTGCACGTTCCAGCGCCTCGTGCATCGGGTGGTGGGCGTCGGCCGATTCTTCGGCCGTCGGGATCTTGACGTACAGAAAGTCCATGGAAAACCCAGAGCAAGGCCGGCACTGTACGGCGGCTGCGGCCAGGGCCGGGTCGGCGGCTCACGCCGTGGCGCAGCGGGCGCGGCGTCTTTCACGCCCGCTCCCTGCACAGGAAGCCGCCGGCCGGCGGCGGCGCGCGTTTAGACTGCCGCAGACCCGCGCACACGGCCGCGCCGCAGGCGCCGGCGATCACAAGAACCAGGAGATCGAGCTGATGGGCATGCGCCGCGAGCGCCCCCGGACCGCCACGGCAGGCGCGGTCCGCCGTCCGGCCAGACCGTGGCCCGCAGCCTGAGCATGGCTGCGGCCCCGCGCCCCGGCGCGCGCCGGTGGCTCGCCGTGTTCGCCGCCCTCGTGCTCGCCGTGCTGCTCGCTTCCGCCTGGCAGGCGCGCAACCGCAGCACCACGGCACTCGACGCCCGCAGCGAGCGGCTGCAGCAGGCCGCCGAACGCCTGCATGCCGGCGCGCTGCGGCTGGCGCTGGCCGGACGCGACGACGGCCAGCGCCGCGAAGCCGAGCTGCTGCTGCGCCAGTCGGCCGCGGCGGCGCTCGAGATCGGTCGCGCCAGCAGCCTGGTGACGCCGGCGTCGGCCTTCTCCAGCGGCGTCGACTCGGCGCTCGCCGCCGACCCGGCGCAGGCGGCCGAGGCGCTGCCGGCGCTGACGCAGCAGTGGCAGGGATTCGAGCAGGCTGCCCGGGTGCAGGCGACGGCCGCGCGCCGCCAGGCGCAGCGCCGCTTCGTGCTGGTGCTCGCCGTCAGCACGCTGCTGGCGGCCGCGCTGCTGGCCTGGAGCCGGCGGCGGGCGCGGCCGGCCGAGGGCGAACTGCCCGAGACCCTGATCGAGGACAGCGCGCTGGCCCAGCTCGCCCCCGGCGAACGTGCGTTCGGCGCGCTGCCCGGCGACACCCAGCCGATGCTGGTCGCCTACTGGGACCGCGCGCTGAAACTGCGCTTCGCGAACAAGGCCTATCTCGAGTGGTACGGCCTGAGCCGCGAAGACGTCATCGGCCGCACGATGGGCGAGGTGCTGGGCGCGCAGGTGCCGGTGCAGCGCCGCGAAGCCATCGAGCGTGTGCTCGGCGGCGAGGTCATCCAGACCGAGATGGACATCCGCGGCAGCGGCGGGCGCATCGGCCACTTCTGGATCTACCGCCTGCCCGACCGGCGCGGCGGCAAGGTCGAAGGCTTCTTCTTCATCGCCACCAACGTCACCGAACTGAACGAGGCCCGGCTCGCCGCCGAGGCCGCGAACCAGGCGCTGGCGCGCGCCGAGGCCTTCACGCGCGAGGTCGCCGACAACCTGCCGGTGCTCGTCATCTACTGGGACCACGAGCAGCGCTGCCGCTTCGCCAACCACGCCTGCCAGGACTGGTTCGGCCGCAGCGAGGCCGAGATGCTGGGGCGCACGATCGCCGAGCTGATCCCGGAACCGCAGTACGCCGCCGCGCTGCCGCAAATCGAAGCCGCGCTGCGCGGCGAACGCCAGCAGTACGAACGCGCGATCGCACGCGCCGACGGCAGCGTCGTGCCTTTCTTCGCCAACTACGTGCCGCGGCGCATCGACGGCCAGGTGGCGGGATTCATCGCCGTGTTCACCGACGTCAGCGCGCTCAAGCAGGCCGAGAACCGGCTCGCCGAGATCAACGTCGAGCTGCAGCAGCGCGCCGCGCAGGCAGAGGCGGCGACACGCGCCAAGAGTGCCTTCCTGGCCAACATGAGCCACGAGATCCGCACGCCGATGAACGCGATCATCGGCCTGACACACCTGCTCGCGCGCGACATGCGGGACGACAAGCAGCGCGAGCGCCTGCGCAAGATCGACGGCGCCGCCAGCCATTTGCTGCAGATCCTCAACGACGTGCTCGACCTGTCCAAGATCGAGGCCGGCAAGCTGCGGCTGGCGCCGACGGACTTCGTGCGCGACGAGCTGATCGCGCGTGCGCTCGACGTCGTCGAAGGCCAGGCGCGCGCCAAGGGGCTGGAACTCGTCGTCGACACCGACCACGTGCCGGCGCGGCTGCACGGCGACGCGCGGCTGCTGTCGCAGGCGCTGATCAACCTGCTGGGCAACGCGGTGAAGTTCACCGAGCGCGGCTGGATCCGGCTGCGTGCCGAGGTGCTGCAGCAGGACGGCGAGCGCGTGTACGTGCGTTTCGAGGTGCAGGACACCGGCATCGGCATCGAGCCGCAGCAGCAGGCGCGGCTGTTCACCGCCTTCGAGCAGGCCGACAACTCCAGCACGCGGCGCCACGGCGGCACCGGTCTCGGCCTGGCGCTGACGCGCCACATCGCCGAGCTGATGGGCGGCCGCGCCGAAGCCAGCAGCCAGCCCGGCGCCGGCAGCCGCTTCAGCTTCAGCGCCTGGCTGGCACGCGCCGCCGCCGCGGCACCGGCGCCAGCCGCACGCGCCCTGCCCGCGGCGCTGCGTGCACTGGTCGTCGACGACCTGGCCGAGGCGCGCGAGGCGATCGCCTCGCAGCTGGAACAGCTGGGCATCGCCGCCGACACCGCGGCCGGCGGCGACGAAGCCCTGGCCCGCGTCGCCCAGGCGCGCGCGGCCGGCCGCGGCTACGAGCTGCTGCTGGTCGACTGGCGCATGCCCGGCTGCGACGGGCTGCAGACGCTGCAGCGGCTGCGCGCCGCGCCCGCCGGCGCGCCGGCACACACCATCCTGGTCAGCGCCGAAGATGCACCGACGCTGCACGAACTCGGCCGCGAAGCCGGCTACGAAGCGGTGCTGATGAAGCCGCTGACGCCGTCGACGCTGCACGACACGCTGGCGCGCCTGCTGCAGCCGGCGCTGGACGAGCCGCGGGCCGCCGGGCCGGCCGGCGACGCCTTCGAACGCCTGCGCGAACGGGCCCCCGGGCGGCGCGTGCTGCTGGCCGAGGACAACCTCGTGAATCAGGAGGTCGCGCGGGCGCTGCTCGAGTCGGCCGGGCTGGAGGTCACCATCGCCGCCGACGGCCGGCGCGCCGTCGAACTGGCCTGCAGCCAGCCCTTCGATCTGGTGCTGATGGACGTGCAGATGCCGGTGCTGGACGGGCTGGACGCGACACGCAGCATCCGCGCGCGGCTCGGGCGCACGCTGCCGATCGTCGCGATGACGGCCAACGCCTTCGGCGAGGACCACGACGCCTGCCTGGAGGCCGGCATGGACGGCCATATCGCCAAGCCGGTGGACCCGCCGCTGCTGTACGCCGAGCTGCTGCGCTGGCTGCTGCCGCGCGTGCGCTGAGGCCCGGCCTCATTCGGGCACGAAGCCCGACGCCTTGAGCAGTTCGGCCGCGGCCGCGACTTCGCTGGTGATGAAGCGGCGAAAGGCCGCGGACGGCAGCGGCGCCGCTTCGATGCCCAGGCCGGCGAACGCCCCCGACTGGTTCAGCGCCGCGGTCGCGGCCTGCAGCGCCGCGTCGAGTTCGGCGACCCGCGCCGGCGCGGTGCCGCGTGCGGCCCAGACGCCGTACCAGGAGTGATAGCTGAAGCCCGCGAGCCCGCTTTCGTCGAATGTCGGCACCGCGGGCAGCAGCGGGCTGCGCTGCAGCGAGGTCACCGCCAGCGCCCGCACCTGGCCGCCGCGCACCAGCGGCAGCAGCGCGACCACCGAGTCCAGCAGCAGGTCGGTGTGGCCGCCGGCGACGTCCATCAGCGCCGGCTGCGTGCCGCGGTAGGGCACCAGGTTCAGCTTCAGGCGCGCCAGCTGCGCCAGCCGCAGCGTCGCCAGATGGCCCGGCGAGCCGACCGAGGCGATGCCGGCGGTCCAGGTGCCGGGCTCGCGCCGCACCGCGGCCAGCAGTTCCTGCAGCCGCGGCTCGCGCCGGCCCGGTGCCACGACCAGCAGCAGCGGCGCCTGGCCGATGCGGGCCAGCGGGATGAAATCGGTCTGGGGGTCGTAAGGCGGACTGGCGAGCACCTGGCGCGCCAGCACGTGGGTGGCGGCCGAGAACAAAAGCGTGTGGCCGTCGGCCGGCGCGCCGAGCACGAGGCGGGCGCCGATGCTGCCGCTGCCGCCGGGGTGGTTTTCCACCAGCACCGGCACGCCCAGCCGCTGCTGCAGTTGCGGCGCGAGCAGCCGGGCCGCGGCATCGACACCACCGCCGGCGGCGAACGGCACGACGAGGCGCACCGGCTGGCCGCCACCCGCGAACGCCGCGACCGGCGACAGCAGAGCCGCCAGCAGCAGCGCCGCCAGGCGCATCAAGCCGGGCATCGACAGCTCATCACGCTCTCCTGGGCGACCAGCGGGACATGCCCGAGCATGCGCGCGCCGCAGCGCGCGCACAACGCCATCGGCAGGAGGGGCCGCCGGCGCCAGGCCCGGCGGCGTGGGGCCGCGCGCTCCAGAAGAGCGCGCGGGCCAGGATCACTGGACGCGGAAGTCGTCCAGCGTCTTGCCGCCGGCCAGTGCCGCGCGGATCCATTCGGGACGCTTGCCGCGGCCGACCCAGGTGTTGCCCTGGCCGTCGGCATAAACCGGCTTGCCGACGGCCTTGCGCGCACGCGCAGCCTTGGGCGCCAGGCCGAGGTCGGCGGCGCTCAGGCCGTAGGCGGCGATCTGCGCCTTGATGCCGGAGACGACTTCGGCGATCTCCTTCTTGCGCAGCGCTTCGGCTTCAGCTTGCAGTTTGCCGATCTGCGCCTGGATTTCAGCGTAGGTGGCGCTCGGCGCGACGTTCTTCTTGGTTGCCATTCGGTGATGTTCCGTCGTCAATAGGGATGAAAAGGATAAGGCCAGAACGCGGGATCGCGGTAGATGGTTTACACATCCTGGCGCGCCGCAGGGCGAATGATGCGCGAATGTTCAATTGGCCGCACGGGCGCGGACGATGCGCTGCGGCGCTCTGCGGCCTCAGCCGGCGATGCGCCGGTCGACGAGCAGGCGCAGTTCGGCGGCATCGGCGACGCCGAGTGAACGATAGGCCTTGCGAACGTGGTCGACGACGGTGCTCGAGCGGATGTGCATTTCATCGGCAATGGCGGCGTAACTGCGGCCGCGATGCAGTCCGGCGCAGACGTGGACCTGGAATGCGGTCAACGGCAGTTGCCGCAGCACCCGGTGCACGGCCACTGACCGCGGCTCCAGACGCTGCAGCGTCAGCAGCGTCACGCCATCTGCCGCGTCCGCATCGAATGGCTGCAGGCGGCACGCCACGGCGACGAAACGGCCGTTCGGGTTGGTGATCGTCATCGACGCGTCGTCGCGCGAATGCGGCCGGGTGCCGGCCGGCGGCGGCTGGCGCACGGCGAGCAGCAGGCGCGCGAACAGGCGCTGCACACGCGCCGGCATCGAACCCTGCAGCGCCGCGCGGGACAGCCCGCCGTCGGCCAGCAGCAGCAGACGCGGCGCGCCGGCCGACGCCTGCAGCAGGCTGCCGTCGGGCGCGATCAGCAGCATCTCGGCGGGTTCGGACGCCGGCACGTAGACCTCGTCATCGGCGGCGCAGCCGGTGTTTTCGAGCGCACGCGCAACCCAGGGCAGCAGGGCCGCGAGCGCGTTTTCCTCCTCGGCGTCGAAAGGCGGATCGTCGGGGCCGCGATAGAGAACGAGACTGCCGAGCAAACGCCCCGAGGCGCTACGCACCACGCCCTCGATTCGCGAATGAAAACCTTGCGGCCGCCAGATCTCGTGATAGAGCGCCGATTGGCGGAATTCGGCCGTCATCAGCGGCAGCGCGCTGCGAACCCCCCCGGGTGTGCGCCGCAGCGACTCGAACGCCGGCATCCATCGGGTCTCGAGCTTGTTGTGGAACTCGTCGAAGTACAGGCGGGCGATGCGGGTGTCGATCGGGCCTTCGATGAAGTAGTGCAGCAACCGGCCTTCGGCATCGGTCCAGTCGAAGAGATTGCGGGCACTCGGTATGACCGCGTGCAGCGCGTCGAGCAGCGCCGGCACGAATTCGAGCGGCGGCAGCTGCGCGTCGCAGAGAACCTGCAGATGCGCCAGCGCACGTTTGGGCACGAATGAACGCGACATCGCCGCATTCTGTTGTCAGCGAACCGGGCTTCGCACCCCACGTTCGGCGGCCCGCCCGGCAGCTGATGACCACGCGGTCGACCCCCAATGCGGGGGGCGACCGCGTGCGGCCGCAGGTCCAGATTGGGCTCCAGCCGAAACGCCGGGAGCCCGTCTTGTCGCTGACCCTGGAATGCGCCAGCTTCGAGCCGCCCGGGCTGGGCATCCGCGTCGAGCGCGCGGCCGACGGCAGCAGCTTCACGGTGGTCTTCGAAGGCCTCGCCGCCGAAAGCCGGGCCGACGATCCGGACCCGATGCCGCAGGTGCGGCTGCTCGACGCGCTGGTGCGCTGCGAGGGCGAGGGCCGGGTGTCGATCCAGATCCGCGGCGGCGCCAGCGTCTCGGGCGAACACGGCTTCGCCTACGGGCTGGCCAACGCCAACGGCCGCCGCCTGCACCTCGTGCCACCCGGCGGCGACGAGCCGGCCGCGGCCGCCGCCACCGCGCAGGTCCTTGCCGGCGGCGACCTGCGGCTGTCGCTGGTGCTGCTGGCCCAGCACGACCCGGCCGACCAGGCCGGCACGGCGCTGGCGTGGGTCGACTCGATCGAGATCACGGTGATGCCGCCGCAGGCCGCGCAGCATGCGGCGCGCGCCTGAAGCCGCGGTCCGGCTCAGAGCCAGCCGAAGTGCGTGCGCACCTGGTGCGCGGTGACGTTGATCGGCTCGGTCGGCGCCTGGGGAAACTGGCGCATCGCCGCGCCGCGCACGCCGCCCGGGTTCTGGCCGAGCACCGCGATCGACTTCAGGCGCCAGCCCGCGGCGCGCAGGTGCTCGAGATAGGCCTGCGCGTCGGGCAGGCCCGCGGCGTCGTTCGGATTGGCCAGCGGCAACAGGCAGAACAGCGTCGCCGTGCAGCGCCGGCCGGCGAGCTCGCGCTCGAAGTCCTCGGGCGTCGTGCGCGTCTCCTGCAGCGCGCCGGCGCGGGCGTAGAGCCGCAGCACCGGCCCGCCCGAGACCGGCTGGATGTCGCGCAGGCTGCGGTTGAAGCAGCCGGTGAGGCTGCGCACGATGGTCGACTTGCGCGTGTTGGGGTTGCCGATGAGTACGTAGGCGTCCACGGGGGTCCTGGGAAGTCGTGCCGCCGCCATGATGCTCCGGCGCGCGCCGTGCCGGGCGCTAGCGTGGTGCGACCTCCGCCACCGGCACGAAGTACGGGCGATAGACCGGCCAGATCGTGCAAGCACCGGCGTCGGGTGCCGACCAGAATGAGAGCTTGAAGCAGGTCCGGCCGCGCCCATGCGGCCGTGTCGTGTGCCTGCGCTCTGGAGGCCCCTCACCGGGTGCTCCGCCCCTCAACCCTTGGCACCACGTTGGACGGCTTTCTCGGCGAGTTCGAAATCTGGCTGGCGATGGTCGGCCTGGGCAGCGGCAGCTGGATCGGCTACGTGCTCGCCGACAGCCTGAACGAGACGATGCGCTCGGCCGCCGAACGCGCCGGCGTGCTGAAGGACCGCACCGAGGGGGGCAACGCCGCGCTGGCCGCACCCGCTGCCGACCCGGCGGACGGTATCGAGCGCGCCGCCGCCCCGGTGCGCAGCGACATCGACGCCCTCGCCACCGGAATCATCGAGCGTTACCTCGACCTCTGGGAACACGAACCCGGCGAAGCCGCGATGGAGACCACGGTACGCGCGGCGATGGCGATCTCGCTGTCGCTGCAGGAGCACGCGGCGACGCAGCAGGAGGCGGCCAAGCGCCGCATCACCTGCGGCATCGCGCCGCTGCTGGAGATCGACAACGCCGCGCTGCGCGCGCAGCTCGTCAACGCCCAGTTGCTGGGCACCGCGGTGATGCGCCACATCGTCAAGGCCGAGCCGCTGGCCAGCATGAGCGTGCCGCAACTGGTCGAGGCGCTGGTGCCGGCGGTGGGCCGCAGCCTGTCCGAGCCGATGTTCCGCGACGACCCGGCCGGGCGGCGCTGAGGCTGGCGCCGCCTCAGAACCAGCCGACGAAGCCGTCGGCGAAGTACACCAGGCCGACCGCGCCCACCGGCAGCGCCGCCCACCAGATGCGCCTGGCCTTCATCAGGCTGGCGATCGAGCTCAGCAGGATCGTCACCTGCAGCAGCAGCACGGCGATGCCGAAGGGCTGGTTGTGGCGCTTGGCCTCGTCGCGCTGGGCCTCGAGCTCGCGCGCCTTGGCCTCGATCTCGTGCTTCTCGCGCCCATAACGGTCGATCTGCGACTGCAGCTCGCCGATGTGCTTCTCGTAGTCGGCGCGCGCCGGGTTGGCTGCGGGCAACGCCTCGAGCTGCAGCCGCAGCTGCTCGGCCTGAAGCTCGAACAGGTGCTGCTTCATGCTCTTGGCCTGATAGAAGCTCCACTGGTCGGAAGCCAGCGCCTGGTTGATCACGCTCTGCGTCGAGTACGAGCCGCCCTTGAAGGTCGACAGCGTCGCGCTGACGGCGAAGATGACGGTGGCCAGCGACATGCGCTTGAGCCAGGTTTCGGTGTCCTTGTCGGTCTCTGCCACTGGGGATCCACGAAGCGGTGGTGAAGAAGTCGGTTCAGCGCCCGGCCGGTGCCGGGCAGGTGCTGCTCTGGCCGTCCAGGCCCTCGTGGCCGATGCTGAACTCGGCCGTCGTCGTGCCGCCTTCGCCGCGGCGCAGGCGCACTTCGTAGAGGCTGTCGAAGTCGTCGTCGGCCCAGCCCGGCACGCGCGCAGCATCGCCGCCAGCGCCGGCGACGAGCGCGCGCGCGAGCCGCGCCGCCCAGTGGTGCTCCCAGGCGACGACATAGGTGCCGGCGGGCTGCGCCAGCAGGTGCGCCGCCAGCGGCTCGACCTGCTCCATCGACCAGTGCAGCTGCACCGGCAGCCCGGCACGCACCGCCAGCGGCTCGATCGTCGCCAGCGGGCGGATGTAGGCATAGGGCACGCCCTTGTCGGCCTTCAGCACCGACGGGTCGGGCGCGTACAGCGCGCTCGGCGCGCCGTAGGTGCGCAGCAGCACCGCCGGCAGCGCGAGCGCGCGGTTCAGGCCGCGGCAGTCGAGCTGGCCCAGGCCGAGCGGCGGCTTCTCGGCGTGGCGCAGGATGACGATGGTCGTGTCCGCCGGCGCGGCGACGGCAGCGGCGGTCGCGCACAGCAGCACGGACGCGACGCAACGGCGGTATCGGGACATCGGGACGGTGGCGGTTGAGCGGCAGGATCGTGCCGCGGGGCGCCAGTCTAGCCAGTGCGCCCCGGCTTCAACGCCTGTTTGCAGCTGCTTGTGCCGCCAGACGCTGGATCGGCTGTCGGGGTGGCGCCGAGAATCGCGCCCGGCGCCTTGCGGCGCCCGCCCCGCCCCTTCACCTGGAACCCGC
>NZ_NRRU01000110.1 GCF_016583785.1 Rubrivivax gelatinosus | reverse complement strand
CTCCACCCCGACACCCAACCCCCGTCAGCCGACCCCAAATGAAAGACCTGATCGCCACCTCCCGCACCGCGCTCGCCTGTCTGGACCTGACGAGCCTGAACGACGCCGACACGGCGGCTGACGTGGAGCGCCTGTGCCGGCGCGCCGAAGGGCCGCAGGGGCGGGTGGCGGCGGTGTGCGTCTGGCCGAAGTTCGTGGCGCAGGCGCGTGCGGCGCTGCCACCGACCATCAAGGTGGCGGCGGTGGCCAACTTCCCGGACGGCAGCGCCGACGTCGAACGCGCCGTGCGCGAGGCCGCCGAGATCGTGACGGCCGGCGGCGACGAGGTCGACGTCGTGATGCCCTGGCAGGCGCTGGACCAGGCGCGCACGCTGCTCGCCCAGGTGCGGCGCGAAACACGCGGCCGCACGCTGAAGGTCATCCTCGAAACCGGCAAACTGCGCGACCCGGCGCTGATCCGCAACGCCGCCCGCATCGCGCTCGACGCCGGCGCCGACTTCCTGAAGACCAGCACCGGCCGCACGCCGCACGGCGCCAGCGTCGACGCCGTGCGCCTGCTGCTGACGGCGATCTCCGGCGGCGGCTACCGCCAGGTCGGGATCAAGGTCTCGGGCGGCGTGCGCAGCGCCGAAGACGCGCAGGGCTACGTCTACCTGGCACGCGCCGCCATCGGCCAGCCGACGCCGGCGCGCTTTCGCATCGGCGCCAGCAGCCTGCTCGACGACCTCGAAGCCGTGATCGCCGGCACCCCGCGCCCGGCCCGCGCCGGCAGCTACTGACGATGCGCTGCCGGGCCCTGCTCGCGGCACTGGCCGCCACCACGCTCGCCGCCTGCGCCGCCCCGCCGGCCGCGGCGCCGGCCGCACCTGCGGCCTCGGCGGCGCCCGGCACCGTCGCACTGCGCCTGCTGGCGATCAACGACTTCCACGGCTACCTGAAGCCGCCGCCCGGGGGCTTTCGGATGCCCGACCCGGCCGACCCGGCGCGCACGCTCACCGTGCCCGCGGGCGGCGCCGAGACGCTGGCCAGCGCGGTGCGTGAACTCGCCGCCGGCCACCCCCACCACGTCTTCGTCGCCGCCGGCGA
This sequence comes from Rubrivivax gelatinosus, assembly GCF_016583785.1. Lineage (GTDB taxonomy): Bacteria > Pseudomonadota > Gammaproteobacteria > Burkholderiales > Burkholderiaceae_C > Rubrivivax > Rubrivivax gelatinosus_B. The sequence continues at coordinate 14,685 of NZ_NRRU01000110.1, read as the reverse complement.
CCTGGTCGGCGCGTCGCCGCTGCTGTCGGCGCTGTTCCACGACGAGCCGACGGTCGAGTCGCTGTCGGCGATGGGGCTGGCTTTCAGCGCCGTCGGCAACCACGAGTTCGACGACGGCGCCGACGAGTTGCTGCGCCTGCAGCGCGGCGGCTGCCACCCGCTGGACGGCTGCCGCGGGCCCAAACCCTTTGCCGGCGCCGGCTTCCAGTACCTGGCCGCCAGCACCGTGGTGCGCAAGACCGGCCAGACGCTGCTGCCGCCGTACGCGGTGCGCCGCTTCGACGGCGTGCCGGTGGCCTTCGTCGGCCTGACGCTGAAAGCCACGCCGCAGATCGTGATGCCGGCCGGCGTCGCCGGGCTGGAGTTCCGCGACGAAGCCGAGAGCGTCAACGCGCTCGTGCCCGAGCTGCAGCGCCAGGGCGTGCACGCCATCGTCGTGCTGCTGCACGAAGGCGGCGAAGCCGGCGGCGGGCGCGACGGCTGCGACGACCTGCGCGGCGCCATCACCCGCATCGTGCCGCGGCTGGACCGGGCGGTGTCGGTCGTCGTCAGCGGCCACACGCACCGCGCCTACGTCTGCCGCCTCGACGGCCGGCTCGTCACCAGCGGCGACCGCTACGGCACGCTGGTCACGGCCATCGACCTGGAACTCGACCGCGCCAGCGGCCGCGTGCAACGCGCCGACGCGCACAACGTCGTCGTCGACCCCGCGCGCTTCGCGCCCGACGCGGCGCAGACGGCGCTGCTGGCGGCTTACGAACGGGTCGCCGCACCGCTGGCCAAACGCATCGTCGGCACGATCGCCGGCTCGCTGACGCGCGAGGCCGACAGCGCCGGCGAGTCGACGCTGGGCCGCGTCGTCGCCGACGCGCAACTCGAGGCCACCCGCGCCGTGGGCGCCCAGGCGGCGCTGACCAACCCCGGCGGCCTGCGCAGCCCGATCCTGAAGACCGGCGACGGCCGTGTGCGCTATGAAGAGGTGTTCGAGGCCCAGCCCTTCGGCAACCGGCTGGTGACGCTGACGATCAGCGGCGCGCAACTGGCGGCGCTGCTGGAGCAGCAGTTCCACGGCCAGGCCCCGCGCGTGCTGCAGGTCTCGCGCGGGCTGCGCTACGAATGGGACGCCTCGCGCCCGGCGGGCCAGCGCCTGCTGCCGGGCTCGCTGACGCTGGAGGGCCGGCGCATCGAGCCGGCGCAGCGTCTGCGCATCACCGTCAACAGCTACCTGGCCGACGGCGGCGACCGCTTCAGCGTGCTGCGCGACGGCGAAGACCGCGTCTACGGCCTGCCCGACGCCGACGCGCTGGCGCAGTACCTGGCGGCCCACCCGGGGCTGCAGCCGCCGCGCGACACGCGCATCCAGCGCCGCGACTGAGATGCTGCCGGTCGAGGTGATCGCCACCAAACGCGACGGCCAGGCGCTGGGGCTGGACGCGATCGCGGCCTTCGTCACCGGCCTGGTCGCCGACGGCGATGCACGCTGGAGCGACGCCCAGGTCGCCGCGCTGGCGATGGCCGTGCTGCTGCGCGGCATGGATCGCGCCGAAACCGTCGCGCTGACGCAGGCGATGACCGCTTCAGGCGAGCGCCTGGACTGGCGCAGCTACGGCCGCCCGGTGCTGGACAAACACAGCAGCGGCGGCCTGGGCGACAAGACCAGCCTGCTGCTGGCGCCCATCGTCGCCGCCTGCGGCGGCCTGGTGCCGATGATCAGCGGCCGCGGCCTGGGCCACACCGGCGGCACGCTGGACAAGCTGGAGGCGCTGCCGGGTTACGGCGTCGCGCCCTCGCCCGAACGCCTGCACGCGGTGCTGCACACGGCCGGCTGCGCCATCGTCGGTGCGTCCGAACGCCTGGCGCCGGCCGACCGCCGGCTCTACGCCATCCGCGACGTCACCGCCACCGTCGAGTCGCTGCCGCTGATCACCGCCAGCATCCTCAGCAAGAAGCTCGCGGCCGGGCTCGACGCGCTGGTGCTGGACGTCAAGGTCGGCAGCGGCGCCTTCATGCGCGACGCGGCCGCGGCGCACGCGCTGGCCACGAGCCTGGTCGACACCGCACGCGGCGCCGGGCTGGCGGCGGCGGCGCTGGTCACCGACATGAACCAGGTGCTGGGGCGCACGGCGGGCAACGCGCTCGAAGTCGCCGAATGCCTGGCGCTGCTGCGCGGCGGGCCGGGCGATGCGCGCCTGGTCGACGTCACGCTGGGCCTGGCGGCGCGGCTGCTGGTGCTGGGCGGGCTGCAGGCCGACGAAGCCGCGGCGCTGGCGGCGGCACGCCAGGCGCTGGCCAGCGGCGCGGCGGCGGAACGTTTTGCGGCGATGGTCGCCGGCCTCGGCGGCCCGGCCGACGTGCTGCACGACGCGCAGCTGGCCACCGCGCCGGTGGTCGTCGCCGTGCCGGCGCCGCGCGACGGTTTCGTCGCGGCGATCGACGGCCGGGCGCTGGGTTACGCCATCGTCGAACTGGGCGGCGGCCGGCGCCGCGGCGGCGACGTGGTCGATGCGCGTGTCGGCCTGGACGAGGTGGTGGCGCTGGGCGAGGCGCGCCGCGCAGGCGAGCCGCTGGCGCGGGTGCATGCGGCGGACGCTGCCGGCGCGGCACGTGCGGTCGCCGCGGTGCAGGCGGCCATGACGCTAGCCGACGCGGCGCCGGTGGTGCCGCCCTGGCTGCACGAACGGGTGGAGGGAGCAGGCACATGACCCCGGTCGTCAAGATCTGCTGCATCGCCAGCGTCGAAGAAGCCCGGCTCGCAGTCGAAGCCGGCGCCGCGGCGCTGGGGCTGGTGTCGGCGATGCCCAGCGGGCCCGGCGTGATCGCCGACGAGACCATCGCCGAGATCGCCGCCGCGGTGCCGCCGCCCACACGCACTTTCCTGCTGACCTGCCGCACCGACGCCGCGGCCATCGCCGCGCAGCACGCGGCCGCCGGCACGACGACGCTGCAGCTGGTCGACCACGTGCCGCACGCCGAACTGCAGGCGCTGCGCCGGTTGTGCCCGGGGGTCGAGCTGGTGCAGGTGATCCACGTCACCGGCGAAGCCTCGATCGCCGAGGCGCAGGCCGTGGCGCCTTACGTCGACGCCATCCTGCTCGACTCGGGCAACCCGGCGCTGGCGGTCAAGGAGCTGGGCGGCACCGGCCGGCGCCACGACTGGGCGATCAGCCGCCGCATCCGCGACGCGGTCTGGCCGCTGCCGCTGTTCCTGGCCGGCGGCCTGAACCCGGCCAACGTGCGCCGCGCGGTCGAGACCGTGCAACCTTATGGCCTGGACCTGTGCAGCGGCGTGCGCTGCGAAGGCCGGCTGGACGACCGGAAGCTCGCAGCATTCTTCGCGGCGCTCCAGGAGTAGGAAGGCGAGCGCAGGCCGACGCGCGCCAACCGTCGTCAGACTGACTGGAGCCTCCCTCGCGGAGGGAGGCTGGAGGGTGCGGTCCGACATGCTGGAGCACCCTCTCGGAGGGGGCTCGGGGGAGCCGTGCGTTCAGCCCGACGCTGGAATGCGCGCGGCAACAGCCGCGCGCATTCCTAGCGTTCTCCCTGGCGATACGGTTTCATCAGCGCCTGCGGATACGCGGCGCGGCGCGCGACGACGACCAGCGCGACGATGGCCATCGCGTAGGGCAGCATCAGGTAGACCTGGTATGGCAGCTCGACACCGAAGACACCGCCGCCGGCCTGCTGCAGCCGCAGTTGCAGCGCGTCGAAGAAAGCGAACAGCAGGGCGCCCAGCAGCGCCTTGCCCGGCCGCCACGACGCGAACACGACCAGCGCGACGCAGACCCAGCCGCGGCCGTTGACCATGTTGAAGTAGAAGGCGTTGAAGGCCGACAGCGTGAGGAAAGCGCCGGCCACGCCCATCAGCGCCGAGCCGGCGACGACCGCGCCGGTGCGCAGCCGCAGCACGTTCAGGCCCTGGCCTTCGGCGGCGGCCGGGTTCTCGCCGACCATGCGCACGGCCAGCCCCAGCGGCGTGCGGTACAGGAACCAGGCCACCGCCGGCACCAGCAGCAGCGCCAGCAGCACCAGCGGCGTCTGTTCGTTCAGCACCGGCAGCGGCAGCCAGGACATCGGCGCGAAGGGCTCGATCGTCGGCGGCGTCTCGACCTTGGGGAAACCGACGCGGTAGGCGAAGCTCGCCAGGCTCGTCGCCAGCAGCGTGATGCCCAGGCCGGCGACGTGCTGCGACAGCCCGAGCACGACGGTCAGCCCCGCGTGCAGCAGCCCGAACGCGGCGCCGACACCGGCGGCGACCAGCACCCCGGTCCACAGCCCCGCGCCCTGGTAGACCGCCAGCCAGCCGGCAAAGGCGCCGGCGACCATGATCCCTTCGATGCCCAGGTTCAGCACCCCGGCGCGTTCGCACAGCAGCACGCCCAGCGTGCCCAGCAGCAGCGGCGTCGCGATGCGCAGCACCGCCACCCAGAACGGGGCGGCCAGCAGCAGGTCCAGCGTCTCGCTCATCGGGGCACCCTAAGGCCTGCGGCCGGTCCCGCCAGGCGGGAATGAGCCCCGAACAAGTTCTGAGGGCTCACTGGGGCACCCTTCGGCCTGGCGGCCGGTCCCGCCAGGCGGGAATGAGCCCCGAACAAGTTCTGAGGGCTCATCAACGGCGGATCCGGTATTGCGCCAGCATCGTCGCCACCAGCACCGCCAGCAGCGACACGGCGACGATGACGTCGGCGATGTAGGTGGGCACCGCGACCGCGCGGCTCATGCTGTCGGCACCGACCAGCATGCCGGCGACGAAGATCGCGGCGGCGACGACGGCCAGCGGGTTCAGCATCGCCAGCATCGCGATGACGATGCCGCTGTAGCCGTAGCCCGGGCTCATGTCCAGGGTGACGTAGCCGGTGCGCCCTGCGACCTCGACCGCACCCGCCAGCCCGGCGAGCGCACCCGACAGCAGCGCCACCTTCACCGTCGTCCAGCCCACCGGCATGCCGGCAAAACGGGCCGCGCGTGCGTTGGCGCCGACGGCGCGGATCTCGAAGCCCAGCGTCGTGTACTTCAGCAGCGCCCAGAGCGCGACAGCAAGCACGACCGCAGCGAGCAGCCCCGTGTGCACGCGGCTGCGCTCGACCAGCTTGTCCAGCTGCAGCAGGTCCTGCAGCGCCACGCTCTGCGGCCAGCCCATCGCCGTCGGGTCCTTCATAGTCCCGTCCAGCATCGCCGAGACGAACAGCAGCACGATGAAGTTCAGCAGCAGCGTGGTCACGACCTCGTCGACACCGAAGCGGCTTTTCAGCAGCGCCGGCCCCAGCAGCAGCAGCGCACCGGCCAGCGCCGCGGCGGCGAACATCAGCACGAACAGCAGCCCGGGCGCGAGCTCGTAGCCGACACCGTCGTGCAGCCCGCCGACGGCCACCGCCGCCAGCGCGCCGGCGTAGAGCTGGCCTTCGGCGCCGATGTTGAAGAGCCGCGCGCGGAACGCGACCGCGGCCGCCAGGCCGGTGAAGATCAGCGGCGTGGCGCGCGTCAGCGTCTCGGTGATCGCGAAGCGCGAGCCGAAACCGCCTTCGAGCAGCAGCGCGTAGGCGCGCCCCACCGGCGCGCCAGCCCAGGCCACCAGCAGCGAAGTCGCCAGCAGCGTGAACAGCACGGCCGCCAGAGGCGCGGCGACGAGCAGCGCACGCGGCACCGTGCTGCGTCGTTCAAGCCGCATGGCGCGCCTCCGTCTGTGCGCCCGACATCGCCAGGCCGATCTCGGCCAGCGTCCAGTCGGCCGCCGGCCGCGGCGCGCCGAGCACGCCGTGGTGCAGCACCGCGATGCGGTCGGCAAGCGCGAAGATCTCGTCCAGGTCTTCGCTGATCAGCAGCAGCGCGGCGCCGGCGGCGCAGGCGTCGAGCAGCTGCTGGTGCACGTAGGCGACGGCGCCGATGTCCAGGCCCCAGGTCGGCTGGTTGGCGACGACCAGGCGCGGCGTGCTGCCGCTGCCCAGCAGCGCGCGGCCCAGGATCAGCTTCTGCATGTTGCCGCCCGAGAGCGACCGTGTCGTCGTCTCCAGGCCGCCACCGCGCACGTCGAAGCGTTCGACCACCTGCTGCGCGAATGCGCGTGCGGCGCCGCGGCGCACGACGCCGGCACGCGCGAAGCCGGCGCTGGCGTAGCGCTCGAGCACCGCGTTCTCCCAGATCGGCAGGTCGCCGACGACACCGACGGCGTGCCGGTCCTCGGGGATGCGCGCGACGCCGGCGGCGACGAAACGCCGCGGCGACGCCGGCAGCGCCCGCCCGTCCAGCCGCAGCGCGCCACCCGGCGGCGCGAGTTCGCCGCAGAGCGCGTCGGCCAGCGCCTGCTGGCCGTTGCCGGCGACACCGGCGACCGCAAACACCTCGCCGGCGCGGATCGCCAGCGTCGTGCCGGGCAGCTCGCAGACCACGGCGCCGGCTTCGCGCCGCGTCTTCACCGCCGGCGCGACGCTGCGCCCGACCATGGCCTCGGCCAGGTCGGACTTGCTCGCGCCTGCGGCCGGCAGCACCGCGATCAGCTTGCCGGCGCGCAGCACCGCGACGCGGTCGCTGACACGCAGCACCTCGTCGAGCTTGTGGCTGATGAAGATGATGGACAGGCCGCCTGCGACCATCTGCGCCAGCGTCGCGAACAGCGACTCGCTTTCCTGCGGGGTCAGCACCGCGGTCGGTTCGTCCAGGATCAGGATGCGCGCGCCGCGCACCAGGGCCTTCAGGATCTCGACGCGCTGGCGCTCGCCCACCGACAGCTCGGCGATGCGCGCGTCGGGGTCGACGTGCAGGCCGAAACGCTGCGCGGCGTCCTGCAGCCGCGCGCGCCACTCGCCGCGGCGTGAAAACGGCTGCCACAGGCTTTCGGTGCCCAGCATCACGTTGTCGAGCACGCTCAGGTTGTCGGCCAGCGTGAAGTGCTGGTGCACCATGCCGATGCCGGCGGCCAGCGCCGCCTTGGGCTGGCCCGGCGGCAAGGGGCGGCCATCGACTTCGATCGAACCCTCGTCGGCGACGTAGTGGCCGAACAGGATGGACACCAGCGTGCTCTTGCCGGCGCCGTTCTCGCCCAGCAGCGCCAGCACCTCGCCGCGGTCCAGGTCCAGCGAGATCGAGTCATTGGCGACGAGCGCGCCGAAACGTTTGGTGAGGCCGCGCAGGCGCAGGACCGGGGAACTCGCAGACATCATTCGATTGTCTCGCACGAACTGCGCCAGCCCAGGGTTCACCCGTAGCCTGGCGCTACCATCGCAGGCACCCCGAACCAGAAGAAGACATCCTGGACACCTGCCCCAACTGCGAGCAGCCGCTGCCCGAACCCAGGCCCCGTTTCTGCCCGTCCTGCGGCCAGGAAACCCATGTGCGGCCGCCGACCGTCGGCGAGTTCGTGCAGCAGTTCGGCGGCGCCTACCTGTCGACCGAAGGTGCGATGTGGCGCACGCTGGTGCTGCTGTTCCGCCGCCCCGGCGAGCTGACGCGCCAGTACCTGCGCGGCCGGCGCAAGCACTACGTGCTGCCGCTGCGGCTGTACCTGACGATCAGCGTGCTGGTGCTGCTGGCGGTGCGTCTGTCCAACCTGCTCGACGCCAGCCCGCCGCAGCCGGCGGTGCAGTTCGACAAGGACGAGCCGCCCAAGGTCGAGCTGAACATCGGCTCGGCCAGCGTGCAGTTCGGCTTCAAGCCCGACGGCAAGGGCTTCGAGTGCAGCAACCTGCCGGCCTGGGTCTGCAAGCGGCTGGAGCAGCGCCTGGGCACGGGGCCCGGGGCGCTGGCCAACGACACACGCGGGCTCAAGGCCAGGCTCGTCGACGCCATCGGCCCGGCGATGTTCGTGCTGCTGCCGGGGTTCGCCGCCTGGCTGGCGCTGGCCTACCGCAACCGCCGGCTGCGCTACACCGAGCACCTGGTGTTCGCGCTGCACGTGCACGCGTTCTGGTTCGCGATGCTGGGCATCACGCTGCTGCCGATCGGCGGGCTGCAAGGCCTGGCCTGGATCGTCGTGCCGGTCTACACCTGGCTGGCGATGCGCCGCGTCTACGGCGGGCGCTGGTGGGCACAGGCGTTGCGCAGCGCCGCCGTCGCCTCGCTCTACGGCGTGACGATGCTGGCGGCGCTGGTGGTCGCGGCGCTCTGGGCGCTGCTGGCCTGATCAGGCCAGTCGCGTGAAGGCCGCGCTCAGGCCTTGACGAGGCTCGAGACCAGCGAGCGCAGCGCGTCCTTCAGCCGTTCCTGGGCGAGCGCGCCGCATTCGGCGGCCGAGTTCACGGGGCGGCCGTCGAAGACCGTCGAGCTCTTGGCCGGCTCCCAGACGAAACGCCGCGTCGGCGAGGTCTTGGGCAGCAGCGTCACGCGTGCGGTGACGACGCACAGCTTGCCGTCGACGAGGCCGCCTTCGACCTGGCTGAGGAAGCCCCACTTGGACTTCGGGTAGAGCTTGGCCAGGCGTTCGGCCGGCAGCGCGTCCTTCCAGGCGGCCATCACGGTGGGCTTGTCGATCAGCGCGGCAGTCGAGAAATCCTCGATGTCGTAGGCCGGCGCAGTGGCGGCCGACGCGAACGGCGCGGCAGCGAAAAGCGCTGCGCAGAGCAGGGCACGGGTCATGTTGCTTCTTCGTCTTGTTGGCGATGAAAGGCGGATGCCGGCGGGCGCGGAACGCGCCGCGCCGGCATGCTACGCGTAGACGCGGTGGCCGAACCAGCCGCCGCGCACGCTCACTTGCCGGCCTTGGGCTGGCTGTCGTCAACCTTGACGACGAAGCTGCCGGCCAGGATGGCCTTCTCCTTGGCCTGGACCTTGGCGACCAGGTCCGCCGGCACCTTCTTCGCGAACGTGCCCAGCGGCGCCAGCTCGGAGCCCTTGAACTTCATCGTCGAGTAGCGGCCGTAGTCCTCGGCCTTGAAGGCACCGGCCTTGACCGCCTTGATCGCGGCGTCGATCGTCGGCTCCATGTTCCACAGCGCCGAGGCGACGACGGTGTCGGGGTACTGGGCCTGGGTGTTGATGACGTTGCCGATCGCCAGCACCTTGCGCTCCTTGGCCGCGTCGCTGACGCCGAAACGCTCGGCGTAGAGCACGTCGGCGCCCTTGTCGATCATCGCGTAGGCGGCTTCCTTGGCCTTGGGCGGGTCGAACCAGCTGTTGATGAAGCTGATCGAGAACTGCAGCTTCGGGTTCACTTCCTTGGCGCCGGCGATGAAGGCGTTCATCAGCCGGTTGACCTCGGGGATCGGGTAGCCGCCGACGAGGCCGATCTTGCCGCTCTTGCTGACGCCGCCGGCGATCATGCCGCTGAGGTAGGCCGGCTCCTGGATGTAGTTGTCGAAGACGCCGAAGTTGGGCGCCTGCGGCTTGCCTGAGCTGCCCATCAGGAAGGCGATCTTCGGGTAGTCCTTGGCGACCTTGCGCGCCGCGGTCTCGACGGCGAAGGACTCGCCGACGATCAGCACGTTGCCGGCTTCGGCGTACTGGCGCATCACGCGTTCGTAATCGGCGTTGGCGACGTTCTCGCTGAAGACGTATTCCACCTCGCCGCGCGTGGCGGCGGCCTTCAGCGCCTTGTCGATGCGGCTGACCCACTGCTGTTCGACCGGCACGGTGTAGATCGCGGCGACCTTCAGTTTGGTTTGCGCGAAGGCCGGGACGGCGACGCTGGCGGCCAGCGAGGCGGCGGCGAGCAGGGTGAGGCGGCGGGTGATCTTCATCTGGGCTCCTGGGGGCTGTATCGGGGTGTTACGACTCCGACCGGGCACTTTAGCAAGCCCTGTGCCTCGGAACACTTGACAGCGGCCAAGAGTGTCAGGCCCGGTTGTCAGTGGGGCTGTCACCCGTCATTGACTTAGGGCAAAACTGAAATGAGGGTGCCCGCCTACCGTGCGAGTCCGAATCGCGAGGAGCCGTTTCCATGCGTGTGCTGTTCATACACCCCAACTATCACTCCGGCGGTGCCGAGATCGCCGGGAACTGGCCGCCTGCGTGGGTGGCTTACCTGACCGGCTACCTCAAGGCGGGCGGCTACACCGACATCCATTTCGTCGATGCGATGACGCACGACCTGAGCGAAGACCAGGTCCGCGAGAAGATCACGACGCTCAAGCCCGACATCGTCGGCTGCACCGCGATCACGCCGGCGATCTACAAGGCCGAACGCGCGCTGCAGATCGCCAAGGAAGTGAACCCGGACATCGTCACGGTGCTCGGCGGCATCCACGGCACCTTCATGTACCCGCAGGTCCTGAAGGAAGCGCCCTGGATCGACGCCATCGTGCGCGGCGAAGGCGAGCAGGTGATGCTCAACCTCGTCACCGCGGTCGACAACGGCAACTTCAAGGCTGACCGCAACTGCGTCAACGGCATCGCCTACGCGACCGGCGACGGCAAGGTCGTCGCGACGCCGGCCGAGCCCCCGATCGAGGACCTGGACCGCATCACGCCGGACTGGGGCATCCTCGAGTGGGACAAGTACATCTACATCCCGATGAACAAGCGCGTCGCGATCCCGAACTTCGCGCGCGGCTGCCCGTTCACCTGCTCGTTCTGCAGCCAGTGGAAGTTCTGGCGCGACTACCGCATCCGTGACCCGAAGAAGGTGGTCGACGAGATCGAGAAGCTGGTCAAGGAACACGATGTCGGCTTCTTCATCCTCGCCGACGAAGAACCGACGATCCACCGCAAGAAGTTCATCGAGTTCTGCGAAGAGCTGATCAAGCGCGACCTGGGCGTGCTGTGGGGCATCAACACCCGCGTCACCGACATCCTGCGCGACGAGAAGCTGCTGCCGATGTTCCGCAAGGCCGGCCTGATCCACGTCTCGCTGGGCACCGAAGCCGCCGCGCAGCTGAAGCTGGAGCTGTTCAACAAGGAGACGACCGTCGCGCAGAACAAGCGCGCGATCCAGCTCCTGAAGGACAACGGCATCGTCACCGAGGCCCAGTTCATCGTCGGTCTGGAAAACGAGACCGCCGAGACGCTGGAAGAGACCTACCGGATGGCGCGCGACTGGAACCCGGACATGGCGAACTGGGCGATGTACACGCCCTGGCCGTTCTCCGACCTGTTCCAGGAACTGGGTGACAAGGTCGAGGTCTTCGACTTCGAGAAGTACAACTTCGTGACCCCGATCATGAAGCCCGACGCGATGGACCGCGGCGAGCTGCTGGACCGGGTGATGAACAACTACCGCCGGTTCTTCATGAACAAGGCGTTCCTGCAGTACCCGTTCACGAAGGACAAGCTGCGCCGCAAGTACCTGATGGGCTGCCTGAAGGCATTCCTGAAGAGCGGCTTCGAACGCAAGTTCTATGACCTGGGCCGCGTCGGCTACTGGGGCCCGCAGACCAAGAAGACGGTCAACTTCAGCTTCGACAAGGACCGCCGCATCGACGCCGCCACCGCCGACCAGCTCTCGCGCGTCGACGACAACTGGGTGACGATGCACGGCCCGAAGATCGAGATGAAGCGCCGCAAGGGCGAGGAAAACTTCGAACTCGCCAAGGCCGCGATGGCCTGCGGCGGCGGCACCGAGCAGCTGACCGAAGAGCAGCAGGCCGCCTCGGAGGCGCGCGCGTCGTGAACCTGGCCGGGCGCATCGGTCCGAACGCCATCATCCGCGTCGCGGAGGTGCTGCCCTCGCGGGTCGGCACCGACCTGACGCGCCGGCTGTTCGACCGCGCCGGCATGGCGAACTACCTCAGTTCGCCGCCCCAGGCCATGGTCGACGAGACCGAGGTCTGCCGCCTGCACGGCGTGCTGCGCGAATCGCTGGGCACCGAGGCGGCCGGCGAGATCGCGCACGCCGCCGGCGTGCGCACCGCCGACTACCTGCTCGCGCGCCGCATCCCCAAGCCGGTGCAGGCGCTGCTCAAAGTGCTGCCGGCGCCGCTGGCCGCCCGCGTGCTGCTGACGGCGATAGGCCGCAACTCCTGGACTTTCGCCGGCAGCGGCCACTTCGCCTACGTCGTCGGCCGCCCCTGCGTGCTGACGATCCGCGACAATCCGCTGTGCCGCGGCTGGCAGGCCGAAAAGCCCGCCTGCGACTTCTACGCCGGCACCTTCGAACGCCTCTTCACGGTGCTCGTGCACCGGAATGCGCAGGTGACCGAGGTCGCCTGCGAGGCCTGCGGCGACGCCGAGTGCCGCTTCGAGATCACCTGGTAGGCCGGCGGCGCGGCTCGTCGCGCGGGAATTGCTCGCTTACGTGTCACCGGACACGGCCTAGAATCTGCAATACCCCCTAATGGGGATCCGGCCGTCCTCTTGACGGCTGCAGCCATTTGCCGATTTTCGGCGTCCGCGATGACTCTGACTGCACTGACCGCTCTTTCGCCGCTCGACGGCCGTTACGCCAATCGCCTCGCGCCGCTGCGCCCGCTGCTGAGCGAATTCGGACTGATGCACCGCCGCGTGCAGGTCGAGGTCGAGTGGTTCATCGCCCTGTCCGACGCCGGCTTCGACGAGTTCAAGCCGCTGAGCGAAGCCGCGCGCGGCCTGTTGCGCAGCCTGGCGCTGCGCTTCAGCGAAGCCGACGCCCAGGCGATCAAGGACATCGAGCGCACGACGAACCACGACGTCAAGGCGGTCGAGTACTGGATCAAGGCGCGCATCGAACACGAGAGCGAGCTGCAGGCGGCCGGCGAGTTCGTGCACTTCGGCTGCACCAGCGAGGACATCAACAACACCAGCCACGCGCTGATGCTCAAGGCCGCGCGTGACACCGTGCTGCTGCCGGCGATCGACGCGCTGATCGAGCGCCTGCGCCGGATGGCGCACGGTTTCGCCGCGGTGCCGATGCTCAGCCGCACCCACGGCCAGACCGCCAGCCCGACGACCGTCGGCAAGGAGATCGCCAACGTCGTCGCGCGCCTGACGCGGGCCCGCGAGACCATCGCCGCGGTGCCGCTGCGCGCGAAGATGAACGGCGCCGTCGGCAACTACAACGCCCACGTCGCCGCCTGGCCCGAGTTTGACTGGGAGGCCTTCAGCCGCCAGGTCGTCGAGGAGCGCCTGGGCCTGGTGTTCAACCCGTTCACGATCCAGATCGAGCCGCACGACTACATGGCCGAGCTGTTCGACGCCGTGACGCGCTGCGACACCATCCTGATCGACCTGTCGCGCGACATCTGGGGCTACATCTCGCTGGGCTACTTCAAGCAGAAGACCAAGGCGGGCGAGATCGGCTCGAGCACGATGCCGCACAAGGTCAACCCGATCGACTTCGAGAACGCCGAAGGCAACTACGGCCTGGCCAACGCGCTGCTGACGCACCTGTCGCAAAAGCTGCCGGTCAGCCGCTGGCAGCGCGACCTGACCGACAGCACGGTGCTGCGCAACATGGGCGTGGCCCTGGGCTACGCACTGCTCGGCCACGACAGCCTGCTGCGCGGCCTGGACAAGCTGGAGCTGAACGAAGCCGCGCTCGCCGCCGACCTCGACTCGTCCTGGGAAGTGCTGGCCGAGGCGGTGCAGACGGTGATGCGCCGCCACGGCCTGCCCAGCCCCTACGAGCAGCTGAAGGAGCTGACGCGCGGCCGCGCCGTCACGCGCGAGACCTTCCACGCCTTCATCGACGGCCTGGACGCGCTGCCCGACGGCGAGCGCGAGCGCCTGAAGGCGATGACGCCGGGCAACTACATCGGCCGCGCCGTGCAGCTGGCGCACCGGGCATGAGGCTGCAGGACCTGTCCGGGGCCGCTTGCGTCAGGCCGGAGGGCGCCTGATGAGCTTTGCCGCCAAGCTGGCCGCGGCGACCGCGCGTCAGGCCTCGATGCTCTGCGTCGGGCTGGACCCCGAGCCGGCGCGTTTCCCGGGCGCCTGGAAGGGCGACGCCAGCCGCATCCACGACTTCTGCGCCGCGATCGTCGACGCCACGCACGACCTGGTCTGCGCCTTCAAGCCGCAGATCGCCTACTTCGCCGCGCACCGCGCCGAAGACCAGCTCGAGCGCCTGGTGGCCCACATCCGCCGCGTCGCGCCCGAAGTGCCGGTGATCCTGGACGCCAAGCGCGGCGACATCGGCTCGACCGCCGAGCAGTACGCACGCGAAGCCTTCGAGCGCTACGACGCCGACGCGGTGACGCTGTCGCCCTACATGGGCTTCGACTCGATCGAGCCCTATCTGCGCTGGGACGGCCGCGGCCTGATCCTGCTGTGCCGCACCTCCAACCCCGGCGGCAGCGACCTGCAGAACCAGCTGCTCGACGGCGGCGAGCGCCTGTACGAACGGGTCGCGCGCCTGGCTGCCGGCCCCTGGAACCGCGACCAGCGCCTGGGCCTGGTCGTCGGCGCCACCTTCCCGGCCGAGATCGCCCGTGTGCGCGCGCTGGCGCCGAAGCTGCCGCTGCTGATCCCGGGCGTCGGCGCCCAGGGCGGCGACGCCGCGGCCACGGTGCGCGCCGGCTGGCGGCCGGACGCGCCGATCATCGTCAACTCGTCGCGTGCGGTGCTGTACGCGGGCGACGGCGAGGATTTCGCTGCGGCGGCGCGCAGGGTGGCCCAGGCCACCCGCGAGCTGCTGCAGCGCGAACGCGGCTCGTAGCCACCAGGTCCCCGCCTTGGTCCCGAGCCTGCCCGAAGACCCCGCGCTGCGGCAGCTCGCGGGTGGCCTGGGCCACCCTGCGCGCCGGCCGCCAGCCGGCGCGCACCGTGGCCGCGGCGTCGGCGCCCAGGGCGGCGACGCCCGGGATCAGCAGCGGCAGCTTCGGCGCCAGCGCGCGCACACGGGCGATC
>NZ_NRRU01000109.1 GCF_016583785.1 Rubrivivax gelatinosus | reverse complement strand
GGCCTGGTCTGGCCGCATGCCGACGCCTGGAATCTGGCGGCCGCGACCGCGCTGGTCGGCGCCGGCCAGGCGCAGATCGTCGCCTGCTTCTACCGCATCGGCCTGGCCCAGCTGCCGCGAGCCCTGGCTGGCGCCGGCAGCGCGATGCTGTCGACCATCCTGCAGGCGGCGCTGGGGCTGGGGCCGGTGCTCCTGGGCAGCGTCTTCGTGCACGTGCAGGCTGGCGCTGGCGGCACGCTCGCGGGCGTGCAGGCGGCCCTCGGCGTGGAAGGCCTGGTGATGGCGGGGCTGGTGCTGTGCACGCTGGCGCTGCGCCGTGGCCTGCAGGCCGCCACGCTTGCGCCTGCGGCGACGCGGTAACGCGTCGGCCTTTAGCGCCCGGACACGGCGCCAGCCCCGTGCCTCGCCTGGTGCGTCCGGACCGATGAGCCAGCGCCCGGCGACGGGCGTCTACCGCTCGCTCACGACGGCGGCCCTGCGGGCGTCTGCGCGACAGGCGGCACCGCCTCGAGCAGCGCATCGAGCAAGGCATCGAACTCGTCGATCAGGCGCCGCCGGCGGGCGTCGTCCCAGGCGGCGGCCGCCGCCTCCAGGCGCGCCGTGTCCAGCACTTCCAGCGCTTCGGCCAGTGCCTGGCGGCCGGCCGGGCTGAGCCAGATGCGCGTGCGCCGAACATCCTGGTCACCGCACCGGCGCGACACCAGCCCGGCCGCCTCGAGCGCGGCAACGCGTGCGTTGAGCGTGGACTGCGCCCGGTCCAGCTGCCGCGCCAGCTCGGACGCTGTCGCCGGGCCGGCCTGTGCCATGTGCAGCAGCATCGCCACCGTGTCCGGAGACGGCCGCTCGCGGCCGTCGTCGGCACGCCGCGGCGCGCGCAGATAGAACTCGCGATAGAGCAGACCGAAGCGGCGGGCGAAGGTCGGGGAGTCCACGGGGCCGATTCTGCTCAGGCTGCCGGATTTCGACCAGTGCGCTGCGCGCCACCGGGTGCCGGCCGTGCGGCGGGCTAGAGCTCGATCCTGCCGATGTTGTCCAGCAGGAAAGGCTGCACGCGTGCGGCGACTGCCGCCTGAATGCTCTCCAGCCGGTCGAGCGCGATGTCGAGTTCACCCTCGGCCGCGCGCAGCCGGGCGTGTTCCGACGACAGCTTGAAAAAGAGCACCTGCGTGATCTCCTTGCGCGCCTCGATGGCCAGCGCCACGAGCTTGAACCGCATCTGCCCCGCGTCCGCAGCCACCGAGCCGAGCTGGAACTTCGCGCCGCGCACATGGGTGCTGCTGCGGTCGAAGATCGTGATCCAGGGGCTGGACGCGTCCATCTCCTGCAGCCCCTTGAGGACCGAGATCACGAGCGAGGTCGCGGCCATGGCCGGCCCCAGCGCCGCGGTCAGCACCGGCAGGATGGCCTTGTGCACGCCGGAGTCGTTGTCGTCGGCCGAGGTGTCCTTGAACTCCATCGAGCGTGTCGTCCAGCCGATGTTCTGCAGCACCTCGACATACCGGGCGTACCAGGCGAGCACGTCGGCGTCGGCCGCTGCCGCCTTGTTCGCCGCCAGCTGCGCCAGCAGCAGGCAGTCGGCGACCGCGCTGCGCTGGCCGGGCAGGACCGAGGCGCCGAACTCGGCGAGCTGGGCGCCGACGGCGACGACGGCGGCCTGCTGCGGCTCGCCGAAGCTGCCGGCAACGGCTGCCGACTCGGTCAAACCCCCGCGGGTGGCGCGGCGCGGCGGGGCATCAGGCAGTTCGAGACTGCGCACGTACTGGATCGGGTCGCGTGACATGGTCGCTCCTGGTGACCCGGCGGCGTGGGCGCCGGTGCGACAGCAGCCTAAGCCCGCGCCGGTGCCGGCGGCGGCGCCGAGCCTAGGGGTGCGCCGCGGTCAAGCCCGCAGCTGGGCCACCAGACGCCCCAGCGTGCGCACCGCCTCTTCCACCCGCGCGTCCCCCGGGTTGCCGTAGTTCAGCCGCAGGCAGCGCGCGAAGCGCCGGTCGGCGGAGAACAGATGGCCGGGCGCCAGGCTGATGTCGTGCGCCGCGGCCAGGCGCTGCAGTTGCAGCGCATCGGCCGGCGGCGGCAGTTCGACCCAGAGGAAGTAGCCGCCTTCGGGCCGCGTCACGCGCGTGCCAGCGGGGAAGTAGCGCCCCACCGCATCCAGCATGCGCGCCTGGCTGCCGGCCAGCGCCTGGCGCAGCTGGCGCAGGTGGCGCTCGTAACCGCCCTGCTGCAGATAGGCGGCCAGCGCCTCCTGCGACGGCACCGCGGTCGTCAGCGTCGTCATCAGCTTCAGGCGCTGCACCGCCGGCGCGAACCGCCCGGCCGCCGTCCAGCCGACGCGGTAACCCGGCGCCAGGCACTTCGAGAACGAGCTGCAGTGCATCACCAGCCCGTCGCGGTCGAAAGCCTTGGCCGGCGGCGGCCGGCGGGCGCCGAAATGCAGCTCGCCGTAGACGTCGTCCTCGATCAGCGGCACGCCGTGGCGCGCCAGCAGCTCGACCAGCGCGCGTTTGTTGGCTTCGGGCATCAGGCTGCCCAGCGGGTTCTGGAAGCTGGGCATGAACCAGCAGGCCTTGACCGGGTGCCGCGCCAGGACCTCGGCCAGCGACGCCAGCTCGACGCCGTGGCGCGGGTGCGTCGCCACCTCGACGGCGCGCAGCTGCAGCCGCTCCAGCGCCTGCAGCGCGGCGTAGAAACACGGCGACTCGATCGCGACCACGTCGCCCGGCCGCGTCACCGCCTGCAGGCACAGGTTCAGCGCCTCCATCGCGCCGTCGGTAACGACGAGCTCGCGTGCGTCGACCGCCGTGCCACCGACCGCATAACGCAGCCCGATCTGGCGCCGCAGCGCCTCGCTGCCGGTGGTCAGCTCCTCGACGATGCGGCCGGCGTCGAGCCGGCGCATCGCCGGCGTCAGCGTGCGCGCCAGCCTGTCCAGCGGGAACAGCGCCGGGCTCGGGAAGGCCGAACCCAGCGGCACGACGTCGGGCCGGCGCGTCGAGCCGAGCACGTCGAAGACCAGCTCGCTGATCTCGACCTCGGTCGTGCTCGGGCTGGGCAAGGCAGTCGCGGGTTCGGCGGCACGCGCCGCCGGCACGGCGCTGACGTAGTAGCCGGAGCGGGGCCGCGCCTGGATCAGGCCGCGCGCTTCCAGGCGGTAATAGGCCTCGAACACCGTCGCCGGGCTGATGCGCCGGCTGCTGCTGGCCTGGCGCACCGAGGGCAGCCGGTCGCCGGCGCGCAGCACGCCGGTGCGGATCAGTTCGGCGATCTCCTCGGCGTACTGCTCGTAGCGTTTCACCGCTGATCCGGTCGTCTGCACATGGCGGCCACTGTAACGGTGGCCGCCCGGCACGAGGCTGCGGCGTGCGCGTGGCCGAAACTGATCCGGTATTTCGGCCGCACAACTGAGTCTTACCGGATCAGTTGCCGCCCGGCACAGTGGCGTCTTGACATCAGGCAAGCAAGCCGCCTTGGCGCCGCACCGACCATGAACACCACCCACCGGGTGATCCCGCTGCAGGCCGCGCCCGCGGCCGACCCGTCGCCGCTGCTGAGCCCGCGGCTGAAGATCCAGCCGCGCACGGTGCACGGCCGCTACACCAACTGGCGCTGGGCGCTGGTGTGGCTGACCCAGCTGGTGTTCTACGGCCTGCCCTGGCTGCCGTGGAACGGCCGGCCGGCCGTGCTGTTCAGCCTGGAGACGCGGCGCTTTTATCTGTTCGACCTGGTGCTGCTGCCGCAGGACCTGGTGTTCCTGAGCCTGCTGCTGGTGATCAGCGCGCTGCTGCTGTTCTTCGTCACCGCGATCGCCGGGCGGCTGTGGTGCGGCTTCGCCTGCCCGCAGACGGTCTACACCGAGATGTTCCTGTGGCTGGAAGCACGCTTCGAAGGCGACCGCCCCGCCCGCCTGCGGCTGGACGCGGCCCGCTGGCGCGCGCCCAAGCTGCTGCGCCGCGGCGGCAAGCACCTGGCCTGGGTGGCGCTGGCGCTGTGGACCGGCATCAGCTTCGTCGGCTGGTTCACGCCGCTGCGCGACTGGCTGCCGGCACTGGCCGGCGGCGAGCTCGGCTGGGGCGTGTTCTGGGCCCTGTTCTACGGCGGCTTCACCTATCTCAACGCCGGCCTGCTGCGCGAGCAGGTCTGCCGCCACATGTGCCCGTACGCCCGTTTCCAGGGGTCGATGATGGACGTCGACACACGTGTCGTCGGCTACGACGCACGCCGCGGCGAGGCCCGCGGCCGGCGCGCACGCGGCTCCGACCCGAAGGCGCTCGGCCTGGGCGACTGCGTCGACTGCAGCCTGTGCGTGCAGGTCTGCCCGACCGGCGTCGACATCCGCAAAGGCCTGCAGTTCGACTGCATCAGCTGCGGCGCCTGCATCGACGCCTGTGACAAGGTGATGGACAAGCTGGGTTACGCGCGCGGCCTGGTGCGCTTCGCGACCTTGCGCGCGCTCGCCGGCGACAACGGCCCCGCGGCGACGCGGCCGCGCGTTCGCGTCTACGGCCTGATGCTGCTGGCGGCCTGCACGGCGCTGGCCGTGGGCCTGGCCGACCGTGCGCCTTTCCGGGTCGACGTGATGCGCGACCGCGGCGTGCTGGCGCGCGAAGCCGGCCCGGGCTGGGTCGAAAACGTCTACCGGCTGCAGGTCGTCAACGCCTCCGAGAAGACGCGGCAGCTGCAGGTGCGTGTGCTCGGGCTGGACGGTGCCGAGGTGCTGGACGGCGCGCGTTTCGAGCTGCCGCCGGCCGCCGAACGCACGCTGCCGCTGAACGTGCGCGCGCCGGCGGGCGACGGTGGCGAACGTGTGCGGCCGATCCGCTTCGAGTTCAGCACCGCCGACGGCAGCGACGCGGCCCGGGTGGAGGAGCCGAGCACCTTCCTGATGCCGCGCTGAGGCCAGCCCGCGATTTCGCGCGGGATGGCTGGCGCGCGGCGCTCAGCTGCGCGGCATCGCGCGGGCGACGATGGCCGCGCAGTCGGCACCACGCGGCAGCGTGCCGTACTGGCGTGCGCCGCCGCCGTCCAGGCGCGACGCGCAGAAGGCGTCGGCCAGCGCATGCGGCGCGTGCTGCTGCAGCAGCGCGGCCTGCAGCGCCAGCGCCATGCGGTCGACCAGGCTGCGCGCGCGGTACTCCAGCTCCGACAGGTCGGTGAACTCGTGCTTCAGCGTGTCGACCCAGCGGTCCAGCAGCGCGTGGCCGCCGCGCGCCGGCGCCAGCTCGGCGAAGAAGGCGTCGACCGCTGCCGGTGTCTTCTGCAGCGCGCGCAGCATGTCCAGGCACTGCACGTTGCCGCTGCCTTCCCAGATCGCGTTCACCGGCGCCTCGCGGTACAGGCGCGGGAACGGGCCGTCCTCCATCACGCCGCTGCCGCCTATGCACTCCATCGCCTCGGCCGCGTGCGCCGCCGTGCGTTTGCAGATCCAGTACTTGCCCAGCGGTGTCGCCAGGCGCAGCAGCGCGTCTTCGTGCGCGTCGCCGCGGCTGTCGAGTGCACGTGCCAGGCGCATCGTCAGCGCCAGCGAGGCTTCGGTCTCCAGCACCAGGTCGGCGAGCACGTTGCGCATCAACGGCTGCTCGGCCAGCCGGCGCCCGAAAGCCGAGCGCTCGCGGCCGTGTTGCAGCGCCAGCGCCGTGGCGGCGCGCTGCGCGGCGCTCGAGCCGACCATGCAGTCGAAACGTGTGCAGGCGACCATCTCGAGGATGGTGCGCACGCCGCGCCCTTCGTCGCCGACCATCCAGGCGAGCGCGCCGCGCAGCTCGGTCTCGCTGCTGGCGTTGGAGACGTTGCCCATCTTGCGTTTCAGGCGCACGAGCTGCAGCGGGTTCTTCGTGCCGTCGGGCCGCCAGCGCGGCAGCAGAAAGCAGCTCAGGCCCCCCGGCGCCTGCGCCAGCACGAGGAAGGCGTCGCACATCGGCGCCGAGACGAAGTACTTGTGGCCGACCAGTTCGTAGGCCGCGCCCGGGCCGGTGGCGAAGCCGGCGGGAGCGGCGCGTGTCGTGTTCGTGCGCACGTCCGAGCCGCCCTGCTTCTCGGTCATCGCCATGCCGATCGTCAGGCCGGCCTTGTCGGCGTCGGGCACGTTGCGCGGGTCGTAGACCGGCGCGGTGATGCGCGGCAGCCAGGCATGGGCCAGCGCCGGCGTGCTGCGCAGCGCCGGTACCGAGGCGAAAGTCATCGTCACCGGGCAGCCGTGGCCGGCCTCGACCTGGCTCTGCATGTAAAAACGCGCCGCGCGTGCGACGTGGGCGCCGGGCCGCGGGTCGGTGTGCGGCGACGCGTGCAGGCCGTGTTCGATCGCCGTGCGCATCAGCTCGTGGTACGCGGGGTGGAAACGCACCCGGTCCACACGGCGGCCGAAACGGTCGTGGGTGTCGAGTTCGGGCGGGTGCTGGTTGGCCAGCACACCCAGCTCGCGGTAGCCGGCCGAACCGGTGAGCCGGCCGAAGCGGCTGAGTTCGGCTTCAGCCCAGCCGCCGCCTTCGCGCCGCACCGCGGCGACGAGCGCAGCGTCGTCCAGATAGAGGTCGCCGTCGGGCAGCTCGCTGCCGACGTTGAAGACCTCGTGCGTGTCGGACCGGTCCAGACCTGGGTTCATCGGCGTAGCTCCTAGACGGTGGGCCGCGGTGTGCGCGCGGCAGCCAGGAAACGCTGCCAGATCGCCTGGCCGGCGGCGTCGAAACGTTCGACCGTGGCGACGAAACGGGCGCGCGCATCGGCGTCGACCAGCGGCGCCGGCAGCAGCGGGTCGAAGACGAGGCGGCGGATCGCGTCGCCGCCGAGTTCGAAGGCTTCGCGTGCGGCGGTTTCGGGCGGCAAAGCCGCTGCCGCGTCCAGCCAGGCGGCGAGCCGTGCGGCGGTGTCGCGGTAGCCGGCATCCAGCGCCGCGCCGTCCCACAGAGCGGCGGCGCGGGCGGCGTCGCCGGCGGCCAGCGCCCGCAGGCCGAAGACGGTGCCGGCCGGAGCGCCTTCGGGCAGCAGCGCCTGCAGCCGCAGACGCAGCGCCTCGGCGCCGCCGGCCAGGTTGTCGGGCCGCAGGTGCAGGCCGCGCTCGAACTCGGCCAGCCCGAGCAGGCCGAAAACGCGTTCACGCGCGCGCAGCGCCGGGCGGTCGCTGCGGCCGGCGGCGCCGACGTGCACCGCGATCCAGTCGCCCTGCCAGTCGACGAGGCTGGCCTGCAGGCCGCGCCAGCCGCCGACCGCGTCGGCCACCGGCCGCGCTTGGGGCCCGAGCGCGTAGCAGCCGCGGCGCGGCGTAGCCATCAGCCCGGCGGCGACACCACGCGCCAGCGCCACCCGCACGCTGTTTTCCGGCAAGCCGAACAGCGCGCAGGCGGCGAGCAGCTCGCGCACGCCGAGCGCGCCGTCGCCGCGCGCCTCGGCGCCCAGCAGCAGGCTGAGGATCAGCGATCGAGGGGTTGTCGGCACACGCAAATATTACGTCGCCATGCGTCGCTTGCCGACGAGCGTAATCCCTATGTATTCAACTTCAGCCGCCACACGCACGAATATGCACACTTGAATTCTTGTTTGTGCACGTTTAGCATCGCGCCATGACGTCCGACCTGCCCCTGGCCCGCCGTGACCTGATCGCCCAGCGCCTGGCTGCCGGCCAGCCAGTGGTTGCGGCCACGCTGGCGGCCGAGTTCGTGGTCTCCGAAGACGCGATCCGGCGCGACCTGCGTGCGCTCGCCGCCGAAGGCCGCTGCCGCCGCGTCTACGGCGGCGCGCTGCCGCCGGCCGCCGGTGCGCCGGCCATCGCGCAGCGCCTGGGCGAAGGCCGCGAGCGCAAGCAGGCGCTGGCGCGGGCCGCCGCGGCGACGGTGCGGCCGGGCGAGTTCGTGTTCCTCGACGCCGGCAGCACCAATCTGGCGCTGGTGGAGTACCTGCCCGAAGACGCCGATCTGACGGTCGCGACGAACTCGATCGACATCGCCGCGGCGCTGCTGCGGCGCCAGGACCTGCGCCTGCTGATGGTCGGCGGCAGCGTCGACCTGCTGGTCGGCGGCTGCGTCGACGCCAGCGCGCTGCTGGCGGTGCAGCGCCTGAACATCGCGCGCTGTTTCCTCGGCGCCTGCGCCTTGTCGCCCGAAACCGGCGCCAGCGCCCACGACGCTGCCGACGCCGAGTTCAAACGTGCATTGGTCGGCGCCAGCCGCCGGCTGCTGGTGCTGGCGACGAACGACAAGCTCGGCGCCTTGGCCGCGCACCGCGTCGCGCCGGTGGCCGCGTTCGACACCGTCGTGCTCGAGCCCGATGCCGACACCGCGCTGCAGGCCGCGCTGGCCGCCGCCGGCGCGAACATCGTTCACGCCCGGGCCTGAACCCGTTGGAGCTTTCCAGATGCAACTCGCCCACGTCGCCCTGTGGACCGCTGACCTCGACGCCGCCGCCGCGTTCTGGCGCGAGCGTTTCGGCGCCGAGATCGGCGCGCTCTACCGCAGCACGCGGCGGCCCGGTTTCGTCTCGCGTTTCGCTACGCTGCCCGGGGGCGGGCCCAGCCTGGAACTGATGAGCACCAGCTGGCTGGCCTTGCCACCGGCGGTCGAGGCCGTCGGCTGGGACCATGTCGCGGTCTCGCTGGGCAGCGCGGCGGCGGTCGATGCGCTGGCGGCGCGCTGCGCCGCCGACGGCAGCCTGCTCTCGCCGCCGCGCCACACCGGCGACGGTTTCTACGAAGCCGTGATCGCAGCGCCCGACGGCACGCGCGTCGAGATCACGGCCTGAGAGGCCTCAGGGTGCCGCGACCGGCACGGGCTTGAGCGCCGGCTCCACCGGCACGCCGGCGGCCTGCATCATCACGTGGAAGAGCTGGGTGTTGTCGACGATGCGGGTGCCCGGATACCAGCTTCCTTCCTGCGCCTTCAGCAGCTCCGTGCCCTGGCCGCGCGCGTAGATGCGGGTCAGCTCGTTGCTGTGGCCGCCGCTGCCGTAGCTGACTTCGCCGCCGGGATAACAGCGCGTGAGATTGCAGTCGTCGCTGCGCTGCTCGGGCAGTTCGCCGGCGCCCAGCGCCTTGCCGATGCGCATGTAGCTGTTGCTGTGGTCGGCGGTGATGATCAGCAGCGTGTTGTCCCAGCTGATGTCGTCGCCCGGGCGGTCGACGAAGTCGACCACCGCCTTCACCCCGTCGTGCAGGCTGGCGACGGTGGACACCATGTGGCGGTAGTCGTTGTTGTGATTCGCCCAGTCGATGTCGCCCTGCTCGGCCATCAGGAAGAAGCCGCGCGGGTTGCGCGCGAGCACCTGCAGCGCGGCCAGCGTCGCCTCGGCGTAGCTCGGGTTCTCGGTCGTCGCGCGTTCGATGCGCGGCGCGCCCGGGCGGTGCTGGGGTTCGGGCCAGTCGAACAGGCCGCCCTGCTTCTTGCCGTACAGGCCGACGAGCTTCTTGCCCTCGGCCGCCGCGCGCCGCGCCGCGGCCTGCAGTGCCTGGGCGCCGTCGGTGCCGGCCTGGCGCTCGACGAAGACCGTGTCGGCGGCGTAGCGGCCGCTCTTCAGGTCGGCGTAGTCAGTCTCGGCGATGAAACCGAAATCGGGCCGGCCGCTGGTGCCGGGGTGGCCGCCGCCGATGACGACGTCGGGGCGGGTGCGCTGCAGGATCTCGCTGCCGATCGCGGTGTAGTGCTTGCGGCTCTTGTCATGGGCGACGAAGGCCGCCGGCGTCGCGTGCGTGAACGGCACGGTGCTGACGACGCCGATGGCGAAGCCGCGCGCTTCGCGCAGGCGTTCGGCGATGGTCTTGAGCGATCCGTCGTCGCGGCGGTTGCCGCCGCGGTCGGGGTCGCCGCTCAGCCAGGAGATGTTGCCGTCGTCGGTCTTGTAGCCGGTGGCCCAGGTCGTCGCCGACGAGGCCGAATCGGTCGCCGCGCCCAGGTGGTAGGCGCGCGCGCCGTCCAGTTCGGGGCCGAGCGGATACGGCAGCAGCCCGCCCTTGGCCGGGTCGTAACCGAGCGTCGGCACGATCGCCTGCGGGTCGTAGCGGCCGCCGTGGCGCTCGTAGGTCGTCACGTCCCAGGTGGCCTGCACGCCCTGGTAGGGAAGCTGGTGAAAGGACAGCGAGAAGGGTTTGCCGCTGAGGTACTGGCTGGCGGCGATCTCGTGCTCGATGTTCATCCCGTCACCGATCAGCAGGATCACGTGGCGGGCGACGGGGGCGGTGTCGGCGGCCTGCGCCGGCAGCGCGGCCAGCAGCGTGGTGGCCGCGATGGCGGCGAGGTTCAGGGCGCTACGGCGGGTCATCATCGGGGTGTCGGGTCCTCGGCAACGCCGGGTGGCGGAAGGCCTCCGGCGGGCCGACACGATACGCCAGCTGCGGCCTGGCCCCGTGAGCCGGCCCGCCGCGGGCCTGCGCTCAGCGCAGCCGGGTCGGTGCCGCAGCCGCTGCCGACAGCGTCGCCAGCATCGGCGACGGCGGCGTCACGCCGGCGTCGTAGGGGTGCCAGCGCTGGCCGCCGAGCGAGGCCAGGATCCGCCGCACATAAGCCCGCGTCTCGGCATAGGGCGGCACGCCCCGGTAGCGGTCGACCGCGCCTTCGCCGGCGTTGTAGGCGGCCAGCGTGAACAGGATGTCGCCCTGGTAGTAGGCGAGCAGCCAGCGCAGGTAGGCCATGCCGCCGCGGATGTTCTCGACCGGATCCGACAGCTTGCGCACCTTGAAGCGCGCGGCGGTGTCGGGCATCAGCTGCATCAGGCCCTGGGCGTTCTTGGGCGACAAGGCGCCGGGGTCGAAGCCGCTTTCGCTGGCCATCACCGCCAGCACCAGCTGCGGCGCGAGCTTGTATTCGGGCGCGACGAGGTCGACGAAACGCACGATGGGCTGCGGCGCGTTCGGCGGCGGTGGCAGTGCGGCCAGGAAGGCCGACGGCGCCCGGCCACCGCGGCCCTTGGACACCGGCGGCCTGGGTGCGGCCGCCGTCAGCGGGTCCTGCTCCGGCGGGCGCAGGCAGGGCGGCGGCGGCCCGAGCGGCGTGCCCAGGCGGGCCGCCATGTTCTGCGCCTGCGCCAGGCCTTGTTCGGCGGCGGCGGCGAACAGGTGCGCGGCCTGGGCTTCGTCGCGTTCGATGCCGCGCGCGTTGGTCAGCATCCAGCCGAGGTTGAACTGCGACTCGGCGTCGCCATAACGCGCGGCGCGGCAGTACAGCTGGGCAGCGAGCACCGCGTCGCGTGCGACGCCGTCTCCGTATTCGTAGGCCTTGGCTTCGGCGCGCCAGCGTTCGACCTGGGCCGGCACGACCGGGCCGCGCTCCGGCGGCGGCGCTTCGGGGCGCGGCAGCGTGCCCAGGTCGGGCAGCGCCTGGGCGAAGGCGCCCGTCGCCAGCCAGCACAGCGTTGCAGCCAGCCAGCTACGGCTGCGGTGGGCGTAAAAAAGGCGTCGCGACATCATCGGCGCCGCGAGTCTAGGCCGCTGCGGCGCGCCCTGCCCTCCCCGAGCTCGGCGGGTCGGCGCCGCCGCGCCGTGACCGAATGCGCGCTCAGCGGCCGGCCGGCAGCACCGTGCCGCGGCACTCGCCCAGGCCGATGCGGCGCCAGCCGGGCGCTTCGCACCAGCCGCGCAGCACGACGCAGTCGCCGTCTTCCAGGAAGGTACGCGCCTCGCCGCCCGGCAGCGCGACCGGGCGTTTGCCGCCGACGCTGAGCTCGATCAGCGCACCGGCTTCGCCCGGCGTCGGCCCGGACAGCGTGCCGGTGCCCAGCAGGTCGCCGGGCTGCAGGTTGCAGCCGTTGACGCTGTGGTGGGCGACGAGCTGGGCCATGGTCCAGTAGGCGTGGCGCCAGCTGGTGCGGCTGATCACCGCCCCGCCCTCGCCGCGCGCGCGCATCGCCGGCGTCTGCAGCTCGACCGCCAGCCGCAGGTCGACGGCGCCGACTTCGGCCAGCGCCGGTGAATCCAGATAGGGCAGCGGCGCCGGGTCGCCCGCCGGCCGGCGCGCAGCGCCGACGCGGAACGGAGCCAGCGCCTCCAGCGTCACGACCCAGGGCGAGATCGTGGTCGCGAAGTTCTTCGCCAGGAAGGGCCCGAGCGGCTGGTACTCCCAGGCCTGCAGGTCGCGCGCCGACCAGTCGTCGAGCAGGCAGACGCCGAACAGGTGGGCCTCGGCCTCGGTCACCGACACCGGCTCGCCCAGGCGGTTGCCGGGGCCGACGAAGAGGCCGAGCTCGAGCTCGAAGTCCAGCCGTCGGCTGGCGGCCAGCACCGGCTGCTCGGCGTCGGGCGGCATCACCTGGCCGCGCGGCCGGCGCACGCCGGTGCCCGAGACGACGATGCTCGAGCTGCGGCCGTGGTAGCCGATCGGCACCCATTTGTAGTTGGGCAGCAGCGGGTGGTCGGGGCGGAACAGGCGGCCCACGTTGGTGGCGTGGTGCACCGAGGTGTAGAAGTCGGTGTAGTCGCCGATGCGCGCCGGCAGCGTGTATTCGGCTGCGGCCTGCGGCAGCAGCAGCGGCTCGAGCCGGGCGCGGTCGGCGGCGCCGCGGCGCAGCGCATGCGACAGCGCCTGGCGCAAGGCACGCCAGTGGCCGCGGCCGGCGGCCATCAGCGGGTTCAGCGTCGGCCCCGAGGCCAGCGCCAGCGCCTCGCCGGCCAGGCCCTCGAACAGGCCCGCCTGTGCGGCCGCGCCCAGGTCGACGATCTGCTCGCCGATGGCGACGCCGCCGCGCCAGGCCTCGTCGCTGCCGGCGCGGCGGAAGACGGCGAAGGGCAGGTTCTGCGGCGGGAAGTCGCTGCCCTCGGCGTTGGCCGACTCGACCCAGCTCGCCAGCGCCGGATCGTGGCTGTCGTCGATGACCGGGCTCATGCGTCTTCCCGCGCCAGGCTGCCGTCGTGCATCCAGGCCGCGTGTTTGGGCGCTTTCTTCGTGCGGCTCCATTCGTCGAGCATCTCGCGCTTGACGGCGTCGAGCTGGGTCAGCATGCCGGGCGTGGCGCAGTCGGCGGCCAGTTCGAGCCGGTGGCCGTTGGGGTCGAAGAAATAGATGCTGCGAAAGATCGTGTGGTCGGTCGGGCCGATCACCTCGATGCCGGCGGCTTCCAGGCGCGCCTTGGTCGCCAGCAGCGTCTCGACCGAGTCGACCTGCAGCGCCAGGTGCTGGACCCAGCTCGGCGTGTTGCGGTCTCGGTCCATCGCCGGCTGCGTCGGCAGCTCGAAGAACGCGAGCACGTTGCCGCCGCCGGCGTCGAGGAAGACGTGCATGTAGGGGTCGGGCGCCTTGGTCGACGGCACCTCGTCCTCTGCGATCGCGAGGATGAAGCGCATGCCGAGGTGGCGCTCGTACCACTCGACGGTTTCGCGGGCGTCGCGGCAGCGGTAGGCGACGTGGTGGATCTTGCGGACCAGCATGGGAAGCTCCTGCGGGGCCCAAGCGCCCCGTCGACACGCGCCGCGCCCCGGCGGCGACGCGGCCGCGGCGGCAAACGGCGCGCCGCGGCGTGCGCGACTGTGGCGACGAAGCCGCGCGTGCGGCGCTGGCGTTTTCCCTAGCGGCTCAAGCCCTGGCGCGCCAAACCGCCTCCCGTTCAGGCCCAGAGCCCGGGTGGCGGCGGCTGCATCAGGCTGCCGTCGAAGGCGAAGCCGCCTTCGCGGTCGCGCGACAGCAGCAGCGGGCCGTCGAGGTCGACGAAAGCCGCCCAGCGCGCGAGCAGGAAGGCCGGCGCCATCGCCAGCGAGGTGCCGAGCATGCAGCCGACCATCAGCCCCAGGCCGCGTTCCTGCGCCGCGCGCGCGACCGCGATCGCCTCGGTGAGGCCGCCGGTCTTGTCGAGCTTCAGGTTGACGAAGGCATAGCGCCGCGCGACCTGGTCCAGCGTCTCGCGGCCGTGGAAGCTCTCGTCGGCACACAGCGGCACCGGCGAGGCGAAACCTTCGAGCACCGCGTCGGCCGCGGCCGGCAGCGGCTGCTCGATCAGCGCCACGCCGGCAGCGGCGCAGGCCGCCAGATGGCGCTCGAGCGTGGCTTCGGTCCAGGCTTCGTTGGCGTCGACGATCAGCGTCGCGCCCGGCGCCGCGGCACGCACCGCGCGGATGCGTTCGTCGTCGCCCTCGCCGCCCAGCTTGACCTTCAGCAGCGGCCGGGCCGCGGCGCGGGCCGCCGCGGCCGCCATCGCCGCCGGGTCGCCCAGGCTCAGCGTGTAGGCGGTGACGACGGGCTGCGGCTCGGGCAGGCCCGCCAGCGCCCAGACCGGGCGGCCGGCGGTGCGCGCCTCCAGCGCCCAGAGCGCGGCGTCGAGCGCGTTGCGTGCGGCGCCGGCGGGCAGTGCCGCGGCCAGTTCGGCGCGGCCGCCACCGGCGGCGACCAGGCCGGCCTGTGCGCGCACGAGCTCGGCGACACCGTCGACGGTCTCGCCGTAACGCGCATAGGGCACACATTCGCCGCGCCCGGTGAGGCCGCCCTGCGTGATGCTGGCGACGACGACGACGGCCTCGGTCTTGGTGCCGCGCGCGATCGTGAAGCCGCCGGCGATAGCCCAGCGTTCGACGGCGACCTCGAGCACAGCCTCAGACACGGGCGCTGCCCGGGAACTCGGCGAGCAGGCGCTCGACGATCACGTCGACGCCGTAACGCACCGGGTCGGTGGCCGGCAGGCCGTGTTCGCGCTCCAGTTCGGCCAATAGCGAGCGCGCCGCGGCCTCGTCCAGCGCCTTGGTGTTGATGGCGATGCCGACCGGGCGGATCGCCGGGTTGGTCAGCCGGCCGCAGCGCAGGGTGAGATCGATGACCTCGGCGATCGTCGGCAGCGCGTGTTTCACGCCGCGCATGGTCTGGCGCGTGGGCTCGTGGCAGACGACGAAGGCGTCGGGCTGGGCGCCGTGCAGCAGGCCCAGCGAGACACCGGCGAACGACGGGTGGAACAGCGAGCCCTGGCCCTCGATCAGGTCCCAGTGGCCCGCGGCGGCGGCCGGCGCCAGCCACTCGACGGCGCCGGAGATGAAGTCGGCGACGACGGCGTCGATCGCGACGCCGTGGCCGGAGATGAAGACGCCCGTCTGGCCGGTGGCGCGGAAGTCGGCGTCCAGGCCGCGGGCACGCATCGTGCGCTCCAGCGCCAGCGCGGTGTACTTCTTGCCCGAGGAGCAGTCGGTGCCGACGGTCAGCAGCCGCAGGCCCGGGCGTTTGGTGCCCTTGCCGGTGGCGAAGCTCTGGTTGTTGTGGCGCACGTCGAAGAGCTCGACGCCGCGGTGCGCGGCGGCCTCGCGGATCTCCGGGATGCTGCCCAGCCGCACGTGCAGGCCGCTGGCGACGTTCAGCCCGGCCTCGATCGCGTCGACGATGTGCGCCACCCAGTGCGCCGGCAGCACGCCGCCGGCGTTGGCGACGCCGACGACGAGCGTCCTGGCGCCCGCGGCCACACCCTCGGCGATCGACATCTCCGGCAGGCCGAGGTCGGCCTGGCAGCCGGGCAGCCGCGTCTGGCCCAGGCACCACTCGCGCCGCCAGTCGACGATGCCGTGTGCGGTCTTGGCGGCGAGCTGGTCGTGCACGTCGCCGAGGAACATCAGGTACGGGTGCGCAATGTCCATCGAAGCTCCAGGAGATCGGCGGCGTGGCGTGGGGCCGGCACCGCGGCTGAACGTTGGCGCCATTGTGCGGGGCCGGCGCGGGCGCCGCTTGATCCGGATCGGCCGCCGGCCATGCCGTCAAGCGGCCGGCCGCGCGGCCGCGGGGTCAGAAGCTGGTCCAGTCGGCCTCGGCTTCGGCTGGCGCCGGCGCCGGCGCCGGTTTCGGCTCGCGTGCGGCGCGGGCTTCGTCCTGCGCTGGCGGCGCGGCGGCCGGGCGCACGCCCGCCACCGCGCCGCCAGCGCAGGACGAAG
>NZ_NRRU01000108.1 GCF_016583785.1 Rubrivivax gelatinosus | reverse complement strand
GGGTATCTGGAGGGGGCGGGAGGCGAAGGTCAGGGTTTGGCGGAGTCACGCCCGCGCTGCTGAACGCATGAACATCTGGTCCGTCCGCTATGCAGCGTTTGCCGCCAGTCGATCCGAGCAGGCGACCTCACGCTGACTGGCACCAAGCGGACACTCGGCCCGGTGGCGGCGCGCCCAGTGGAGGTCAGCTGAACCGGGACAGCCGTCGCGTGCGGGCGCAAGACCTAACAGGCCGTTGAAAAACCGACCGCCGGCACGTTCCCAGCCCGTGAAGATGAGCCATCCCGAGGTCATCCAGTACGTCTCCGCGGCGAAATTGACCTCCCGAAGGCCCTTGAGGCGCCATTCCTTGCGCCGAGATCGGCAATTCGGCGGTTCTGGGCCCTCATTACGCACCCTGCAGACGCACTACGGCCAAGCTGCGCAGCCGCGTGAGGTTGTAGGCGGCCATCGTCAGCGTGAAGAGCTGGTCGACCTTATCCAGTCCGCGCAGCATCACCTGCCGCATCGGGCCGACGACCTTGCCCCAGCCGAAGCACTGCTCGATGCACTTGCGACGCCGCTGGCTGACGGCGTAGCCGCCGTGCCGAGTGGTGCGCCCGTCGATGGCGCTGCCACCGCGGCGCCCCAGGTTCTGCGCGACGTGCGGCGTGACCTCGTTGTCCCGGCACGCCTGCACGAAGCCGCGCGTGTCGTAGGCCTTGTCGGCGCCCACGGTGATGCGCCGGCCCGCCGCTCGCGCCGCGTCGCCAAGCATCTGCGCGGCTACCTCGCGTTCGGCTCGACCATCGCTCTGGCTGGCCTGCACGTCCACGACCAAGCCGTGACGGTTGTCCGTCATCACGTGCCCCAGGTAGCTCGGCAGCGCGGGGGCCGCATCGCTCTTGCGGTACAGCCTGGCTTCGGGGTCGCTCTTGGATTCGTGCGTGTCGTTGCTGCGCGGCTCGCCGCGCCAGTCCTCGGGCGGCCGGTCGTCGTCGCTGCCGTCCTTGCGCCGCACGCTCTTGTGGCTGGCCCAGGCCTGGATCAGCGTGCCGTCCGCGCTGAAGTGCTCGCCCGACAGCAACCCGCGCGAGCGCGCCGTCTCCACCGTCGCGTTGAACAGGTCCGTCACCACGTCGTGCTCGATGTCGGTCGCGGTTCTTGCTGAACACCGAGTGGTTCCACACGGCGTCCTCGATGGCCAGGCCGACGAACCAGCGAAACAGCAGGTTGTAGGAGATCTGCTCGACCAGTTGCCGCTCGCTGCGCACGCTGTAGAGCACCTGCAGCAGCATCGCGCGCATCAGCTTCTCCGGCGCGATGCTTGGGCGCCCGCCCTTGACGTCGGCCTCGTACATCGCGGCGAACTTGCCGTCGAGCCGCGACAGGGCTTCGTTCATCCACTGCCGGATCGGCCGCAGCGGGTGGTTCGCTGGAACGAAGTCCTCCAGCCGCACCGTGCTGAACAGCGATTCGTTGTAGCTGTCGGCGCCTCGCATCGGCCTTGTCCTCCGTCTTCGATGTCCGGATGCTCTACGCCGCGGGGCGGGGCGTCCAGAGGTTCTTCAACAGCCTGCTAAAGGGTGGCCATTGACTAGTTCCGAGTCCGCGGTAATGGGGGTACCGATCCGCAGCGGCCCTTCGTGGCGCTCGAACGCTGCCCAGCAGAGGCCAGCATCGCTAGGTCAGGGAAGGAGCCACTCAGTGGCTATTGCCTCGTCTGCACGCGAGTCCGAGCGCTTTATGCTTGTCAGCAGGAGGCGCCGCATCGCGGCGTAGGCCTTTGCAGATGAGCAAGAAGGACGACACCCCACGCGACCCGCTTCAGGGCACCCAAGTGATGAGCACCGTTGCCACAGGCGGGGGTGGCGGCGTCTTCCAGGGTCGGGTTGGAGCTCTCTACCTAGCCAATATGCTGACGGGCCTGCCGACGGCCTTCTGCTTGCATGGCGCACGGGTTGAAGAACTACGCTTCGAAGCGCGCTACACGAACGCCCACACCGATGACGTCTACTGCCGACTCACGGATGCGAATCGCACCTGGCTGCAACTCGTCCAGTGCAAGCGAGGTCTGAACGCTACGGCGGGCGATGCGGACTTCATCGACGGCTTGCAAGGCGCCTGGCGCGACTTTCTCGGTATCGGAAAGAGCCCGTTTGACCGCGCTTGCGATGTGCTGGTGCTTGCAACCATCGCCTCTCCGTCGGCCGCCAACCAAGCAACGAAGCGGCTGTGCGAACTTGCTCGTGCATCGGTAGACCTCACGGACTACCTGCTGAAGATCAACTCCAAGCTATTCGACAAGAAGCACAAGGACACCTGGGAAGCAATCAAGACGATCTCGAAGGAGACCTTGGCCGACAAGTACACGGAGGAACTGGTCTTCCAGCTACTCAGGCGTCTTCGTGTCGACATTCACGACCTCGGCACCGACTCCTCGCAGGAGCTCAGTCTTGTCCAAGCGCTTTTGTCTTCAGGCCAGCCAGGGGACTCTGGGCAGCTGATGTGGGACGGCCTGTTCTCCTATGTCCAGGAGCAAGGCATCTCAGTAGGTACCGTGACTCAGGCAACCTGGGCTCAGACCGCCAAGGAAGGGTTGCAAGCTGCAGTAAGTCGCTTGACGGCATCACGCGGGCTAGGCGGCGTTGCCGAGAGCTTGACTCGGCGGGCCTTGCATCAACTCTCCCTTATTGCGACTGCTCTGCCAAACGGCGCCCACATCCCCCGCGGGGAGTGTGTCGGTCGCGTGTTGACAGGCCTCGACGAGCGCCAGCTCGTCATCGTCACTGGCGGCCCTGGTGCGGGCAAATCAGCTGTTGTCTCAGAGCTTGCCCCTTTGCTGCGGGAGTCCGGCCCACTGTTCTTCTTCCGAGGCGATGAACTGGACGTGCCTACCCTGGCAGCAGTTCAGTCCCTCAACGGGCTTCAAGACCCGGTTCTGGGCATCGATACGTTGTTGCGTACAGGAGCCGCCACCGTCGTCATCGACTCGCTGGAGAAGGCGCTCGAAGCGCAGAACCCGGGTGCGCTCGAAGAGCTGCTCGCACTTGTCCTCAAAAACAAGTCCTCGAGGCTCTGCATCACCACGCGCTCCTATGCGCTCAACGGCCTGTACACGAACTTCCTCTACAGCTTCTCCAGCCAGGTCGTTGACGTACCCGTCCTCACGGATGCGGAGATCGCCGCCGCCGTCGTCGGCAGCGCGCTCGAAGAGGTTGTTGCCAATGACGCTGGGGTCAGAGAAGTGCTTCGAACACCCTACTACCTGCAGCTTGCTTTCACGTACGCCTCTGGGGGAGTAGCGCTCCCCAGCGCTTCAGGCCACGACCTCAGACGCGCGCTGTGGACAGAACGCGTTGCGCCCAGCAAGGGGCTGTCGGCCGCCATGCGTACAAGAAGGCAAACCGCCTTCGACGACGTCTGCTACCTGCGCACGGAACTCTTTGCACAGTTTGTTAAGGCACCTGCAGACGTGGAAGCGGTTGCGGCGCTGTTGCAAGACGGCGTGCTCACTCAGGACGATGCCGCGCGAGTGTCGCCGGCACACGACGTGCTGGAGGACTGGTCACTTTTCTTCCGAGTAGAGCGGGAGGTGCGCTCCGCTGAGCGCAACTGGCCAGCGTTGTTCACGAAGTTGGGCTCGCATGCAGGCATGCGTCGAGCACTGCGCTCATGGACGGCGCAGAGGTCGGCTGAGGGCGATGATGACGCCTACGCGCTCTTGGAGGCAGCTTTGCGGCCGGAATCGACGATTGCACAATTGTGGCGCGATGAGATAGCTATAGGGCTGCTGCGCTCGGAGCGTGTCGAGGATCTGGTCGCAAGGCTTGGAAGCAATGGCGCGTTCAGCAACGTCGCCTTGCTTCAGCGCCTGAGCCACCTGCTAAGGGTTGCTTGCAAGGGTCCGACTGCCATCGACTACTCGCACCTAGCAGCGGACCCGGCCAAGAAGGAACTTGTAGCCCGGTTCGGGATGGCGGCTCCGGTGGGCAAGGCCTGGGACGTGATGATTGAGCTGGTTGCAAAGGCGCTTCCGACCCTGCCGCCAAAGGCTCACTCGTGGGTTGTCCAGCTAGCCGAGGATGCCGTTGCGCACGATGACGCCTGGCACAAACCCAATTCACGTGTGGCCAATGTCTTCAGCATGGCTGAACAGTATTGCTGGCGAGACAACGACACGTGGTACCGGGAAAGGTCGATTGGCAAGCGGTACTACGAGCTCCTGTGCCGCTGCTCTGGAGCTGACCCGGCCAAGTTCAAGGTGTTCATCGACGCACTTGTAAAGCGGGTCTCTGAGGACCGAGAAGAACGAGACGTCTATGCCGAAGAGCGTCTGGAGTTCCTGACCAACGTCAAGCACTGCAGGGAGCCTGTCTACTTCAACCCAGAGTTGGTGCGCGCTGCGTTCTGGGCCCTATACACCGAACCCGGGCCTCGAACAGAGCGTCACTTCGGGATGGACGGCTGGGAGGCAGCTATGGGCCTCAGCCAAAGAGTGACGCATGCATTCTTCCCTCCGTCTGCGCTGCAAGGGCCATTTCGGTCGCTCTTGCTCTACTCCTTCGCCAAGAGCGTGCGCTTCGTCGTTGACCTCTGCAACCATGCTGCTACGTGCTTTGCAAAGTCACATCCAGAGGAGGTCACCCTACTTCCGCCGGAACAAAGCCCCAATGGACGGACCCACATCCACGACTGGCGGCTTTGGGCAGCCTATCGCGGGCATTCCGTCTCCAGCTATCTGTTGAACTGCGCACTCATGTCGCTGGAGGAAAGACTACTCCTCGGAGCGAAGGTGCAGCCCGAGATCATCTCCGACGTCCTTGAGTTCCTCCTAGAGTACGGAGAGTCGAGCTTCACTACGGGGCTGGTGGCAAGCGTCTTGATGGCGTACCCCAACTTTGTCACTGAGAATATGCTCTCGCTCTTCAAGTGCCCCCGCTTCTTCAGCGACGACATAGCGCGTTACGTTGGCGAGGCGACTGCTTTGGCGATTCATGGCGGTCACGACGGCTTGGATGATGCAAGACAAGAAGAGCGCATTGCCAGCAATAATCTGCCACACCGAAAACAGCACCTAGAGATGCTTGTGCTGCAGTTGCAACTCATCAGGGCCGACCTACGAGAGGGCATCTTCGCGATCATTGACAAGCACATTGAAAACGCCAAGAGCGCTGAAGATGTGCCCGACGGATGGCGCATGGGGCTCAAGCGCATGGACGCTCGCGGGATGAAGTACGGCGAGCCCATCGAAGACGGGAAGTACGTTCCTCTGGAGATCGCGAACCTTGAACCTGAGCTCAAGCAAGTAAGCGACGAGGCCCAGTCAAAGAGTGAGCTCATGAACCGGCTGGCGGCCGTCCGACTCTGGGCAGGGGCCATAACGCAACCGGCGCTCACCTCGGCTCCAGGTGCGGCGGATCGCTTCTCTTCCTCGTCTGAGGTGTACGAGGAGTTCCAGCGTCTTCTCGCGGAGATTATTAAAGGGCAGGACGAAGCCATGTTGCTGGGGCTGGACGACGACTTGCCGTGTGCACTCATTCAGCGCTGGCCGACCGACACATCGGAGGCTCTCCAATGGGCCAAGAACTACCTTCTCGACGTCACTGCCAAGCGCTTGGATAACGACGCTTGGGTTCGGCGCAGCCTGGCAACGGGCGAGCTGAGAGCCAAGGCGCTTATCTTGCTGGCAAGCGTGGACCCAGGGGACCAAAAGCTGCCCGCGGCCCTGGCCAACATCATCACGGAGCCCGTCTGGAAGGTTCGCCGGGCCGGCTCCCTTGCTATCTCGGACGTTCTGCGGCCCAAGCAGCCTCAACTTGCCGAGATCCTGACCACGGCGCTGGCCTTGTACGCCGAAGCGCTCGATACGACGATTGGGGCCGCGGGAAGACGGGGAGGTGACTTCGTTGAAGCGGCAAGAGACACAACGACCAAGGCGCTGGTGACGGCCCTTACAGGAGGGAAGCTTCTGCCCAGGCCTAGTCCCAAGAGCCTGGCTGCGGTGAAGGAGTGGACTATCGCGCTCGATGCCGCGCGAAGTGAGACGCCAGAAGCGTGGAGAGTTCAGGCACTGATCACACTGGTGCAGTTGATGGCCGACCAAGAAGGCAAGCCGCGAGTTGAGCGGTACGATCCTGATTACGTCGACTTCGAAGCACGATGGGAGGTTGCGGACCTCTTAGCGTCCGAACTCTTAGTCCAGAGCACGGATAAGACACCCGTCTTCGAAGTGCTCGAATACTGCATCGAGCATGGACCTGAACTCAGCGAAAGAGCGCTGGAGTCGACCCTGCGCGGGAGCATGAAGCAGGAGTACGCGAACGCGGATGCCTTCTGGCGAGTATGGGACCGCGCCGCAGCAAAGATTCTTCCGGACGAGTCACTGCGCACGCGCTCCCGGCGCGTGTACAGCAAGAACGAAAAGCCGCTCGCCGTCCTGCTGTTCCAGTCCATACCATGGGTCAAGACCTTCCATGACTTGCCGCTGCTGAGAAGCCGCCCGAGCTTCGTGGCCGACTGCCTAGTCGCAGCGGGCGACAGCTCGCGCGCGCTCGAGCATCTTCTTGCCCTGATGGCTGGCGTTGGCAGAGCAACGGCGGTGCCCTCTGCGATGGGAGGACTGAGGGACGCGCTAGCCCAGGCGCCTGCGGACTTTTTCAACGACGGAAACAGCCTTTGGGATGCTGAGACAGTCTGCCAAGCGGCAGTGCACGACCATCGCCAAGCGCTTCTCCGCAACGTGACTCTCAGGCAAGCTACTTTGGACGTGCTGGACAGGCTAGTAGACGCCGGCTCGTCCTTGGCCTTCCAGCTACGCGACTACCTTGCAACGTCATCTACTTCCGAGCAGACTTCACTCCAAACTCACCGAGACCTTCGAGAGTAGTACGTTTTCCCGACCAGATGGATTTGGATAGAGTCACGATCGAGATTGAGTGCCCGCAGTGCGGATTCTTTGGGCACATCTTCTTCAAGCAAGCTCGCCTCCGAGACGTTGTCATCTGCCGCGGCTGCAAGGCATCGATTCGGCTTGACGACAACATGAATTGACATGCCCCCTTCAGCCGTACCAACCTGAAGTAGCAGGAGTCCGCCAACCTGTACACGATTGTGACGAGAAGAATCGCTCGCTTTCGGATGCAGCTCACGGGCAGTGAGCTGACCACGTTGTAAGCGTCCGGCCAACTCCCCTGGACGGATTTGTAATCCGTCGCGCAACCGCTTGGCTACCCGGAGGTCAGCGGTGCCCAGCGATGCGGCAGCAACTCCCCGAGTCGGCTGGCCGGCAGCGTGGGCAGCCGCTCGAGCACGTCGCGCAGGTACGCGTATGGCTCCAGGCCGTTGAGCTTGGCGGAGTGCACGAGGCTCATCACCGCGGCGCCGCGCTTGCCCGCGCGTAGCGAGCCGGCGAAGAGCCAGTTCTGGCGCCCCAGCGCGATGGGCCGGATGCGGTTTTCTACCCAGTTGTTGTCGATGGGCAGCCGCCCGTCTTCGAGGTAGCGCGTCAGCGCCACCCAGCGCTTGAGGCTGTAGTCGATGGCCCGTGCGGTGGCCGAACCGTCGGGGATCTTCTGGCGCTGCTGACGCATCCACTGGTGCAGTGCGTCGGCCACCGGCTTGGCTCGTTGCCGTGCGTCCAGCCGCGTGTCGTAGTCGGCGTTGGCGACCTCGCGCTCGATGTCGTAGAGCGCACCGAAGTACTTCAGCGCCTGCTCGCCGACTGCGCTGCCGTGGTGGGCCCAGAGTTCGTGGAACTTGCGCCGGGCGTGCGCCATGCAGCCGACCTCGACGATGCCGAGCTCGTAGCAAGCCTTGTAGCCGCTGAAGTCGTCGGTGACGAGGTGGCCTTTCCAGCCTGGCTTGGCGCTGGTGCCCGGCAGGCCGAGGAAGTCGCGCACGTGCTGGCCGCCGCGGCTGTCGGCGAAGTCGAAGACGACGGCCTTCACCGGGTTGAACGCCGTCGTGCAGTAGCTCCACAGGTACGCGCGGTGCGTCTTGCCGTGGCCGGGTTTGAGCATCGCCACCGGCGTCTCGTCGGCGTGCAGCACGTCCTGGCGCAGCAACTCGGCCGTCAGCGCGTCGACGAGCGGCTGCAGCTGCACGCCGCACTCGCCGACCCACTGCGCCAGTGTCGAGCGCGCGATGGCGTGGCCGGCACGCTCGAAGACCGCTTCCTGGCGGTACAGCGGCAGGTGGTCGAGGTACTTGGCGACCAGCACCTGCGCCAGCAGCCCGGCTGTCGGCAGCCCCTTGTCGATGACATGCGGGGCGACCGGCGCCTGCACGATCTTCTCGCAGCAGCGGCAGACCCATTTGCCGCGCACGTGGCGCTCGACCGTGAAGACGCCGGGCTGGTAGTCCAGCTTCTCGGCGACGTCTTCCCCGATGCGCTGCATCGGACGGCCGCAGCCGCAGGTGGTGTCCTCGGGCTCGTGGCGGACCTCGCGGCGCGGCAGTTGCGCCGGCAGCACCTCGCGCCGGGGCTGGCGCTTGGCCACGGGCTTGCGCTGCAGCGCCTCGATCTCGGCTTCGACAGCAGCCTGGTCACTGTCAAGCGTTTCCTCCAGCAGGCTCTTCTGCTCGGCGCTGAAGGCCTCGGAGGTGGCGGCGAACTTCAGTCGCTTGAGCACGGCGTTCTCGTGCGTGAGCTTGTCGATGATCGCCTGCTTGAAGCGGATCTCGGCCTGCATGGCGAGGAGCCTCTCGCGCAGTTGCGCGGTATCGAGCTGGTCAAGGTCCTCGGCGATCACGGGTGATGATCGTGCCGCAGGCAGCCGCACAGCGCCATCGGCAGATGCCGCAATGGACGCGCGCTCAGAGCAGCGTGATGACGCCGGCGTCGCCCACGCGCTGCCACGGCAGACCGAGCACGAGCGCGTCGAACTGCGGCCGGGAGATGCTCAGCGTCGAGCCGTCGCGCGGCCAGACGAAGCGGCCGCTGTTGAGCCGCCGCGCGGCCAGCCAGACGCCGATGCCGTCGTGCACGAGCACCTTCATGCGGTTGGCGCGGCGGTTGGCGAAGAGGTACGCGTGGTGCGGTCGCGCGGCGCCGAAGACGGCAACGACGCGCGCCAGGGCCGCTTCGGTGCCGGCGCGCATGTCCAGCGGTTCGACGGCCATCCAGAGCGCCTCGACGCGGATCACCGCAGGATCTCGCGCAGCCAGGCTGCGCAGGACGACGAAGCCGTGCTCGGCCAGCGCACGCGCACGGTGGTGGCGCCGCGCTGCAGTTCGAGGTCGATGCATGTGGGCTCGGCGGGCATCGTCGGCGGCGCCACGGTCACCGGGATGAACACCGGCGACGACTGCTGCAGCGGCGGCGCCTCGAAATCGCGCCGCCACTTGTGCACGAGGTTGGCGTTGAGCCCGTTGGCCAGCGCCACCTTCGCGACTGAGGCGCCCGGCGCAGCGCATTCGCTCAGGATGCGCTGCTTGAACTCGTCGTCGTGGCGGCGCCGGGTGCGCGGCTTGGTGTCCTCTTGCATGGTGTCCACTTAACTCCTTGGTGGACACCATCCTTGCCGCCGCGGCCAAGCCATTCAAGATGGGTTCGCCGGACGCTTACACCACGTTGGCACAACTGCCGCAAATCTTCGGCGCGCCGGGCGCTAGGCTCCCTTCATCCGAAGCAATGCCGTTCTGCGTCCGGGCCGTCAGCGCGTCTATGCGCGGCGAACTGCTAACCTCCCGGATGCATCCATTCGGAGGAGGGAGAAAGTGGCTCTTGACCACCAGGGCGAACCCGACGAGATCAGCGTTGACAAGCTGTTCTCAAAATTCGAACCCCAGCCGGACGCCGTCATCGATGGCAAGATCGAGCGGCTCCCGCTGCACGATCATCTCACCCCAGAGAACTTCGAGCGGCTGATCGCGAGGCTGGCTCACCCAGCTGACGGTGCGTCGGTACAGGCCTTTCGTTACGGCAAATCCGGCAGCGCCCAGGGCGGTGTAGATGTCATAGTCATTGACGCAATAGCCCAAAAGTGCGACTACTACGAAGGCAAGCGGTGGGCCCTCATCGCAAAGGGTGACATAACCGCCTGGGTTGACAAGTTTCTCTCAGGTCCGCATGCGTGCGATGCACGCAAGTTCATCATATGCACGACGTTCAATGTCTTCGAGGTAACAGAACTCGCCTTGGAGTGGAAGAGATGCGCCAAGCGTCTGGGCGAGCGCGAGATTGATGGTGACCTGTGGGACGGCGCGAAGATCCATGTAATGCTCCGCCGTCGGCACGACATCGTGAGCGAATTGTTCGGCGACGACGTCGCCGAGCGCTATTGCGTACGGGACATTAGTACACCCTTCGACCCGCCGGAGCGCGGGTTCGAGGCTAAGCGCATCGGCCAATTCGGTCGGTCGCTATCGCTGGAGAACGTGAGCGTCCGATGTGACGTCCTGATGCCAAGCGATGACGAGATGAGCACGGGTGCAATTTTGTCATTCGCGCGCCGTGACCTTTCGGGCATCTCGATCACGCTATCGGGCAAGGAGCTTGTTCATTGGATGCAGTGGCGGGCTCACGCTCGATTCGATGCGGCACGTCCGTTCGCGCCCGAGATGTGTCAGGATGCGAGCCGTGTCGTGCTGATGGCGAAATCCGCAAGGCTGATCCTAACCAGGGATGAAGTTGGGCATTTGGATTGGGTCCTAGAAGCAGCTTGGGATTCATTCTATGAACACGTCAAGAAGCAGCTTGCGCGCTACCGGTGCGGCCGGTTCAAACGACTGCACGGCAACACGGGGCCATTCGTGTTGGCCTCCGTAGATCGATCGTTGTGGCGGGCAATGTTGGAGTTCGCGCAGAACCACGACTTCGCCGATGGCAGCGGTCCTTGGCACATCTTCGACGGCGCGCCCGGCTGCCTCAAGCCCTACACGCACAAAGCCACTGAGAGGTTCGACAGCGGGTATCACGCCATCCTGTACGCCTATGACGCCGGCAGCATCTGGTTGCCCTGGGAGAACAGAGTGGCGGTTGGCTGGGAGATCCCGACGAACTTCGGAAATCCCGTGGAAATGTCGGCTCGTACCAACTGGGATGCGGAGTTCACGCACGACTGGCTGCTCGAAGAGTTCATTCCGGAGGTGTTGCGCTGGAAGAGCGCTGTTCGGCAGGATCCGACGAGCAAGCTTCGCTTTTTGAGCCGACGTGCTGCTTCTCCCATCCAGCAGCGAAAGGTGGACCTCGCCAGCGTCGCCTCGTCTTCCGCCATCGGGCTGAGCCTGCGCACCGTTCCCGAGGATTTCGACGGGCTGCACCGGTGCGTTATGGCACTGCAAGCGCACTTCAATGGTCGTCGCTCAAATGTAGAGATTGAGCCAGCTTTGGCCAAGCCCGTGTTTGCGGCGCTGGATCGTGCCCTGACGTTCGTCGAACTGCCAAATGAAGGCTACGTCCGCGGGTGCCTAGGCATGTCGCCTGAGGAAGACCTCGTGGAAGGCGTCCGCGCGCGTGCCCGCTCGGATTCGCACGTAGCATCTCAGGCGGCCATGGATTGTCGCCTACGCGGGCTGCTTGAGGTGATGAGAGCTGTCAACAACGCGCCCTTGGGCGAGTGGCGCACGATAGCTGCGCTGCTTCAGCCGGTTCTTGATCGCTACAACGAAGATATCGTCTGCGACATATTCATGGCGGACTAATGCAGAGGTGATAGTGCACCGAGTCCAGACATTAGAAGCCTTCACGGTCGAGTATTCCGTAACTTCGAACAGTACGGCGCTACTTGCGGGGAATCCGATGCCACCATATCATGCCGCGCTCCAAAGAGCACACTTCGGTGCGGGACCGTGTCGTTGATCCGCTCAATCAACTGTCGGCTGTCCGAGGGTCATATGGGCCGGATCGCGGCTGCGGCGACCTTCACCGATGACTGACTTCCGATCCTGCCGAGACTGATGGTACGCGTGGGGCGTTGCTGACGCCAGATCTGCCTACACGGCTCAAAGGGGGGCGGCCAATCGCACCTTCCGAAGGCTGCCGGAGCATTTGGGCGGGGTTAACTAGGCGGGCCACGTGAGTTCACCGGTACAGGCAGCTTCCAAGTCAAATCCGCCGGCGCAATGTTTTGGCAACGAACGGCCGGTTTAGGGTGCAGCCGGCATTCTGTTGCTGTCGGCCACCGGCAGCATCCAGTCTTGAGGCGCCGCTCGCATCGGCAGCATTGAGCTCGGGCCTCGGCCTGGAGCTCGAGGTCGACCTTCAGCGGAACTCTGCCTTAGCCAGGCAGCAACTGAAACGGCTTGGCCTGACCTGGAGGGCAGAGGCTGTAACCCGGTCTCGGCAGTTGAAGCGCAGCCCCTGCACAACGCCGTCG
Source organism: Rubrivivax gelatinosus (assembly GCF_016583785.1). GTDB lineage: Bacteria > Pseudomonadota > Gammaproteobacteria > Burkholderiales > Burkholderiaceae_C > Rubrivivax > Rubrivivax gelatinosus_B. The sequence goes on along the minus strand of NZ_NRRU01000108.1, from coordinate 3,596 downwards.
TGCAGGTAGACCTCACCGGAGCCTCCGATCCAAGCGACCAGCGAATGCTGTTTGTTGAACCCGAGCGTGACGGGCACACGGTAACCGTCCTTGCGTAAGAACGCGATGCCTGAGCTTTGCTGGTCAGCCGCGCCTGGACACTTGCTCGGGATCGCTATGCGCGGCCATCTGCTCCATCTCGGGCGTTGACAGGATCATCGTGACATTGCCCGCCGCGTCACGTGACGCATCGCCTTTGATGCGGACCAGACCGAGGTCGCGCCCCTGAAAGAGATCTCCTTCGTCTTCGGGCCAGACGCATAGCGGGACGCCGTTGACCAAGAGCCGGAGCGCGTCCCACAGTAGGGTGACATAGGTGGGGCCGCCTTCGAACGATGACGACACAATGCCCACGAGCCGGCCGTCTTCATTCACCACAGGTCCGCCGCTCATGCCGCCGACCGTGTCCATCGCAACCTCGATGCAGGAGGCTGGCATCCGCTTACCGCGACCCTGCGGAAAGCACGCGCTCACGGCACCCGAAGTCACGACCGGCGTCAAGAAGGCCGCACCGTCGACGATATTGCCATGGCGATAGCCGAACGCCCATAGCCGCCGTCCAATCAACGGCATCCCCAGCTCGATCGGCGCAAGCGCCAACGGAAACTGCTCATGCGCTTCCGAGTTCAAGGCGCAGCTCATCAAGGTCAAATCCGATACGCGCCGGCGGTCGGCATCAAAGGCGCTCGGCCCTGACGCGGTCGTCGTGCCGCGCGGCAGCCATGCCCGCGCTGTGCCGGGCAGAAAGGTGAGGCAGACTGGTCCCGTTCCCTGCTTGGGAAACTCCTGCAGCACATGGCTTGCCGTGAGCATTAGCCCGGGCCCGATCATGACGCCGCTGCCGACGACCATGATGCCGGCGTCGGTCATCTGCGCGACCGCGACGATCGCGTCCCCTGCTTGATGCAAGGACGCCATCGGACCCATGCCGTCCTCGGGGCTGAAGATCGCGGTGGCCCAGGACTTCTTCAGTTCAGCCAGCTTAGGGTTGTCTGCCGTGATCTGGATTGAATGCGTGTCGTCGTCGTCGGTCATCCGCCGCCTACCTCTTCAACAACCTGCGGCATGCCGTCGACAAGCATGACCGCGAAGCAGCCCACGCGCTCGCGGATGTCGGCGGGAACCAGTGCCGCATGGGTGATCGCCGCGTCGACGTTGATGAAAAGGCCAAGCGGATAGCGCAGCGTCACCAGCATCAGGCGTAGGCTTTCGAAGTCAGCGCGCGCCTCCGCAACCGTCGCCCGGCGTTTCAGCTCGATGACGGCAACGTTTCCCTCGGTTCTGGCGTGATGGCGGGCCGGGTCAAACGGTTCATGGATGATGATGTCGGGCCGTATCGTCAGCCCGTGCGCGCCAGCCTGCTTCTGGTATTCCTGCTCGACAATGGCGTCCTGGGACAGCGGTAGATGTTCGTGCAGTTGCGCCAACAGCGCTCCTTGATAGCCGCGCTCGGTATCGAAGTAGCGCGGCGTGGCGATGGCGGCCAGTCCCACCCGCACGGCCCGGCGTACGTCCTCTGGCGCAATCATCAGGCTACTTGACTAGACCGACGGCGCCGCCCGCGATGCCGCCAACGAGTGAAGTCACCAGCGGATGCGTCAGAAAGGCGGCTAGTTTGGATTTGGCGGCCTCTTTCTCTGCCGGCGGCGCGTCCGACGCGTCGATGCACGCGACGATGTCCTGAAACGTGAGCGTCATGACCGGCGAGTTGATGGTGTCGCCTGCGACATTGACTTGTCCGCTGACCGGGCCGTGGAAATTGATCTCAGCCATTTTCTTCTCCGGATATAGCTTTGCGTAGACCGGGCATTCCGAGTAGTGCATGGGCTCGACGTGCTGCCAGTTCCAGCGCCAGTCTTTTCCGTTGCTGGGACCGTCGGCGGCGATCGCGCGCTCGGCCGCTTCCCGGTCTATCTCGTCGTGATGCCGGATCAGGGTGGTTGCGAACAGCTTGAAGATGTCGAACGAGACCTCCGGGCAGAAGTTGGAAAAGCAATTGGGCTGTCCCTTTCCTCCCGAGGTCGACGCCGAGTTCTCGGCCATGATGGGCCAAGCGTCGTGCTCTTCCCACATGGCCTGCAACGCTGCCTCCCTTTCCGGCGGCAGCTTCGTCGTGATGCCGGCGTCCGACAGCAGGGCAACTGATTCGTAGTAGCGCGGGCACCTGGTCAACGCGGCAAAGGAGCAACGCCCAGTGAGGCGCTTGCGCTCACTGATCGCCGCGTACCACTCCAGGCCAGGATAAACCGGTCGCATTGCTGAGCCTCGAAGTCCTGAGCTGTTTCACCATGCGCCAGGAGCGCGTCCGCGCAATGCCGGCGGCTCCGGCCGCCACGACTTTGGGTTTGGCAGCTCGGGCAACGGATTGCCGGCATGCGACGCACCGCGACCTGTCTGAGTTTGTCTCGTTCTCCGACGACACGCAAACTCCATCCTAGCGAAGTCCAGGTCAGAGCCGCTGCTCGCGAGGGTCCGCTCAGCGGACCGCGGGCGCCCGGGGCCTTCCGCGACCACTTGAAGCCAGTGTAGAGCCAACGGTCGCGACGGTCGGCTTTCGGCGCGCGCGGTCGTGCACGAGGCGAGCCACGGCCGTCCGCAACCAGTCTAGCCCTGCCGCTCGGTCTGCCGTACAGCTGAAGCGCTGCAGGGCCAGCTCGGAGATGGCCTGTTCGGTCTTTACGGCATTCATGCTGAAGGTGGCATTCCGGCGACAGGCCAAAGGCGCGAAAAGTCGAAAGACAGTTGTCGGTTGTGGCGTATGGACAGCAGGTAGGGGTCTTTCAGGAACAGCGCCGGGCTGGTGCCGGTGCCCGGACCCTGGGCGTCACGCAGCAGCGCCAGCTCCTGGCGGATCGCGGCCTCGGGCTGTTTGGCGATGGCGGTGCGCTCGAACATCAGGCCGTCGATGCGTTCGCGCAGCGTGCGCACCGGCCAGCGCGCCTGGGCGCACAGCTCGGTGTAGAAGGCGCGGCGCGTGGGGTCGTCGATTCTGATCAGCTCGACGAAGTGCGACCAGCTCAATTGTTGCGACAGCGTCGCAACGATCTGCTCGTCGGGCAGGCAGTCGAAGAACTTGGCCATGCGCGTCAGCCCCGAATGGCTGAAGCCGCTGCCGTAGTCGCGCGTCAGGCGCCCGGCCAGTGCCTTCAGCACGCCGGCACCATAGGCCGCACGTTCGCCCTGCAGCACCCGTGTCCTGATGGTCTTGCCGACGTGCCAGTAGCTGAGCACCAGCGCCTGGTTCACCTGCGTCAGCACCTGCGCCCGCGCCTGCTCCAAGCGCTGTCGGATGTCCTGGTACAGCGCGTCGACCTCGGGCGCGGCCAGGCTTGCCGGGCCGGCGGCTGCGGTGCCGCTGGCGCGCTTGCGCCTCACAGCCGCAACTTGATCAGCTTCATCAGCCTTCGGGCGGGCCATGGCAGTTCCTCTTTTGACTGCGGGGCGCTGAATCCTACCGCCGCGCATTCGCCGAAAGCGACTGCGCCTGACGATTCAAGACAGGCCGCCATCGCCTGAGTGATGCCAACCGCGCTCCGCCATAATCCCCCCCCAATGCC
>NZ_NRRU01000107.1 GCF_016583785.1 Rubrivivax gelatinosus | reverse complement strand
GCCGGGCCCAGTCGGGCGCGAGCGGGTCGAAGTCCAGCGCCAGGTCGGCGGCCAGCGCGCGCAGCAGGCTGGCGTCGCCCGGCGCCGCGCCGCGCTCGAAACGCGCCAGCGCGCGCAGCGTGTCGCGCCGCGCCCGGCCTTCGGGCGAGCGGCCGAAGACGTGCAGGCCGTCGCGGATCTGCGCTTCCTTCAGCTCGCAGAGGAAGGCGTCGAGACGGCGCAGCAGGGCCTCGCGCTGGTTGTCGTCGGCCGGGGCGTCGAAACCGAGCTCGCGGTGCAGCCCGGCGCCGATCACCTGGCCGAGCAGCACCTGGCGCAGCCGGCGCGCCCGCGGCGGGTCCAGCGCCAGCGCCTCGTAGTACTCGTCCATCGTGCGTTCGATGTCGAGCAGCGCGCCGTAGGACTCGGCACGCGTCAGCGGCGGCATCAGGTGGTCGACGATGACCGCCTGCGTGCGGCGTTTGGCCTGGCAGCCTTCGCCGGGGTCGTTGACGATGAAGGGATACAGGTGCGGCATCGGCCCGAGCAGCAGGTCGGGCCAGCAGGCTTCGCCGAGTGCCACGCTCTTGCCCGGCAGCCACTCCAGGTTGCCGTGTTTGCCGACGTGCACGACGGCGTCGGCCGCCCAGTGGCGGCGCAGCCAGAAATAGAACGCCAGATAGGCGTGCGGCGGCACCAGGTCGGCGTCGTGGTACCGCGCCAGCAGGTCGGGCCCGCGCGAACGCGCCGGCTGCACGCCGACGAAGACCCGCCCCAGGCGCAGCCCCGGGATCATGAAACGCCCGGCACGCATCATCGGGTCGTGTTCGGGCGCGCCCCAGAGCGCCAGCACGGCGTCGCGGCAAACGGCCGGCAGAAGCTCGAACTCGGCGCGGTAGTCGGCCAGCGCCAGGCTCTGCAGCGCCGGGCGCGCGTCGTTGGCCTCGGTGTCGTTGGTGACGCCGGCGGCCAGCGTGTGCATCAGCGCCTCGCTGTCGGGCGGCAAGGCGCCGACGGCGTAGCCCGCGTCGTGCAGCGCCTGCAGGATCGCCCGCGTCGAAGCCGGCGTGTCCAGGCCGACGCCGTTGGCCAGGCGCGCGTCGTCGTTCGGGTAGTTGGCCAGCACCAGCGCCAGGCGCTGTTCGGCCGGCGGCACGTGACGCAGCCGGCACCAGCGCCGCGCCAGCTCGGCGACGAAGCGCATGCGCTCGGGCTCGGGCTGGTAGCGCACGACGTCGATCTCGGTGCGCTCGCAGCGCCAGGCCACGCCCTTGAAGCTGATCGCGCGCGTGGCGATGCGGCCGTCGACCTCGGGCAGCACGACCTGCATCGCCAGGTCGCGCGGCGCCAGGCCGTGCGGGTCTTCGGCCCAGCGTTCGCGCGTGCTGCCGGCCAGCAGCAGCTGCAGCACCGGTGCGTCGCCGGCCAGCGGCTCGAAAGCGCCGCCACCGGCACCACCGAGCGCAAACGCCGTCGCGTTGAGCACGACGTCGACCGCGTGGCGCGCGGCCAGCGCACGCAGCAGCGCCAGGCTCTCGGGGTTCTTCAGCGTGTCCACCGCCAGCGCCAGCGGCTCCAGCCCGGCCGCGGCCAGCGCCGCGAGCTGGGCGTCGAAGACCGCCGTGTTGCCCGACTGCAGATGCGCCCGGTAGAAGACCAGCAGCGCCACCGGCGCGCCGGCCGGGCGCGCGGGCCAGGCGGCGGCGTCGCGCGGCACGTAGGGCAGCGCGCAAGGCAGCGGCTCGGGCAGCGAAGGGCGTTCGCCGCGGCCGAAGACGGCGTGCGCGATCAGCGCGAAGAAGGTCTCGGCCTGCGCCGGCCCGCCGTCGCGCAGACAGCGCCAGAGCAGGCGGCAGTCGTCGGCCGCGGCGGTGGAGCGTGCGAGCAGCTGCGGGTCTTCGCCGAAGTCGCCCGAGAACAGCGCCAGCCACTGGCCGCGTCGGCGCGCCGTGCGCCCGGCCTGTTCGACGAGATAGGCCCAGTCGGCGGCGTTGCCGAGGTGGTCGACGACGACCGCACGCGCGTGCTGCAGCACCTCGTCGACGTAGAGGTCCACCGACGCCGGCTGGCGCAGCGCCATCAGGTTGGCCAGGCGGATGCTCGGAAAGTCGGCCGGCAGCGCCGCGGCGGTGTCGGCCAGCAGCGCCAGCGTGCTGTCGGCGGCGCTGAGCACGACGATCTCGCCCGGCGTCTGCGCCAGGCGCACGACGCCGCGGCCCTCGTCGTCGACGAGGCCGGCAGCGCGTGTGGACAGCAGGTGCATCCGGCCTCAGCCGGCGGACAACGTCTGCTGCAGCTCGCGCTGCAGCACGGCCGCGTCGAGCTCGGCGCCGATCAGCACCAGGCGCGAGACACGTGCCTCGCCCGGGCGCCAGGCGCGGTCGAAGTGGCTGTCCAGGCGCGCGCCGACGCCTTGCACGACCAGGCGCATCGCCGCGCCCGGCAGCGCGACGAAGCCCTTGGCGCGGTAGATCTCGTGGCGCGCGACGAGCGCGGCCAAGGCCTGCAGCAGGCGCTCGCGGTCGGTGACCTCCAGCGTCAGCGCGACCGAGTCGAACTCGTCGTGGTCGTGGTCCTCTTCTTCGTCGTGGTGGGTGCGGCGGGCGTCGATGCTGTCCTCGACGGCGCGTCCCAGGCCCAGCAGCACGTCGGGCGCCAGGCGCCCGTGCTGCGCGGCGAGCAGCTTGACGGCCGCCGGCGCACCGGCGCGCACCTGGGCCTCGACGGTGGCCAGCGCCGCGGCGTCGAGCGCGTCGGTCTTGTTCAGCACGACGAGGTCGGCGGTGGCGAGCTGGTCCGCGAAGAGCTCGGCCAGCGGCGACTCGTGGTCGAGGTTGTCGTCGGCGCGGCGCTGCAGGTCGACGGCCTGCGGGTCGTCGGCGAAACGGCCTTCGGCCACCGCCGGCGCGTCGACGACGGTGACGACGGCGTCCACCGTGAAGGCGTGGCGCAGCGTCGGCCACTGGAAGGCCTGCACCAGCGGCTTGGGCAGCGCCAGGCCCGAGGTCTCGATGACGAGGTGGTCGATGCGATCGCGGCGTTCGGCCAGGCGCTCCATCACCGGCGCGAACTCTTCCTGCACGGTGCAGCACAGGCAGCCGTTGGCGAGTTCGACGAGGTTGCCGTCGTCGCGGCCCTCGTCGTCGCAGCCGATGCCGCAGCCGCGCAGCAGCTCGCCGTCGATGCCGAGGGCGCCGAACTCGTTGACGATGACGGCGATGCGGCGGCCGCCGGCGTGGGTCAGCAGGTGGCGCAGCAGCGTCGTCTTGCCGGCACCGAGAAAGCCGGTGACGATGGTCGCGGGGATCTTGTGCATGGGTTCAGTCCTCGATGCCGCGCTGTGCGGGCACGCCGGCGTCGTAGTGGTGTTTCAGCTTCGTCATCTCGGTGACGGTGTCGGCGGCTTCGATCAGCTCGGGCGGCGCGCCGCGCCCGGTCAGCAGCACGTTGACCTGCGGCGGGCGCGCACGCAGGCAGGCCAGCAGCTCGTCCAGCGGGATCCAGCCGTAGCGCAGCGGCGCCATCACCTCGTCGAGCACGACGAGGAAGTGCGCGCCCGACAGCACCGTGTCGCGCACACGGTGCCAGCCGGCACGCGCCAGCTCGGCGGAGTGGCCGAGGTCGCGGCTCTTCCAGCTGAAGCCGTCGCCCAGGCCTTCGATCGGGATGCCCAGCTGCTCGAACAGCCGGTGCTCGCCGAAACGTGCCGAGGGCACTTTCATGAACTGGAAGATCTTCACCGCCTTGCCGCGGCCGTGGGCGCGCAGCGCCAGGCCGAAGGCGGCGGTGCTCTTGCCCTTGCCCGGCCCGGTGTGCACGATCACCAGCCCCCGGCGTTCGCCCTGAGGGCGAGGTTTGTCGCGATCGAACGGGGGCGTTTCGATCTGCATGGCGGCGGCCCCGTCAGGCGGCGGCGGTGAGCCGCTCGTCCAGGCAGGCGCGCGCCCAGCCGGCTTCGCGCCAGCGGCGCACGGTGCGCACGATCAGCAGCGTGAACACCGGCTCCAGCGCCACCAGCACGAGGTAGGACGAAGCAAAACGCGCCCAGTCGGCGAATGGCGTCGCTTCCTGGCCGATGGCGAGCCAGAAGCCGACCATCAGCGTGACGCCGGCGTAGTAGGCCGCGTCCAGGCGCAGTACCGTGGCGACACGCGCCTCGCTGACCTGCGCGGCCGACAGCCGGCGGCCGATGCCGAAGTGCACGGCGGTGAGCGGCACGACCAGCGACAGCGTGTTCACCGCCAGGTGCAGCAGGTCCTGCGGCTCGAACAGCAGGCCTTGCAGCGCGAGGCCGAGCGCGAAGCCGAACAGCGTCGGCAGGTAACCCAGCAGCAGGTAGATCGGCATCGCGCCGATGAAGTGCAGCTCCGACGGCCCGACGGCCATGTGGAAGGACTGCATGAACAGCGAGAAGAAGACCGCCGCGAGCGCCGTGCGCAGCCACAGCGCCGGGCGCCTGGCGAGCGCCGGCAGGTGCGCCAGCAGCACGCCGCTGGCGGCGACGTTGGCGGCGAGGATCTTGGTCTGGGCGAGGACGCCGGGTTCGATGTGCATCGGATGCTCCTGGGGCGGAACGCGCGGCGACGGCCGCCCGCGGCCGCACGAAACGGCTCGGGCGCGGCGGCAGGGCACGCGCGGGGGGGACGGCTCGGAAAACGAAAGACGGGTTCGACGCGCCAGGCCGCTTCCCCGCGGCTGGCGCTACACGGCGCGCCGCTCGCGCGGGCACGCCACCTCGTTGGCCGGTATCCGGGCTGGCGAACCTGTCCGTGACGCCTTCCCGGTGGCGGCGCTGGCGCGCCGCCGTCCCAGTGGCCGTGTCACGGGCCGGAAGAGCCGGCACGAGGCCGTCTTTCCGTCCGCTTACCGTTGCGGGGGCAGCTCAGGTTGGGGCTCGCGCCGTGACGGCCTCGCCCTTCCTGATTCCCGTTGAACCGCCTCGGCGGAAAGCCTCGGCGAGCACCAACGCGACACATGATACAGGTCAGGTCGCGCGGCGAGCGCCCCGGCGGCGCTGGTTATGATGCCGCCCGTTGGTGCTCGCGCCCGCCCTCAGGCGGCTGCAGTTCAACGGGAATCAGGAAGGGGCCTCAAGCCCCCAACCTGAGCTGCCCCCGCAACGGTAAGCGGACGGGGCCTCACCGGCCTCAGCTCGTGTCGAAGCCACTGGGAGTCTTCTCCTGGGAAGGACACACGGGTCGTCTCCGCCAGCCCGGATACCGGCCAACGAGGTGGCGTGCGCGCGCGAGCGGCACGCCGTAAGGCGCCAGGCTGCGGGGAAGCGGCCAGGGCGCGCCCGCCGTCGTTTCCCATGTCTTCCAACGCGCCGGAACTCCGGCCCGACGCCGCCACGCCCTGCGCCTGGGGCGAGGCCGAAGCCGCGTTCTACGCCCGCAGCATCGTGCGCTCGGGTTACGCCCGAGCCGTGCTGCCGCTGCTGCCGCGCGCGCTGCCCGATCTGCTGGACATCGGCGCCGGCAACGGCGTGCTCAGCCGCCGCATGCTGGCGCCGGGGGCGCGCTGGCACGCGGTCGAACCGCAGCCCGAGATGCAGCGCCGGCTGCAGGCGCTGCGCCCGGCGCTGGCCGCACGCGGCATCCGGCTCGAACTCTCGCCGGTCGACTGGACGCAGCTGGACCCGGCCGTCGCCGCCGACACGCTGCTGGCCGCGCACCTGCCGCCGGCGCAGCGCGAGCCTGCCGCCTTCCACGATGCGATGGCCGCGCGCTGGCGCCGCTGCATGGCCTGGGTCGTGCCGGCGCAGGCCGGGCCGGCGAGCTTCTGCCTGGCCGGCGTGCTGACGCCCGAGCTGCACGGCGCCGACACGCGCCCGGTCGTCGAGCGTGTGCTCGCCGCGCTCGGCCCCACGCGTGCGCCGCAGGCGCTGCACTTCGCCGACTGGCGCTACGAGGTGCACTTCGAGTCGCTGGCCGCGGCCCAGGCGCACGTGATCGGGCGCCTGCATCTGCCGCCCGGCGATGCACGCCGGCCGCAGGTGCTGGCCCAGGTCGCCGCCTCGGCGCGGCCGGGCGGCCGCGGCGTGCGCCTGGGCTGCGCCAAACGCAGCGCGGTGCTGCTCTGGCGCCGCGACTGACCCCCGCTTTCCCTCCCTCCAGAAGAAGAGACGAAGAAGATGAAGCCACAGGAAAAATCACCGTCGCGCCACTGGCGCCCCGCCATGCTGGCGCTGCTGCTGCCGGCCGCCGCCCAGGCCCAGAGCGAAGCCGTCGAGACGGTGCAGATCACCGCCGAACGCCGCGTCGTCACCGCGACCCGCCTCGCCGAGGACCCGCTGGACCTGCCGTTCAGTACCTACGCCGTCGGCCGCGACGAGATGGACGCCGTCGGCGCGCGCACGCTGGAAGACGCACTGCGCGCCGTGCCCGGCCTGCAGCACGGCACCCAGGGCAACTACTTCACGCGTTTCGAGACCCGCGGCCTGCGCGACACCCAGGACGTGCTGGTGCTGATCGACGGCGTGCCGCTGCGCCTGCTGCAGGGCAACGCGGACCTGACGCTGGTCGCGCCCGACCTGCTGGAACGCATCGAGTTCATCAAGGGCCCGGCTTCGGCGCTGTACGGCCGCAATGCGATCGGCGGCGTCGTGCAGATGTTCATCGAGCCCGAGGCCGAAGGCGGCAGCGCGCGCGCGACGTTGGGCAGTTTCGGCCGCCGCGACCTCGGCCTGCGCCAGCGCTGGGACGGCGAACGCGGCCACCTGTCGGTGGGCGCGGCCTACAGCCGCGTCGACGGCTTCCAGGACGGCACGGCGCGTGACCAGGCCACGGCCAGCGTCGGCGGCGAGCTGGCGCTGACACGCGACTGGGCCAGCAGCGTGCAGCTGTTCTCCAGCCAGGTGAACGCCAAACGCGGCTCGATCGTGCCGCTGCAGGACGGCCACCCGATGTTCGGCATAGACCCGCAAGACAACTACGGCATCCCCGGCGCCCACGTCGACGGCGAGTACCTGAGCCTGGCCTGGCGCAACCGCGTGCGCCTGACGCCGGCGCTGAGCTTCGAGCACCTGAGCAGCTGGGCGCGCTACGACCGCCTGTTCCAGGGCGGCATCACCATCGTGCCGCCGCCGGCAGCGGTGAACAAGGGCTGGTCGGAGACCGACACCGCCGACCGCGGGCTGTTCCACGAGTTCACGCTGAACGCCAAGGCCGAGATCGGTGCGACGCAACACGCGCTGCAGCTCGGGCTGAACCTCGAGTCCGGCTGGCAGGACCAGGCATCGCCGTCGTTCAGCGGCGCGCCGACCTACCTCGGTCCCGACTACGACACGCCGGTCAGCAACGTCGGCAACGACCCCAAGGGCATCCGCGGCGCTGTGACCGACTCGCGTTTCGACCAGCGCGTGCGCAGCCTGTACCTGCAGGACCGCATCGACATCGGCACGCTGAGCCTGGGCGCCGGGCTGCGCCACGACCGCTTCGAGCAGACGCTGTGGCGCAGCGGCACCAGCGTGCAGGCGCACCAGGAGGCCAGCCGCACCAGCCCGCGGCTGGGCGCCGACTGGCGCTACGCGGCCTCGGCCGCCAGCGAGAACGCGCTGTTCGCCAACTGGGCCGAAGGCTTCAGGCCGCAGGCCGTGGCGCTGAACACGCGCTCGGGCGTCGTCGTGCCGGCGCTGCTGCGCCCGGAGGTCACGCGCAGCCTCGAGATCGGCGCCAAGGGCCGCGCCGTCGATGAGCGCTGGAGCTACCAGGTGGCGCTGTTCCAGGCCGACAAGACCGACGGCCAGCGTTCGTTCCGCACCGGGCCCGACAGCTTCATCTTCACCAACGCCAGCTCGCGCGTGCGCGGGCTGGAGACGCTGCTGCGCGGGCGGCTGTCGGCCGCCTGGTCGGGTTACGCCCACTACACCTGGCAGGACGCGCGGCTGCGCGACTTCCCGACCTACGACGCCTCGGGCAACCCGGGGCCGAACTACGCCGGCAACCGCATGCGCATGTCGGCACGCCACATCGCCGGCGCCGGCCTCGCCTGGTCGCAGGGCGACTGGCAGTGGACGGGCAGCGCCAACTACGTCGGCCGCCGCCCGCTGCGCGACAACGTCGAGGACTCGCAGATCCTCCCCTCGTACACGCTGTTGTCGACGGCGCTGGCCTGGCAGGCGACGCCGCGGCTGTCGGTGCAGGCCGGCGTCGACAACCTCGCCGACGTCGAGTACATCGCCGACGACTTCTCCGCCCAGGAGGCGGGCTGCTTCGGCACGCCGCGCAGCCTGTTCCTGCGGCTGAAGGCGCAGTGGTGAACACCGCGCCGCGGTCGCCGGCGCGGCGTGCGCTGCTGGCCGGCGCGGCGCTGTGCGGCGTCGGGCACGAGGCCCGGGCGGCCGCCTGGCCGCGCAGCGTCGTCGACGCGCTGGGGCGCACGCTGCAGCTGGCCGCGCCGCCGCGGCGCATCGTCGCGATCTTCCCGAGCAACATCGAGATCGTCTTCGCGCTCGGGCTGGAGGCGCGCGTCGCGGCGATCGGCGGGCGTGTGCGCTACCCCGAGGCGGCGCTGGCCAAACCCTCGGTCGGCGGCACGCTGGGTTATTCGCCCGAGGCGGTGGCGGCGCTGAAGCCCGACCTGATCGTGCTGACGCCGTCGCACGGCAGCGCGCTCGGCCTGATCGAGCCCTTCGAACGCGCCGGCGTCGCGGTGCTGGTGCTGGCGCATCCGGACCTGGCGGCGGTGCGGCGCAACATCGACCTGGTGGGCCGCGCCACCGGCAGCGAGGCCGCAGCCGCGGCGCTGCTGGCGCGTTTCGACGCCTCGCTGGCGGCCATCCGCCAGGCCTGGCAGGGCCGGCCGCAGCCGACGGTGTATCTGGAGACCGCGGCCGCGGCACGCGGCGCCTACCAGACCGTCGGCCGCGGCCATTACGCCGACGACGCCCTGGCCTGCGCCGGCGGGCGCAACGTATTCAGCGACCTGGCCGGCGCGCAGCAGGTCAGCGCAGAGGCGGTGCTGCTGCGCGACCCCGAGGTCATCGTGTCGCTGCAGGCCGTGCCGCGGCCGGCCGAGGAGATCGCGGCCCGGCCTGGCTGGTCGCGGCTGCGCGCGGTGCGCGCGGGGCGGGTGGTCGTGCTGCAGCGCAGCCACTTCCTGATCCCCGGGCCGCGCCAGACCGAGGCCGTGTTGGCCTACGCCCGCGCGCTGCATCCGCAGGCCTTCGGAGCGGCGGCATGAAGGCCCGGCGGGCGCGGCATGCGACGCCGCTGCTGGTGGCCGCGCTGCTGGGGGCACTGCTGCTGGCCCTCAGCGGCGGCGCGGCCTGGGTGGCGCCGGCGCAGTGGCTGGGCGGCGAGGGGCTGCTGCACGACCTGGTCTGGGTCTGGCGCGCACCGCGTGTCGCGGCGGCGTTCTTCGTCGGCGCCTGCCTGGCGCTGGCCGGGCTGCTTTTCCAGGGCGTGTTCCGCAACCCGCTGGCCGAGCCCTATCTGCTGGGCAGCGCCTCGGGTGCCGCGGTGGGTGCGGCCATCGCGCTGCTGCTGCCGCAATGGCTGCCGCCGGGCTGGTCGCTGCCGCTGCTGGCTTTTGCCGGCGCCTGGGGCGCGAGCTGGCTGGTGCTGGCCGTCGGCCGTGCCGGCGGCAGCTGGCAGCCGGCACGGCTGCTGCTGGCCGGCGTCGCGCTGGCAGCCATCCTGTCGGCGCTGCGCGGGCTGCTGCTGATGCTCTTCGGCGACGAGTCGACCAATCTGCGTGCGCTGATCTCCTGGCAGCTGGGCGGCGTGCAGACGCCGACCGCAGCGCAGTGCGCCGCTTTCGTGCCGCTGCTCGTGCTGCTGGCCGCCGGCGCCCGGCGGCTGGCTTTCGGGCTGGACGCGCTGGGTCTGGGCGAACAGGCTGCGCACGGCATGGGCGTGCGCGTGCCGCGGCTGGTCGCGCAGGCGGTGCTGCTGGCGGCGCTGGCCACCGCGCTGGCGGTCTGCTGGGGCGGGCTGATCGGCTTCGTCGGCCTGGTGGTGCCGCATCTGCTGCGCTGGTGGCTGGGGCCGCTGCACGGCCGGCTGGTGCCGGCCTGCGTGCTGGCCGGCGGCACGGCGATGGTGCTGGTGGACCTGATCGCACGCGCGGCGCTGGCGCCCAGCGAGATCCCGGCCGGGCTGCTGACGGCGCTGGTCGGCGGGCCGTTCTTCCTGGGGTTGCTGCTGAGGCGACGGGAGTGAGGATGGACACGACGACATCGCCGGCCCTGGCGGCGCACGGGCTGCAGGTGCGTGCCGGCGGGCGCACGCTGCTGCACGGCATCACCGCGTCGTGGCCGGCGCGCGGCCTGTTCGCGCTGGTCGGCGCCAACGGTGCCGGCAAGAGCACGCTGCTGCAGGCCTTGATCGGGCTGCGCCCGACGCACGCCGGCGAGGTGCGCCTGCTCGGCCGTCCGCTGGCCGGCTGGAAGCCGCGCGCACTGGCGCAGGCCATCGGCTACCTGCCGCAGCAAACGCACAGCCACTGGGACCTGACGGTCGACGAGCTGCTGCAGCTGGCGCTGGCGCCGCCGAGCGCGGCGCTGATCGAGGCCTGCGAACTCGGGCCGCTGCGCCAGCGGCGGCTGCACACGCTGTCGGGCGGCGAGGCAGCGCGCGCCGCGCTGGCCCGCGCCATCGCGCACCGCCCGCCGCTGCTGCTGGCCGACGAACCGGCCGCGCATCTGGACCTGCCGCACCAGCACCAGCTGATGCGCCTGCTGCGCGCCTGCGCCGCCGACGCCGCGGTGGTGGTGGTGCTGCACGACCTGCACCTGGCGGCGCGTTACTGCGACCACGTCACGCTGCTGGCCGAGGGCCGTGTGCTCGCCGCCGGGCACCCGGACGAGGTGCTGTGCAGCGCCTCGCTGAGTCAGGCCTACGGCAGCGCCGTGGCGCGCTGCGAGCTGGGCCGGCTGAGCTTCTTCACCGCCGAGAGCTGAAGCGGGCCGCGGAAAAGACAAAGGGCCCGGCTTCTGCTGAAACCGGGCCCTCAAATCTTGGAGCGGGATAAGAGGCTCGAACTCTCGACCTATACCTTGGCAAGGTATCGCTCTACCAACTGAGCTAATCCCGCATCTCTTGGTGGCCTGGGGCGGAATCGAACCACCGACACGCGGATTTTCAATCCGCTGCTCTACCAACTGAGCTACCAGGCCAAGAGCCCTCGACTATAGCACAGCTTTCAGGATGTGCCGCGTTTGTTGCGCGAGAGATCGACGCCCAGCTGCTTGAGCTTGCGGTACAGGTGGGTGCGCTCCAGGCCAGTCTTCTCGGCCACGCGCGTCATCGAGCCGCCTTCCTTGGCGAGGTGGAACTCGAAATAACTCTTCTCGAAGGCGTCGCGCGCCTCGCGCAGCGGGCGGTCGAGGTCGAAGCTCTGCTCGGGCCGCGGGCCGGCCGGAATCGGCGCGGCCGCGGGCGGCAGCACGGCGGCGGCGAGGCTGCCGCCGTTGACGAAGCTGCGCGGCAGCGCGGCGGCGTCGCGCGGGCCCGGCGCGGGCACCGCGGCGGCCAGGCGCTGGCCCGGCCGTACCAGCGCCTGCTCGACGGCACGCAGCAGCTTCTGCAGCGTGATCGGTTTTTCGAGGAAGGCGACGGCACCGTGTTTGGTGGCCTCGACCGCGGTGTCTATCGTGCCGTGGCCGCTCATCATGATGACCGGCATCGTCAGCTGGCCGCTCGCCTGCCACTCCTTGAGCAGCGTGATGCCGTCGACGTCGGGCATCCAGATGTCGAGCAGCACCAAGTCGGGCCGGAGGGACTCGCGCACCTGGCGGGCCTGGGCCGCGTTCTCCGCGAGTTCGATCGTGTGACCTTCGTCGCTGAGGATCTCCGAGAGCAGGGCACGGATGCCGAGCTCGTCGTCCACTACCAGAATCGTTGCCATGCGCTGCGGTCAATGCACCTGCGTTGCGTCACCGGGAGCCGGCGCCGGGCCGGCGTCGGTCTCGGGGCTCGGCACAGGTGCGAGTACGGAAAATGATAGCGAAACTCGGGCCCCCGTTATCGGGGTGTCCGACCTCTCGTCGGCGTGCAGGTTGACGACCCGCAGCCGGGCGTGATGTTCGTCGGCGATCTTCTTGACCACCGCCAGGCCCAGGCCCGTGCCCTTGGCCTTGGTGGTGACATAGGGCTCGAAGGCGCGCTTGAGCACCTTCTCGGCAAAACCGGGGCCGTTGTCCTGAACGAACAGGCGCACCGAGCGCAGCTCGCCGTTCTCGCCCACCGATCTGGCTGTGCCGATCTCGACCCGGCCGTCGGCGAGTTCGGCAACCGCGTCGAGCGCGTTCTGCACCAGGTTGTGGATGACCTGCCGGATCTGCGTCGCGTCGCCCATGATGCGCGGCAGCGCCTCGGCCAGCTGCACGACGAGTTCGCCCCGGTCGTGCGCCTGACCGTACAGCGCCAGCACCTCGTTGGCCAGGGCGTTCAGGTCCAGCGGCTTCATCTGCGCCGCCGGCAGCCGGGCGTAGTCGCGGAACTCGTTGACCAGGCGCTGCATCGCGTCGACCTGGGCGACGATGGTCGCCACCGAACGCAGCAGCAGCGCCTGGTCGTTGCCTTCGAGCTTGCTCTCCAGCCGGTGCTGCAGGCGCTCGGCCGAGAGCTGGATCGGCGTCAGCGGGTTCTTGATCTCGTGTGCCAGCCGGCGCGCGACCTCGGCCCAGGCCTGCGAACGCTGCGCCGAGACGACCTCGGTGATGTCGTCGAACACCATCAGCCGCTGCTCGCCGGGCAGCGGCGCGCCGCGCACCAGCAGCGTCAGCGTGGCACCGTCGGTGCGCGCCAGTTCGAAGGCGTCCTGCCAGTGGTCGCCGCCCAGTTCGCTGCGGTCGGCGAGCTGTTCGTAGCGCTGCTCGACACTGCGCGCGAAAGTCTCCAGTTCGGGCAGCTCGCCCAGGTGGCGCCCGCGCCAGGCTGCGATCGGCAGCCCGAGGATGCGCGTCGCGCCCGGGTTCACGGTGTCGATGCAGCCTTCGCGGTCGAAGACGATGACGCCGGCGGTCAGCGTGTCCAGGATGGTCTGCAGCCGCGTGCGCGCCCCCTCGAGCTGGGCGACGCCGCGCTGCACCTGCTCGCGCGCGTCGGCCAGCTGTGCCGTCATGTCGGCAAACGAACGGGTCAGCCCGCCGAGTTCGTCGCCCGAGGCGAACACCGGCTTGGGCTGCAGGTCGCCGGCGGCGACCTGGCGCACGCCGTCGGCCAGCAGCAGCAGCGGCCGCGCCAGCTGGTTGCCCAGCAGGATGGCGAGCAGCACGGCGCCGAAGACGGCGAGGATCAGCGCCAGCGTCAGCGTGCCGATGTACATGCGCGACAGGCTGTCGCGCGCCAGCGCACGCTGCTGGTACTCGCCGTGCGCCGCCTGGACCGCGAGCGCATCGACCGCGAGCTTGCGCGGCAGCGGCTGCGTGACCATCAGGAAGCGGTCGTCGCTCGCCGTCAGGCGGATGCTCGAGTCGGGCAGCAGCACGATCGCGCGCACCCGCGGCGCAGCGGTGTCACCGACGGCCAGCGCCTCCTCGTCCAGGCCCTCGACCTGGCTCGCCCAGCCCAGCGAGCGCGCCTGGCGCAGCAGGTTCGCCGGTGGCCGATCGGGCGGCGACGAACCCGGCGCGACGCCGGCCGTGGCCAGCACCTGCCCCGAGTGTCCCAGCAGCGTCAGCTCGCGCGCGCCGATCTGCTCGCGCAGCCGCTCCAGCGTCAGCGGCGAGGGCGCGTGCGTGTCGCCGACGCGGTCGGCCGCCAGCCGCGCCTTCGCGCCGACGTCGGCCTGCAGCGCGTCCAGCGTCGACTTGCCCAGCGCCAGCCCGGCGTCGAGCGCGCCGGCGACCTTGACGTCGAACCAGGCGTCGATGCTGCGCGAGACGAACTGGTAGGACACGGCGTAGATCACCATGCCCGGCAGCACGCCGACGAGCGCGAAGATGCCGGCCAGCTTGATCAGCAGCCGGCTGCCGAACTTGCCGCGTTTCTGGCGCAGCACCAGCCGCACCGCGGCCACGCCGATGACCAGCAGCAGCAGCGCCGCGACCGCGGCGTTGAGCCAGAACAACCAGACGAAATGGCGCTCGTAGAAGCCGCCGCCGGCGGTGCTCAGCGACAGCACGAAGGCCAGCACCAGCGCCGCGCCGATGCCGGCGACGAGCGCAACGCTCCAGATCCAGCGCGTCGGACGGCTCATGGCAGCTCGACGGGCAACTCGCGCTCCGCACCCAGCGCCCAGTCGGCCTGGCCACCCAGGCCGATCTGCATCGGGCTGGGCAGCTGGGTCGTGTCCAGACGCCAGCTGAACTCGACGTAATAGTCCTTGCCGGGCTCGAGCTGCGACAGGTCGGCGATGCGCCAGCCGGCGCTGCGCGTGACCGCGGCCATCGCCTCGGCCAGCGTCGGGTAGCTCTGGTTGAGGCCGCCCAGGCCGACACGCCAGCTCGAGGTCAGCGCCTGGTAGACGACGCGCCAGCTGCGCGTGACGCGGGCGACACGTTCGTCGCGCCAGTACCAGCGGTCGCGGCGCAGCGTCGCCTGGGCGACGAAGTACACCGGCACGCCGCGCGTCATCGCCTCCTCGACCGCCTTGGGCAGCGTCACCCGGGCGGCGAACTCCAGCGTCAGCGCGCCATCGCCGCGGCCGACCTGCAGCTGCGTCAGCTCGACGCCCTGCGCCTGCACCAGCGCGGCGCCGACGGCGAGCCAGGCCAGCAGCATCCACAGCCCCAGGCCCTGCAGCAGTCTTCGGCGGACCGGCGGCGATCGCATGACGGAACGGGAGCGGGGGTCAGGCCTTGTGGAGGAGCGCGTAGTAGAAGCCGTCTTGCAGCGCGCGCGGCGCGCCGGCGGACGGCTGCGGGCCATTGTCGGCGAGCGACAGCAGGTGCCCCGGCGACAGCGGATCGAGGCTCGCCTCGCCGCCGCCGTGGCGTTGCAAAAACGCGTCGATCTGCTCGGCACCTTCGCTGCGGAACAGCGAGCAGGTGGCGTAGACCAGGCGCCCGCCCGGCGCCAGCAGCGGCCACAGCGCCTCCAGCATCTCGGCCTGCAGGCGCGCCAGCGAGCTGATGTCGTCGGGCCGGCGCAGCCAGCGCACGTCCGGGTGGCGGCGCACGATGCCCGAGGCGCTGCAGGGCGCGTCCAGCAGGATGGCGTCGAACGGCCGGCCGTCCCACCAGGCGGCGGTGTCGCGCGCGTCGCCGGCACGCACTTCGGCCTTCAGCTGCAGGCGGTTCAGGTTCTCCTGCACGCGCACCAGGCGCGTGGGGTCGCTGTCCAGCGCCAGCAGGTCCAGCTCGGCCAGCTCCAGCAGGTGCGCGGTCTTGCCGCCGGGTGCGGCGCAGGCGTCGAGCACACGCGCGCCGGCGGGCAGGCCGTCGCCGACCAGCAGCGGCGCGGCGCGCTGGGCGGCGGCGTCCTGCACCGAGACCTCGCCTTCGGCGAAGCCCGGCAGCTGCGTCACCGGGCAGGGTTCGGCCAGCACGACGGCCTGGCCGAGCAGCGCCGGGTCGTCGACCAGGCTGGCGGCGCGGCCCTGCGCGGCCAGCCGCTGCAGATAGGCCTCGCCGCTGCCGCGGCGGTGGTTCACACGCAGCGTGAACGGCGGGTGCACGTTGGCCGCCTCCAGCAGCGCCTGCCACTGCGTCGGCCAGTCGTGGCGCACGCGTTCGATCCACCACAGCGGGTGGTTGAAAGCGCCCAGCGGCTGGTGGCGCGCGGCGGCGGCGAGCTTGTCGCGCTCGCGCACGAAGCGCCGCAGCACCGCGTTGATGAAGCCGGCGGCCACCGGCGTGCGGTGGCGCGCGGCGTTGACGGCCTGGTCGACCAGCGTGTGGTCGGTATAGGGCGCGGGCTCGCCGGTAGGCCAGAGCAGCGCCAGCGCCGTGACCAGCAGCGATTCGACGTTGGGCGGCGGCGACTTGGGTGCGACCAGCGCCCGCACCTCGCCGGCGCTGCCGAGCCAGCGCATCGTGTGAAAAGCCAGCGCCTGCACGCCGGGGCGGGCGTCGGCCGGCACGCGCGCGATGACGTCGGTCAGCGAGCGGCCGGCGCGGACCGCCTGCACGGCGTCGGCGGTCAGATCTAGGAGCCGCGAGAGCGGAACGGACGAAGTCGGGGAAGTCACCGCGGGCAGTCTAAGCGCTGCCTGCACGCGAACCCAAGCGCGCCGCACAATAGCCAGACCCTTCGCCCCCGGCC